>NZ_JAMBDI010000005.1:180270-229198 GCF_036858055.1 Pseudomonas sp. SF2 | reverse complement strand
CAAGAGCAAGAGCAAGAGCAAGAGCAAGAGCAAGAGCAAGAGCAAGAGCATGCGCGGAGCTAAGCAGAACAGTGCAGTTTCACCTCGTTATTTCGGTTGACTGTACTGGCCAGTGACTCCGCATAATGCCACTTCAAGAAAAGGAGGTGGCATGCACAAGACTGTCCTGGTGCTGGTGGAAACCGTCGACGACTACCTGCCCCTGCTGGAGCAGGCCGGCTACCGCTTGATCCGTGCCCCCTCGCCGCAACTTCGGGCCGAGGCCATCCAGCGCCATGCCCATGAAATCGAGGCCGTGCTCACCCGCGGCCCGCTGGGCCTGACTGGCGGCGAAATCGACGCTCTGCCCAAACTGCAGATCATCTGCGTGATCGGTGCCGGCTACGAGCAGGTCGACCTGGCCGCCGCCGCTGCGCGCGGCATCACCGTCACCAACGGCGCCGGGGCCAATGCCGAGGCGGTCGCCGACCACGCCCTTGCCCTGCTGCTGGCGCTGTTGCGCGACATTCCCCGCGCCGATGCCAGTACCCGCCGGGGCGAATGGAACCGGGTGATCAGCCCCTCGGTGAGTGGCAAGCGCCTGGGCATTCTCGGCCTTGGTGCGGTGGGGCTGGCGATCGCCAGGCGCGCCCATCTGGGCTTCGCCATGCCCGTCAGCTACCACAGCCGCACGCCGCGCCAGGATGTGCCCTACACCTGGTACGACAGCCCGCTGCACCTGGCCGATGCCGTTGACATCCTGGTGGTGGCCACCCCCGGCGGTGCCAACACTCGCCACCTGGTCGATACCCAAGTGCTCGAGGCACTGGGGGCCGAGGGCTACCTGGTGAATATCGCCCGTGCCAGCGTGGTCGACACCCAGGCCCTGGTGACCGCGCTGCAGCACGGCCGGCTGGCGGGTGCGGCACTGGATGTGTTCGATGACGAGCCGGCTGTGCCCGATGCCCTCAAGGCGCTCGGCAACACCGTCCTCACGCCCCATGTGGCCGGCCAGTCGCCGGAGGCAGCGCGCGACACGGTGGCCCTGGTGCTGCGCAACCTGCAGGCGTTCTTTGCCGGTGAAGCCGTGTTGACCCCGGTACGCCAATAACCCTTTTTCATACATTTGCCTGGCCGTGATCGGGCAACAAGGAGTGTGTGCATGCAACTCGATATCTTCCAGGTCGATGCGTTTTCCACCGAACCGTTCGGGGGCAACCCGGCGGCAGTGATCCCGCTGCAAAGCTGGCTGCCGGACGATGTGCTGCAGCGCATCGCCGAAGAGAACAACCTGTCGGAAACCGCCTACTTCGTGCGCAACGGCGAAACCTTCGACTTGCGCTGGTTCACCCCGACCGTGGAAGTCGACCTGTGCGGCCATGCCACCCTGGCCTCGGCCTATGTGCTGTTCGAACAACTGGGCGAGCAGGCGCAGGTGCTGCGCTTCAACACCCGCAGTGGCGAGCTGCGTGTCAGCCGCAATGCCGATGGGCTGCTGGCCATGGACTTCCCGGCCAAGCAGCCGGTCGCCGTGGACATCCCGCCGGGCCTGTTGCAGGCGCTGGGCCTTAGCCAGGCACAGGCGCTGTACCGCAGTGACGACTATTTGGTAGTGATCGATGACGCCCTGTTGCTCGACACCCTGAAGCCGGACTTCGTTGCGCTGTCGGCCTTCGACGTGCGCGGTATCGCCGTGACGGCGGCAGGCGGTGGCTTTGATTTCGTCACCCGCTGGTTCGGCCCGCGGGTTGGCGTGAACGAAGACCCGGTGACCGGCTCGGCGCACACCTCGCTGGCGCCGGTATGGGCCGAGCGCCTGGGTAAAAACGCGCTGCGCTGCGAGCAGGGTGGGGCGCGCAAAGGTCAGTTGCAGTGCGAAGTGCCGGGTAATGGCCGGGTGATCATCAGCGGGCGGGCGGCGTTGTACCTGCGCGGTACGGTGTACATCTGATCCCCGGGTAACTGTCTTGTGCTGCCTGTGCCGGCCTCATCGCCGGCACAGGCATCTATACTTGCTGGCCCATCCACCGCTCAAGGAGCCAGCCATGGCCCTGGAAAAACACGGCACCTGCCTGTGCGGCGCCACCCGGCTCAAGGTCACCGTCGACAACACCCATATCAGCGCCTGCCACTGCAGCATGTGCCGCAAATGGACCGGCGGCCCGTTGCTGGTGGTGCACTGCAGCCAGCCACCGGTGATCGAAGGGCGCGCCCCCAGCGTGTACGAGTCCTCCGAGTGGGCTCAGCGCGGCTTCTGCGGCCAATGCGGTACGCACCTGTACTACCGGCTCAAGGCCAATGACTTCCATGCCGTGCCGGTCGGCCTGCTCGACGGCGACCAGGAGTGGGATTTCGACCTGCAGATTTTCGTCGAAGAGAAACCCGCCTGGTACTGCTTTGCCAACCAGACCAAGGAACTGACCGGCCAGGAAGCCTTCGAGCAGCTCGGCTGATCAAGACCGGACTTGCCAAACCGTTGCGTACCTGAGAAAACGGCGGCTTTGTTTCCAGCGTTGGAGTATGCCCCGTGAGCCAAGAACTGCAGATCATCGACCTTGTGGAGGGGGATGGCAAAGCCGCCGTCAAAGGCGCCCTGATCACCACCCAATACACCGGCTGGCTGGCCGACGGCAGCGAGTTCGACTCGTCGTGGTCACGTGGCAAGCCGTTCCAGTGCGTGATCGGCACTGGCCGGGTGATCAAGGGCTGGGACCAGGGCCTGATGGGCATGCGCGTGGGCGGCAAGCGCAAGCTGCTGGTACCTGCGCATCTGGGCTATGGCGAACGCAGCGTCGGGGCGATTCCGCCGAATTCGGATTTGACCTTCGAGATCGAATTGCTGGAAGTGCTGACGCGGGACGATTGACTGGCCTATTGCAACCCGATGTTCTTGCGCCCTACACAATTCAGCAACACCCATCCTCTAGCGTAAGCCTTGCCCAGGGAACGGCATCCACCTCCAGGGAGGAACCAAACGGGTTCAGGGCACTCTCACCCTCACTCGTTGCCAAGGACGGCATTCACTACAAGGATGCCCCGCCGTGCTGTTGGCGGGGTGATGTGGCGGGTCAACCCGATTTTTCTGCCACACGAGCCTGCCTTGATGAAGTTGCCAACATTCTTCCGCCGTCGTCGTCACTGGTTGCTGAGCCTGGTGCTGACAGCCCTCGCCGTACCGCTGGCGCTGGAGGCTGTCGAAAGCCGTGCGCAGCCGGTGGATGGCACCCAGACCCTGGTATTCCTGCGCCACGCCGAGAAACCCGGCGAAGGGTTGGGCCAGTTGAACTGCCAGGGCCTCAACCGTGCGCTGGACCTGGCTAGCGTGCTTCCCGAGCGTTTTGGCAAGGCCGATTACGTGTTCGCTGCCAACCCCTCGCGGCATGTGGAGGAAGGCAGCAAGGACGAGAGCTACAGCTATATCCGCCCGCTGATGACCATCAGCCCCAGTGCCATTCGCCTGGGCTTGCCGGTAAACATCGACTACGGCGCCAACGACACTGACGAACTGGCCGAAGAGCTGCTGCGCGACAAGTACCGTAACGCGACCGTGTACACCGCCTGGTCGCACGGCTATCTCCCCGACCTGATCAATGCCGTGGCTGGCAAGGCCCTGGGTGAAGAGCGGGTGATCACCGAGGACTGGAGCGGCGACGACTTCGATACCCTCTACGTGCTGACCCTGACCTGGCACGACGGCAAGGCCAGCCTGCTTAGCCGCAACGTGCGCCAGGGCCTGAATGATGGTGCACATAGCTGCCCGACCTGATCCGCTGGTACTGCTCTGCCAGGAAGCCTGAATAATGATGCCGGCCTCTTCGCGGGTAAACCCGCTCCCACAGGTACTGCACAAGCCCCGAGAGCAATGCGGTCCCTGTGGGAGCGGGTTTACCCGCGAAGAGGCCAGGTCAGGCGAAAGATGCCTAACGCCCGAACCGCATCGGCCAACCCACCACTTTCTTCGCCCGTGGCGTGGCATAGGTACGTACCTTGGAGGTACTCAAGCCCATGCGCACCAGCGATTCGGCAATGGTCACCGCTGCGCTCACACCATCCACCACCGGCACGCCGGTGCGCTGGCGGATCTGCTCGTCCAGCCCGGCCATGCCGCCGCAACCCAGGCAGATCACCTCGGCCTTGTCCTCACGCACGGCGCGTTCTGCCTGCTCGACAATCGCCTCCACGGCGCGCTGCGGGTCGGCTTCCAGCTCCAGCACCGCCAGCCCGCTGGCCCGTACCGATGCGCAGCGCTCATACAGGCCGGAGAGCTTCAGGCGGTCTTCGATCAGCGGCACGGTGCGGTCCAGGGTGGTTACCACCGAGTAGGCATGGCCCAGGTACATCGCCGTGCTGGCGGCAGCATCGGTAATGTCCACCACTGGCACGTTCAGCAGTTCCTGCAGGCCTTCGCGGCCGTGTTCGCCATAACCCGCCTGGATCACGGCGTCATAGGGGCCCTCATAGGCCAGCACACGGTCCATCACCGCAATGGCGGCCAGGTAACTTTCGAAGTTGCCTTCCACCGACTCGGCACCGAACCACGGGGTGAGGCCGATGATCTCGGTACCGGGTGCGGCCACCGCACGGGCCTGTTCGGCAATGGCTTCGGTGATGGCTTCGGTGGTGTTGACGTTGGCGATCAGAATACGCATGGGCGGTCCTCCCTGACTAATGGCTGCTGTGGTCAACGGCGATGCACTCGCCGCTGACGTCGTGGTATTGGCGTTTGCGTGGTGCGATCAGCAGGTACAGGGCGGCGGCGATGCCGGCACCGATCAGCCAGGAGAATGGCGCCACGCTGTGGAAGTTGGGCACCAGGGCCAGGACGATGGCCAGCAGCGCGGCCGGCACGAAGGCGGCCACCGCGCGCAGGTTGATGCCCTTGGTGTAGTGGTAGGCGCCGGCCGGGTCTTCGCTGTACAGCTGCGGCACGTTGATGCAGCCTTTGCGCAGCAACCAGTAGTCGGACATGATCACCCCGTACAGCGGGCCGAGCAGGGCACCCAGGCCGGACAGGAAGTACACGATCACCAGCGGGCTGTTGTACAGGTTCCACGGCAGGATCAGCACCGCCAGGGTGGCGCTGATCAGCCCGGCGCGGCGGAAGTTCAGGTGGCGTGGTGCCAGGTTGCTGAGCACGAAGGCCGGGGCGACGAAGTTGGCCATGATGTTCACCGCCACGGTGACGATCAGGAAGGCCAGGCAGCCCAGGACCAGGAACGCTGTGCTGGGGATGGCGGCGACGATCTGGGTCGGGCTGTCGATGATCTGGCCGTTGATCCGGAACTGCGCGCCGCACAGCACCACGGTGATCATGGCGAACACCAGGATGTTCACCGGCAGGCCCCAGAAGTTGCCGACGCGGATGGTCTTGCGGCATGGCGAGGAGCGGGCGAAGTCACAGAAGTTCAGCACCAGGGTGCCGTAGATCGCCAGCCACAGTGCGCCGCCGGCAAAGATGTTGCGCCACATCTCGGAGCCGGTCAGCGGTTCGGCCACCGACCAGGCGATGCGGGCGTCGGCCTTGAAGTACATGAACACCGCCAGGGCGGCGACGGTCAGCAAAATCACCGGGCCGGCGAAGGCCTCGTAGCGGCGCACCATCTCCATGCCGTAGGCCAGGATCACCAGTTGCACCAGCCAGATCGACACGAAGCACACCCAGCCCAGGCTCGACAGGCCGAGGATGCTGTCATGGTCGTAGGCTGCCATTTGCGGCCATACGGCGGTGAGCAGCACGCGCAGCACCACCGAAGCCAGGTAAGTCTGGATGCCGAACCAGGCGATGGCGATGACCGCGCGGATCAGCGCCGGGATCTGCGCGCCGTGGATACCGAAGGCGATGCGGCTGATGACCGGGAACGGCACGCCGGTCTTCTGGCCCATGTAGCCGGAGAGGTTCATGAAGAAGTACACCAGCGCCGCGCCGATGGCCAGCGACAGCAGGATCTGCCAGCCACCCAGGCCGAGGGCGAACAAGCCCATGGCGAACGAGTAGTTGGCGATGTTGTGCACATCGTTGGTCCACAGCGCGAAGATGCTGTAGCGGCCCCAGCGACGGCCTTCGACGCGTGTCGGGGCGAGGTCGCGGTTGTGCAGGCGCGGGCTCAGGGCAAGTTCCGGCTGGTGGCCGGCAAGAGGGGAAGCGGGGTGGGTGCTGGCGACGGATAGTTCAGGGGCAAGGTCGAGGCTGGTACTCATTCCGGCGGGCTCCTGATGCACGTGACTGCGATGAGCGGGCATGCGCACGGGCTCGCCATCTCGTCGGTGCAGCGTTGGCATCTCAGGGTTTGGGGCGCGGCGGCCGATGTTGGGTCGGCGTCGCGGGTTCTTGTGTACTTATGTTTTGATTGGTTTGTATACAAAACACGAACACACAAAAGCGAGTTCCATGCCAAGGGAAAAGCAACTTTCAGCTGGTCATGATTTCTAATCTATCTATTTTAAGTATAAGTTAATGAAATAAATGGAATATAAGTTGACCAAGTGAACAGATTTAAATTCCTGGCGGGCTTATTAGTTGATCGATTGGTCAAAATTAGTTGTGGGAAGTGTGTAACGTATTGGGGCGCCATTTTGAAAAGTGCACACAAAAATGGCACCTATGGTGACATTCTTGTGTACAAAAATTAGTCAGCTTTTCCCTGTGCCGGCCGCTTCGCGGGCGCGCCCGCACCCACAGGGACCGCACAGCATCCTGGACTGTGGAGATTCTGTGGGAGCGGGCGTGCCCGCGAAGAGGCCGGCACAGGTGAAACTCAGTCCATCGGCGGCAACCGCCGCTTCACCGGGGTCTTCTTGATGATGGCGGTATTGGTCTCGGCCACCGTATAGAGGCGGTCGAGCAGGGTGTCCAGTTGCTCCATCGAGCGTACATGCAGGCGGGCAATGAAGCAGTCTTCGCCAATAACCTTGTCGCACTCGGTGAATTCGGGAATGGCGATGATCTGCCGCTCCACCTCTTGCAACTGCCCCGGTAGCGGGCGGATGCGCACGATGGCCTGCAACTGGTAGCCAAAGGCGCGCGGGTCTACCTCTACGGTGTAACCGCGCAACACGCCGCGCTCCTCCAGGCGGCGCAGGCGTTCGCTGACGCTGGGCGCCGACAGCCCGCTGATTTGCGCCAGGGCCTTGAGCGAGCGGCGCGAGTCTTCCATCAGCGCGTTGATCAGCAGTTGGTCGATGGCATCGGTCATGGTCACCTCGATAAGGTTATTCGCGTGATTTACCTTGATAGTAAAGGCAAGCACCCAGATCTTCCTTCGTTATCCGCTGGAAGGCCGGCCGGCAACCTTTGCATACTGTGTCCATCGTCAACAGGAGGTGTGAGATGGACAGTTCATTGCGTCGTGGCTCGCTGGAAATGGTTGCCGCCATGCTGATTTCCGGGACCATCGGCTGGTTCGTGCTGGTGTCCGGCCAGCCGGTGCTCGAGGTGGTGTTCTGGCGCTGCGTGTTCGGTGCCGTGACCTTGCTGGCGATTTGCGCGGGGTTCGGCTTCCTGCGGCCAGGCGTGATCAGCCGCACCGCATTCCTGCTGGCGATTGCCAGCGGTGTGGCCATCGTCGGCAACTGGGTGCTGCTGTTCGCCTCCTACTCGCGGGCGTCGATTGCCATCGGCACGGCGGTGTACAACGTGCAGCCGTTCATGCTGGTGGGGCTGGCGGCCGTGTTCCTCGGCGAGAAGATCACCCTGCCCAAGGTTACCTGGCTGAGCGTGGCATTCCTCGGCATGCTGGCGATCGTGAGTGCCCATGGTGCGGGGCAGGGTGGCGGTGAGGATTATTTGCTGGGCATTGCGCTGGCGCTGGGGGCGGCCTTCCTGTATGCCATTGCGGCATTGATCATCAAGCGCCTGAGTGGCACGCCGCCGCACCTGATCGCGCTGATCCAGGTGGCCACGGGTGTGCTGTTGCTGGCGCCGTGGGTGAAGCTGGGCGGGTTGCCGGGTGAAGTGCCGGCGCTGGCCAGCCTGGTGACCTTGGGCATGGTGCACACCGGCTTGATGTATGTGCTGCTGTACAGCGCCATCCAGCGCCTGCCCACGGCGTTGACCGGGGCGCTGTCGTTCATTTATCCGATTGCGGCGATTCTGGTGGACTGGGTGGCGTTCGGGCACCGGCTGGCGCCGCTGCAGTGGCTGGGGGTGGCGTTGATCCTGTTGGCGGCAGCGGGGATGCAGCAGGGGTGGTGGTTCCGGCCAGCGCGGGTTGTGGCCGAGGAATGAGGTGGTCTTGCCGGCCTTTTCGCGGGTAAACCCGCTCCCACAGGTGCTGCACATGCTTCGGGCCTGTGGTGATCCTGTGGGAGCGGGTTTACCCGCGAAAGGGCTCGCAAGGTAGAATGCCGCTTTTGCCTGCCTGCGACCCATGATGACTTCGCCGATCCAGACTCTGGAGCAACACCTGCTCGCCGCCCTCGACCCTGCCCCGCAGGAAACCCGCCGCCTGTTCCACGGCCGTGGTCGCTGCTGGGCGGGCCTGGAGCAGGTCACTGTCGACTGGTTGCAAGGGGTGCTGTCGGTCGCCCTGTTCCGCGAGCCGCCTGAAGGCCAGCTGGCCGAACTGGAGGCCATGCTGCGCACGCTCGCCGAGCGCCCGCAGTGGGCTGGCCAGGCCATCCTTGTCCAGCATCGCTACCTGCCCGACAGCCCGGGCCAGTGGCTGCTGGGCGAGCCGTG
This sequence comes from Pseudomonas sp. SF2, assembly GCF_036858055.1. Taxonomy (NCBI): domain Bacteria; kingdom Pseudomonadati; phylum Pseudomonadota; class Gammaproteobacteria; order Pseudomonadales; family Pseudomonadaceae; genus Pseudomonas; species Pseudomonas sp. SF2. Next base: position 220,542 of record NZ_JAMBDI010000005.1, on the reverse strand, counting down.
CCAGCAGCGCGAGGTGGTCGAGGACGGCCTGACCTACCTGCTGGACCTGGGCGTGCGGCAGAACAATGGCCTGTTCCTCGACATGCGCTATGGCCGGCGCTGGGTGCGCGAGCAGGCGGCAGGCAAGCGCGTGCTGAACCTGTTCGCCTACACCTGCGGTTTCTCGGTGGCGGCGATTGCCGGTGGCGCCGAGCAGGTGGTGAACCTGGACATGGCCAAGTCGGCGTTGTCCCGGGGCCGCGACAACCACCGCCTGAATGGCCACGATGCGTCGCGGGTGGCGTACCTGGGGCACGAGCTGTTCAAGTCGTGGGGCAAGGTGCGCAAGTACGGGCCTTACGACCTGATCATCATCGACCCGCCGACCTTCCAGCGCGGTAGTTTTGTGCTGACCCAGGATTACGCGAAGATCCTGCGGCGCTTGCCGGAGCTGTTGAGCGAGGGAGGGACGGTGCTGGCGTGCGTGAACGACCCGGGCATCGGGCCGGAGTTCCTGATCGAGGGAATGGCGGAGCAGGCGCCTTCGCTGGCATTCGTCGAGCGGCTGGAGAACCCGCCGGAATTTCCTGACGTGGACCCGGCGGGCGGCTTGAAGGCCCTGGTATTCCGCCAGGTTTGATGTTGCCCTTGCCGGCCTCTTCGCGGGCACGCCCGCTCCCACCGGTACCGTGCAAAACCTGAGGGCTGTGGGGTACCTGTGGGAGCGGCTTTAGCCGCGAAGAGGCCGGTAAGGCTTACATCAATTACTGATTGTTGGTGTAGATCTGGTCAAACACCCCACCATCATTGAAGTGGGTCTTCTGCACGGTGCGCCAGTCACCAAAGGTCTTCTCCACCGACAGGAAGTCCACTTTCGGGAAGCGGTCGGTGTACTTGGCCAGTACCGTCGCATCACGCGGGCGCAGGTAGTTCTGTGCGGCGATTTCCTGGGCGGCTGGCGACCACAGGTACTTCAGGTATTCCTCGGCCGCGGCCTGGGTGCCTTTCTTCGCCACCACCTTGTCGACCACGCTGACCGGCGGTTCGGCTTCGGCGGAAACGCTCGGGTAGACCACTTCGAACTGGTCGCGGCCAAACTCGCGGGCGATCATCTCGGCTTCGTTCTCGAAGGTCACCAGCACGTCGCCGATCTGGTTGGTCATGAACGTAGTGGTGGCGGCACGGCCACCAGTGTCCAGCACCGGCGCCTGCTTGAACAGCTTGCCGACGAAGTCCTTGGCCTTGTTTTCATCACCGCCTTGCTTGAGCACATAGCCCCAGGCCGACAGGTAGGTGTAGCGGCCGTTACCCGAGGTCTTGGGGTTGGGCACGATCACCTGTACGCCATCCTTGAGCAGGTCGGGCCAGTCTTTCAGCGCCTTGGGGTTACCCTTGCGCACGATGAACACAGTGGCCGAGGTGAACGGCGCGCTGTTGTTCGGCAGGCGGCTTACCCAGTTGTCCGGCACCAGCTTGCCGTTGTCGGCCAGGGCGTTGATGTCGGTGGCCATGTTCATGGTGATGACATCGGCCGGCAGGCCATCGATCACCGCTCGCGCCTGTTTGCTCGAACCGCCGAAGGACATCTGCACGTTGACCTTCTCGTTGTGCTCGGCTTCCCAGTGTTTCTGGAAGGCCGGGTTGTAGTCCTTGTAGAAGTCGCGCATCACGTCGTAGGACACGTTCAGCAGGGTGGGGGCAGCCTGGGCGAAATTGCCCAGGGCAAGGCCTGCGGCGAGCAGCGAGGCGGTGAAGAGTTTTTTCACGTTGCTTCCTTGTTATCGAGAAGGTGTTGGCAGTTTGCCTGCGACTATAGCGGGTGGGTTTGTAGGGTTTAAAGAACAAAAAACACTTTGGTTATGCCACTGCCAGTGCCGGCTTCTTCCGGGTGAACCCGCTCCCACAGGGACCGCACACCACCTGTGGGAGCGGGTTTACCCGTGAAAGGGCCGGTCCGGGCAACATCATTGCTTGGGAAACAGCACATTCCCACATCGGGAACAGAACGCCGCGCCATGCTCATGGTTCTTCTTGCTGCAGGTCGGGCAATCATGCTGCAGCTGCTCCCCGCGCATGGCGTTGGCCAGCTCGGCGGTAAAGATCCCGGTTGGCACGGCAATGATCGAATAACCGGTAATCATCACCAGCGATGACAGCACCTGCCCCAGCGGTGTCTTCGGCACGATGTCGCCAAAGCCCACGGTGGTGAGGGTAACGATGGCCCAGTAGATGCCCTTGGGGATGCTGGTAAAGCCATGCTCAGGCCCCTCGATCACATACATCAAGGTGCCGAACACCGTCACCAGGGTCGATACCGTCACCAGGAACACGATGATCTTCTGCTTGCTGCCGCGCAGTGCCTCCATCAGGTAATGGGCCTGCTTGAGGTACGGGCTGAGCTTGAGCACACGGAAAATCCGCAGCATCCGTATCACGCGGATGATCAGCAGGTACTGGGCGTCGCTGTAGTACAGCGCGATGATCCCCGGCAGGATCGCCAGCAAATCCACCAGGCCATAAAAGCTGAAGGCATAGCGCAGCGGTTTGGGCGAGCAGTACAGGCGGGTGAGGTACTCGGCCAGGAAGATAGCGGTAAAGCCCCACTCGATGCCGGCCAGCAGGCCGGCATAGCCCTGATGCACTTCGTCGATGCTGTCGAGGATGACGGTGACCAGGCTGGCCAGGATGATCAGCAGGAGGATCTTGTCGAAGCGGCGGCCGGCTACGGTGTCGGTCTGGAAGACCATGATGTAGAGGCGTTCGCGCAGGGATTGCGGGGTGGGCATGTGAAGAAGATTCCGGTGGCGTGAAAGTCAAGCCTAGAAGGTCTTTGCCTAGGCTAGCAACGTAACGAAGATCGGAGCCAACCTGGTAGAAATGCCAGTTTCGTTTATCTGCCCTGCGATACAGCATAAGCGTATAGGTGGCGCCGCTTTTGGAGAAGGGAATGAATGATAGGACCGGCTCGGCCCAAAGGACAATCAAGTCATCAGCCTATTCAGTCTATGGCTACTTGGGTAAAGGCATACGTGGTCATCGACTGGGTTACAACGGGCAGTTACTGGATTGCGTAGTGCAGGGGTATCTGCTAGGGAACGGGAATCGAATATACAGCCCGGTTCTGATGCGTTTCTGCAGTCCGGATGTATTGAGCCCTTTCAAGGCCGGAGGGGTAAATGCTTATGCATATTGTGGAGGCGATCCGGTCAATTTCATTGATCCCAAAGGTAGCAACCGATTTGCCAAGAACTGGACGGCTTTCGAACCGGTTTTTAAAAAAATCAACAACACGAAGTTTCGAGTTCAGGGTTTCTCCTATAACCCGGCAGCCCCTGAAGGCAAACGCATCCAGCCGTTTAGGGCAAAGTCGGTGAATGGGATTACTTGGGATCGTCCGGATCCGGATGCAGAGCTCAGTGGACAATTCTATGTAGATAAGGATCGAAGCCTGTTCATCAGTGAGAATTTTGTTCTTGCTGACGATGTTGGTACGAAACCATTGGTACCCACCGAAGAATTAATCAATCAGGGATTCACTCTGCTGGACGTCAATCCCACTCACATAGCACTACGGAAAAATGGCCAAGTGAAACCTGGCTCCAACGTGATTTTCATTAACAGCTCAGGCATGACTGATTACTCGAAACAAGACCTGACCATGCCTGGGCTGGCAGCTGCCATCCGCAAGGGGCGCCCCGGGACACCACCTCTTAGCTAGCAGCCAGCATAATGTTCAGTTGGGGATGCCTTTGCTATTGCGTCGTTCGCCAAACGGTTTGAGGTGGCAGCCCAAGTGCATCAGCCAGCAGGCGGCGACGAAGGGCGCGGTCAGGCCGGGCACCGGTAGCAGCTTGAACAGCGGTTGCAGCAGCAGGGCCAGGGCGATGGCCAGCAGCGTCAGCCACGGCTTTTCACCTTGCCTGCTGAACGCCAGCGCCGCCAGTGCTGCGTTGAAGCCATACAGGCCCAGCCAGGCAGCTTGCGTCTGGTCGGCAAGCAGTGCCACGCCGCCGCCGATGGCCGAACCGATCACTGCCCACATTGCGGCATAGGGGTTGGCGATGAACATGCCGCCGATGATCAGCAAACCGGCCAGGGGCTGGTCGAGCAGGAAGATCTGGCCCACGCCACGCGCCAGGGCATACAGCGGGTCGGCTTCGACGAAGCCGCTGGGCGAGGGGCTGGCGATCAGCAGGGTGGCCCAGCCCAGCAGCACGAAGGGTGCGGTGTAGGCGACCAGCAGTTTGCCGCCGCGCTTGCGCCACTGGTGGGTGATGATGCTGGACAGGCCGCCGGCGGCGATGATCAGTGGCGGCAGGATGGCCGACCAGGGCAGCACGGCGCTGATCAGGATGCCGATCAGCACGCCGTTGTAGCAGTACAGCCCGGCCTGGCGGTCGGCACGGTCGTAGCCGCGTGCCTGGGCGGTGAGCAGGCCGGCCAGGGCGCCGAGCAGGGCGCCGCCGACCAGGTTGGGCGCGGTCAGCAGGATGGCCAGCAGGCAGCACAGGCCGCACAGGGGATTACGCAGCAGCAGCACCTGGCTGAAGCCGTTGAGTAACGCCGTGGCCCAGTCGGGGCACGGGTTGACGAAATTTTTGGTGTACATCGGGGCAGTCAGTGAGGTTGATGGGGCGCGGTGGGCCTCTTTGGGCCTCGGGTTTTCCGCAGTTGGGTGCTACACCACCTACCCTGTGGAAGCGGGCGTGCCCGCGAATGCGTCAGCTCAGGCAACATCGTTGTCCCTGCTGGCCTCTTCGCGGGCACGCCCGCTCCCACAGGCGAGATGCGGTGATTTAGATCAAGGTCTCGATCCGCAGCGTGTTAGTCGAACCTGGCTTGCCGAAAGGCACACCGGCGGTGATCAGCAGGGTGTCGCCGCGGCTGGCCATACCTTGTGCCTGGGCAATCTCCAGCGCGGTGGAAACCACCTCGTCCACCTGGCGCAGGCGGTCGTTGACCACCGAGTGCACGCCCCACGCCACGCTCAGGCGGCGCGCGGTGGCCAGGTTCGGCGTCAGGTTGAGGATCGGTGCCCGTGGCCGCTCGCGTGCCGCGCGCAGGGTCGAGGCGCCCGACTCGCTGTAGTTGACCAGCACCGCCACCGGCAGGATTCCGCTGATACGGCGGATGGCGCAGCTGATGGCGTCCGACACGGTGGCCTCGGCCTTTGGCCGGCCAACATCGAGCTGGGCCTGGTAGTCCGGGCCGTTCTCCACCTGGCGGATGATCTTGCTCATCATCTGCACGGCTTCCAGCGGGTAGTCACCCGAGGCGGTCTCGGCCGACAGCATCACCGCATCGGCACCTTCGGCCACGGCGTTGGCCACGTCGGTGACTTCGGCGCGGGTCGGCGCCGGCGAGAAGCGCATGGATTCGAGCATCTGCGTGGCCACCACCACCGGTTTGCCCAGCTGGCGGCAAGTGCCGATGATGCGTTTCTGGATCTGCGGCACGCTTTCAGCCGGCACTTCCACGCCCAGGTCGCCACGGGCCACCATGATCGCATCCGCAAGTTCCGCGATGGCTTGCAGTTGCTCCACCGCCGATGGCTTCTCGATCTTGGCCATCAGGTAGGCACGGTCACCGATCAGCTGGCGTGCTTCAACAATGTCTTCAGGGCGCTGCACGAACGACAGGGCCACCCAGTCCACGCCCAGCTCCAGGCCGAAGGCCAGGTCGCGGCGGTCCTTTTCGGTGAGCGGGGAGAGGTCGAGCACCGCTTGCGGTACGTTGACGCCCTTGCGGTCGGACAGCTCGCCACCGTTGAGTACTTCGGTGTCGATCGCGTCGCTGTGCTTGGCGGTGACGCGCAGGCGCAGCTTGCCGTCGTCCAGCAGCAGGTCCATGCCCGGCTCGAGGGCGGCGATGATCTCAGGGTGCGGCAGGTTGACCCGGCGGCTGTCGCCCGGGGCCTTGTCCAGATCCAGGCGCAGGGCCTGGCCGCGTTGCAGCTGCACCTTGCCGTCGGCAAAGCGGCCGACGCGCAGCTTCGGCCCCTGCAGGTCCATGAGGATGCCCAGCGGGTAGTTCAGCTGCTGCTCGACTTCGCGGATCCACTGGTAGCGCAGGGCATGGTCGGCATGCTCGCCATGGCTGAAGTTGAGGCGGAAGATGTTCACCCCGGCTTCGACCAGTTGGCGGATGTCGTCGATGCCTTTGATCGCAGGGCCAAGGGTGGCGAGGATTTTGACTTTTTTATCAGGCGTCATGATTGGGCAGTCTCGAGGATCAGGATGGCGCGGAAGTCGTTGACGTTGGTGCGGGTCGGCTCGGTGACGATCAGCGCATCCAGCGCGGCGAAGTAGCCGTAGCCGTTGTTGTTGTCCAGCTCGTCGCTGGCCGACAGGCCCAGGGCTTCGGCGCGGGCGTAGCTGGCCGGGGTCATGAAGGCGCCGGCGTTTTCTTCCGAGCCATCGATGCCGTCGGTGTCACCGGCCAGGGCGTACACGCCCGGCAGGCCCTTGAGGCTTTCGGTGAGGCTGAGCAGGAACTCGGCGTTGCGCCCGCCACGGCCGTTGCCGCGCACGGTCACGGTGGTTTCGCCGCCAGACAGGATCACGCAGGGCGCTTTCAGCGGCTGGCCGTGCTGGACGATCTGCCGGGCGATACCGGCGTGCACTTTGGCCACTTCGCGCGATTCGCCTTCCAGGTCGCCGAGGATCAGTGGGCTGAACCCGGCCTGGCGGGCTTTGACTGCGGCGGCTTCAAGCGATTGCTGAGGTTTGGCGATCAGCTGGAAGTGGCTGCGGGCCAGTGCCGGGTCGTCGGCCTTGACGGTTTCCGAGGCTGGGTTGTTGAGCCAGTCGATAACGGCCTTGGGCGCTTCGATGTTGTAGCGCTTGAGGATGGCCAGGGCATCGGCCGAGGTGCTCGGGTCGGCCACGGTAGGGCCGGATGCGATCACCGTGGCGAGGTCGCCCGGCACATCGGAAATGGCATAGGTGTACACCGTGGCCGGCCAGCAGGCCTTGGCCAGGCGGCCGCCCTTGATCGCCGAGAGGTGCTTGCGCACGCAATTCATCTCGCCGATGGTGGCGCCGGATTTCAGCAGCGCCTTGTTGATCTGCTGCTTGTCGGCCAGGGTCAGGCCTTCGGCGGGCAGGGCCAGCAGCGCCGAGCCACCGCCGGACAGCAGGAAGATGACGCGGTCGTCTTCACTGAGGTTGCTGACCAGTTCCAGCACGCGCTTGGCCACGGCCAGGCCGGCGGCGTCGGGGACCGGGTGGGCGGCTTCGACCACCTCGATCTTCTGGCAGTTGGCGCCATGGCCGTAACGGGTTACGACCAGGCCAGAGACTTCGCCCTGCCAGTTTTTCTCGACCACTTCGGCCATGGCGGCTGCGGCCTTGCCGGCGCCGATGACGATGACCCGGCCGCTGCGGTCGGCGGGCAGGTAGGGTTCGAGGACTTGACGGGGGTGGGCGGCGGCGATGGCTGTGTCGAACAGCTCGCGGAGAATTTTTTGCGGATCGACCGACATGGCAGGCTCCCAATTATTGTTGTTCTGCAGAATCAAAAACGCCCCTGGAACTGCCTCCGTGCAGGCCGAACCAGGGGCGGGTGTTGCTCGGTACCACCTTTGAACCTGTGGTCGCAGGTTCAAAGGTGTTGGCTTCTTCGCGGGTAAACCCGCTCCCACAGGGGCCTCACAGAGGCTGAAGACGGCGTAAAACCTGTGGGAGCGGGTTCACCCGCGAAGAGGCCGGTGAAGGCTAAAAATTACTTACTTGTCGTCGCGGATCGAGAAGTTGGCCATGTGCTCCAGGCCTTTGATCAGCGCCGAGTGGTCCCAGTTGCCGCCACCCAGGGCCTGGCAGGTGTTGAACACTTGCTGGGCATTGGAGGTGTTGGGCAGGTTGATGCCCAGTTCCTTGGCACCTTGCAGGGCCAGGTTCAGGTCCTTCTGGTGCAGGTTGATGCGGAACCCTGGGTCGAAGGTGCCCTTGATCATGCGCTCGGCGTGCACTTCAAGGATTTTCGACGAGGCGAAGCCGCCCATCAGTGCTTCACGTACCTTGGCCGGGTCGGCGCCGTTCCTGGCGGCGAACAGCAGGGCTTCGGCAACGGCCTGGATGTTCAGGGCAACGATGATCTGGTTGGCCACCTTGGCGGTCTGGCCGTCGCCATTGCCACCGACGCGGGTGATGTTCTTGCCCATGGCTTCGAACAGCGGCAGGGTGCGCTCGAAGGCTTTCGGGCAGCCACCGACCATGATGCTCAGGGTCGCAGCCTTGGCGCCGACTTCGCCGCCGGACACCGGGGCGTCCAGGTAGGCAGCGCCGGTAGCCTTGATTTTCTCGGCAAAGGCTTTGGTAGCGGTAGGGGAGATCGAGCTCATGTCGATCACCACCTTGTTCGGACCCACGCCTTCGGCCACGCCGTTGTCACCGAACAGGACGCTCTCGACCTGTGGGGTGTCGGGGACCATGACGATGATGAACTCGGCTTCCTGGGCAACTTCTTTCGGGTTGGCCAGGGCCACGGCACCGGCGGCGATCAGGTCGACCGGGGCAGCGTCGTGGTGAGTGGAAACGAAGATGCTGTGACCTGCTTTCTGCAGGTTCTGAGCCATGGGCTTGCCCATGATGCCGGTGCCGATGAAACCGATTTTAGCCATGAGAGATTACCTCGTTGTATTTGTTGAATCTCAATGGGGCAGGCTGCACGGGCCCCCTGTGGGAGCGGGTTCACCCGCGAAGCAGGCAACGCGGTGGATGGCACCGGCTTCGCCGGTGTTCGCGGGTGAACCCGCTCCCACAGTGTCCTGCGTCTCGCAGAGGGCTGTGCTTAGCCTTCAGATTGCATTGTGCGTCTTCAGCCAGCCCAGGCCCGCTTCGGTGGTGGTCAGCGGCTTGTACTCCGCGCCCACCCAGCCCTGGTAGCCGATGCGGTCCAGGTGCTCGAACAGGAAGCGGTAGTTGATTTCGCCGGTGCCTGGCTCGTTGCGGCCGGGGTTGTCGGCCAGCTGGATGTGATTGATCAGTTTCAGGGTGGCTTCCATGGTGCGAGCCAGGTCACCTTCCATGATCTGCATGTGGTAGATGTCGTACTGCAGGAACAAGTTGTCGCTGCCCACTTCTGCCTGGATTTCCAGGGCCTGTTTGGTGGTGTTCAGGTAGAAGCCGGGGATGTCGCGGGTGTTGATCATTTCCATGACCAGGCGGATCCCGGCGGCTTTGAGCTTGTCGGCGGCGTAGCGCAGGTTTTCCACGAAGGTCTTGCGCACGGTGGCGCAGTCCGGGCCTTGTGGGCGAATGCCGGCCAGGGCGTTGACCTGGGTGTTGCCCAGTACCTTGGCGTATTCGATGGCCTTGTCGACCCCGGCGCGGAATTCTTCGACGCGGTCAGGGTGGCAGGTGATACCGCGCTCACCCTTCGACCAATCGCCCGCCGGCAGGTTGAACAGCACTTGGGTCAGGCCGTTGGCGTCCAGCTGCTGCTTGATTTCGGCTGCGCTGAAATCGTACGGGAAGAGGTATTCGACGCCGCTGAAACCAGCATCGGCGGCAGCCTTGAAGCGGGCCAGGAAGTCCTGTTCGGTGAACAGCATGGACAGGTTGGCAGCGAAGCGAGGCATGAGTTGTCTCCTTGCGATGAAGGCCCCCAGGACGTGCCTGGGGGCGTCAGGCGATCAGTCCAGTAGCGAGATGGCGGTTGGCGCGTCGTTGCCGACCAGGGCCAGGTCTTCGAACTCGTTGACCGCGTTGATCTCGGTGCCCATGGAAATGTTGGTCACACGTTCGAGAATCACTTCGACCACCACCGGCACGCGGAACTCTTCGGCCATCTTCTGGGCCTTGAGCAGGGCAGGGGCGATCTCGGCCGGCTCGAACACGCGGATGGCCTTGCAGCCCAGGCCTTCGACCACGGCAACGTGGTCGACACCGTAGGTGGCGGCGTCGGTCGAGTTGATGTTCTCGAACGCCAGTTGTACACAGTAATCCATGTCGAAGCCACGTTGCGCCTGGCGGATCAGGCCCAGGTAGGCGTTGTTCACCAGTACGTGCACGTAAGGCAGGTTGAACTGCGCACCCACCGCCAGCTCCTCGATCATGAACTGGAAGTCGTAGTCACCCGACAGCGCGACCACCTTGCGCTTCGGATCGGCTTTCACCACGCCCAGGGCGGCAGGGATGGTCCAGCCCAGCGGGCCGGCCTGGCCGCAGTTGATCCAGTGGCGTGGCTTGTACACGTGCAGGAACTGCGCGCCGGCGATCTGCGACAGGCCGATGGTGCTGACGTAGCAGGTGTCCTTGCCGAATACCTGGTTCATCTCTTCGTACACGCGCTGCGGCTTGACCGGCACGTTGTCGAAGTGGGTCTTGCGCTGCAGGCTGGCCTTGCGCTGCTGGCAGTCTTCCAGCCAGGCCTTGCGGCACTTCAGCTTGCCGGCGGCTTTCCACTCGCGGGCCACTTCGAGGAACACGTCCAGTGCCTTGCCGGCGTCGGAAACGATACCCAGGTCCGGGGTGAACACACGGCCGATCTGGGTCGGTTCGATGTCCACGTGCACGAACTTGCGGCCTTCGGTGTAGACGTCGACCGAGCCGGTGTGGCGGTTGGCCCAGCGGTTGCCGATACCGAACACCAGGTCGGATTTCAGCAGGGTGGCGTTGCCGTAGCGGTGCGAAGTCTGCAGGCCGACCATGCCGACCATCTGTGCGTGGTCGTCCGGGATGGTGCCCCAGCCCATCAGGGTCGGGATTACCGGTACGCCGGTCAGTTCGGCGAACTCGACCAGCTTGTCGCTGGCGTCGGCGTTGATGATGCCGCCACCGGCAACCAGCAGTGGGCGCTCGGCGTCATTGAGCAGGGTCAGGGCTTTCTCGGCCTGTACGCGGGTGGCGGACGGCTTGTGCACTGGCAGCGGTTCGTAGGCGTCGATGTCGAACTCGATTTCGGCCATCTGCACGTCGAACGGCAGGTCGATCAGTACCGGGCCTGGGCGGCCGGTGCGCATTTCATGGAAGGCCTTCTGGAAGGCGTAAGGCACCTGGCCTGGCTCCAGAACGGTAGTGGCCCACTTGGTGACCGGCTTGACGATGTTGGTGATGTCGACGGCCTGGAAGTCTTCCTTGTGCAGGCGGGCACGTGGAGCCTGGCCGGTGATGCAGAGAATCGGGATGGAGTCGGCGGAGGCACTGTACAGGCCGGTGACCATGTCGGTGCCGGCTGGGCCGGAGGTGCCGATGCACACGCCGATGTTGCCCGGGTTGGCACGGGTGTAACCCTCAGCCATGTGCGAGGCGCCTTCGACGTGACGAGCGAGGACGTGATCGATGCCACCGACTTTCTTCAGGGCCGAGTACAACGGGTTGATGGCAGCCCCCGGGATGCCGAACGCGGTATCTACACCTTCACGGCGCATGACCAGAACGGCTGCATCGATTGCTCTCATTTTGCTCATGGTTTGTGCCTCATCGATTTTGTAATTGTATACAACTTGCTTTGTGCCAGAGTGTATTCACGGCTGGCCGCTCAGGTCAACGGGTTTTCGTCGGCGGATGTCGCTTTCGTTCGAGCGCCCATGAAAACGGAGGTTTGCGTCATCGCATACGATCGTTTCAAAATATTGTATACAAAAACATCTTTCGTTGTGTTCTATTTGCTCTATCGGTTTTCAACTGCCCTCAGGGCTTCTCACAACAAGAAGAGGACCTTTTCATGAACGCTTTGAACCTGAAAGTCGCGGTCAGCCTGGTGAATGCCGCGCTGGCGGCGGGCCGCAAGATCAACGCCGCGCCACTGACCGTGGCGGTGCTGGATGCCGGTGGCCACTTGCTGGCGCTGCAACGCGAGGATGGCGCCAGCCTGATCCGGCCGGAGGTAGCCACCGGCAAGGCCTGGGGGGCGATTGCCCTGGGCAAGGGCTCGCGCTTGCTGGCGCTGGACGCGCAGCAACGGCCGGCGTTTTTTGCCGCGCTGAACGGGCTGGGCGAGCGGCCGGTGGTGCCGGCACCGGGTGGCGTGCTGGTGCGTGATCAGGATGGCAAGGTGCTGGGTGCGGTGGGGATCAGCGGCGATACGTCGGATATCGACGAGCAGTGCGCGATCAGTGCGATCGAGGAGGTGGGGTTGAAGGCGGATGCGGGTGTAGCAGCCTGAGTCTCTATTGCCTGTTCCGGCCTATTCGCGGGTGAACCCGCTCCCACAGGATCATCACAGGCTTGAAGCTCGTGGTGTCCCTGTGGGAGCGGGTTCACCCGCGAGGAAGCCAGCGCCGGGGCTCAGGCTACCTCGGGCTCACAGCCCTTGAGCACCATGCGGATGATGGTCTCGGCTGCCGCGTCATAATCGCTGTCGGCCAGCTTGGCCTTGCCGGTCACCGCGGAAATCTGCCAGTCGAAATCGGCATAGGTCTGGGTCGCTGCCCAGATGCTGAACATCAGGTGATGCGCGTCCACATGGGCGATCTGCCCGCGGTCGATCCAGCGCTGGATGCACTCGATGTTATGCCGCGCCTGCTCGTTCAGCTGCGCCACCTGGTTCGGCGACAGGTGCGGGGCGCCGTGCATGATCTCGCTGGCGAACACCTTGGACGCATGCGGCAGGTCGCGGGAAATGCGGATCTTCGAGCGAATGTACGCACTCAGCACTTCTTTCGGGTCGCCGTCGGCATTGAACGGGGTCGACGCCTGCATGATCGGTGCGATGATACTTTCCAGGACCTCGCGGTAGAGGTTGTCCTTGGATTTGAAGTAGTAATACACGTTCGGCTTGGGCAGGCCGGCCTTGGCCGCGATATCGCTGGTCTTGGTGGCGGCGAAGCCCTTGTCGGCGAATTCCTCGCTGGCCGCGCGCAGGATCAGTTCCTTGTTGCGCTCGCGAATGGTGCTCATGGTCAGGGATCTTCCTCGTGTCTGGCCACCTCTAAGAGGGATCGGGCATGGTAGCACCGGGCTTGACGGGCGCTCAAGGCAGCGGCTTTGGGCTAGAATCCTGGGCACTTATTCTTCTGGATGCAGGCAAACATGGCAGGAAGCAGTCTACTGGTACTGATCGACGACATTGCCACGGTGCTCGATGACGTCTCGGTGATGACCAAGGTGGCGGCGAAAAAGACCGCAGGCGTGCTCGGCGATGACCTGGCGCTGAACGCCCAGCAGGTCACCGGGGTACGTGCCGAACGCGAGATCCCGGTGGTGTGGGCGGTAGCCAAGGGCTCGATGGTGAACAAGGCCATCCTGGTGCCGGCGGCGCTGCTGATCAGTGCGTTCATCCCCTGGGCGGTGACGCCGCTGTTGATGCTGGGCGGTGCCTACCTGTGCTTCGAGGGCTTCGAGAAGCTGGCGCACAAGTTCTTGCATAGCAAGGCCGAGGATGACGCCGAACATGCAGCGCTCAAGGAGGCAGTGGCCGATGCCAATGTCGACCTGGTGGCATTCGAGAAAACCAAGATCAAGGGTGCGGTGCGTACCGACTTCATCCTGTCGGCGGAAATCATCGCCATTACCTTGGGCATTGTCGCTGACTCACCGTTGAGCCAGCAGATCATCGTGCTGTCCGGGATCGCCATTGTCATGACCATCGGCGTATACGGGCTGGTGGGTGGCATCGTCAAGCTCGATGACCTGGGGTTGTGGCTGACCCGGAAGGCGTCGCGCCTGGCCCAGGCGGTCGGTAACGGCATCCTGCGGACCGCGCCATACATGATGAAGAGCCTGTCGGTGATCGGCACGGCGGCCATGTTTCTGGTCGGTGGCGGGATTCTGGTACATGGCATCGAGCCGCTGCATCATGCCATCGAGGCGTTCAGCGAAGGGCGTGGCGGGGCATTGACCGTGGCGCTGCTCAACGGCGGTGTCGGGGTTGTGGCCGGTGCGGTGGTGCTGGCGGTGGTGGCGGTGGTCGGGAAGCTGTGGCGGTTGGTTCGGCCGGCCACCTGAGTTGCATGGCCGGGGCGTTGCCCCGGTTCGCGGGTAAACCCGCTCCCACAGGGGGGCGCATTTCTTGAGGTCGGCGCCAAGCCTGTGGGAGCGGGCAAGTCGATGCGTCGAACCGCCGCGAACACCGGCGAGGCCGGTGCCATCCACCGAGTTGGTTTACTGTTCGGCCACCGCACCTTGCTCCTGCGGCTTCCACGCCAGCAGGCCCTTGCTGAAGTCGTTGGCAGCACTCTGGTAGTAGGCAATTGCCCGGCGTACCAGCGGGTTGTCACTGTCCACTGTCGTTTCCCGGCTGTTGCCCAAGGCATCCTGGTGCACACGCATGCCGCCGCGTGGGCTGAGGATTGCCAGGTCCTTGCCGTCGAACAGCCCCAGGTGCTGGTAGTTGCCGATCAGCACGCGTGGCGGCAGCTGCTCTTCGCGCAGCAGGTCACGGCCGAAGAAGGTCGAGGTGTAGCTCAGGTTGAGCAGGCCGAGCAGGGTTGGTGCCAGGTCGATCTGGCTGGCCAGCTGTGCGTCTTCGCGCGGGGTGATCAGCTTGGGTGCGTAAATCCACAACGGGATCTGGTAATTGCTGACCGGCAGGTCTTCCACGCCGGCGCTGCCAGCGGTGTGGTCGGCGACGAACACGAACAGCGTGTTGTCGAACCATGGCTTGCCCTTGGCTTCCTGCAGGAACTGCGCAATGGCATGGTCGGTGTATTTCACCGCGCCTTCGCGGCCATCGCCCGACGGAATGTCGATGCGGCCGTCCGGGTAGGTGTAGGGACGGTGGTTGGAGGTGGTCATCAGCTGCAGGAAGAACGGCTGCTGCCTGGCATGGTCGGCATCGGCCAGTTTCAGCGTCTGCCGGTACAGGTCTTCGTCGGCCATGCCCCAGGCGTTCTTGAAGCTGATCTCGCTCTCGTCGACGCTGCTCTGGTCGACGATGCGATAACCGTTGCCGCTGAAGAAGGCGTTCATGTTGTCGAAGTAGCCGCGCCCGCCATAGACGAATACGGTGTCATAACCAACAGCCTTCAACTGCTGACCGAGGCTGCCATAGCCGCTTTCACGGCCGATGCGCTTGACGATCGAGCGGCCCGGGGTGGGCGGAATCGACAGGGTAATGGCTTCCAGGCCACGGTCGGTACGGGTCCCGGTGGCGTAGAAGTTGTTGAAGTACAGGCTGTGCTGGCGTAGCACGTCCAGGTTGGGTGTAAGGTTGCGCGGGTCGCCGTTGCTGCCCATGTACTTGGCGCTGAAGCTCTCGATGGTGACCAGGATGATGTTCGGCTTGCGTGGCTCGCCGCTGGCACTGATTTGGCGGCGAATGTCCTCGTGCTCGCTGGCTTTGAACTGCGCGTTGGGCTCGGCCAGTTCCTGGTGCATGTGCGCGCCGACTTCGCTGGCGTCGAGGCTGGCGTAGAACTGGGTGTAGTTGAGTTCGTTGTTACGGAACGCGGCAAAGAACTGGTAGGGGCCGTTGCTCGCCAGTTCGCGCTGGTAGGCATTGCCGCCTTGGCCGCGGGGGAACTGCTGGTCGACCAGCAGCATGCTCGGCCCGCCCAGCACTGCCAGTAGCGCAATACCGCCCAGGCGCTGGCGCAGGTTGGCGCCGGGCGCGGCGAGGGCCTGGGCCAGCGGTTTGCGCAGGATCAGCGCGAGCAGCACGGCAACTACGGCGATGCTGCCCAGCAGGGTAGGCAGCGGGTAGGACTCGCGGATGTTGTCCAGCACTTCCTTGGAATACACCAGGTAGTCGACGGCGATGAAATTGAAGCGTACCCCGAACTCGTCCCAGAACAGCCACTCGGCCACTGCGACGAACAGCATCACGAACAGGCTGACGATCAGCACGCCGCCCATCAGCCGGCGATGCAGGCCCGTGCGCCACAGCGCGGCCGGGCAAAGTGCCAGGTACAGCCCCAAAGGCAGGGCGGCGTAGGTGAGGAAGGTCAGGTCGTACACGGCACCACTGACGAATAACAAGAAGTAGTCGCCATGTACTTCATCCAGGTGGGTGACCAGCAATACCAGGCGGGTCAGCGCGAAGATACCAAACCATAGTGAGCAAACTAACAGAAGATACCGCCAAGGGGCGGAGAGGGAGGTACGCATTAAGTGGGCCTGTTTTCTTTTTTGAGTGCAGAAGACAAGCATCTTAATTGGCGATGTGCAAAAAAATCGTCAAGAAATAGCAGGGGCTGAACGGAATTTAGGACTTATAGTCAGTGCTTTGATTTTTCTACAGGTCGGGAGGTGAAATCATGTTTGGAAAAGTATTGACTTACGATGTCTACCACCTGGCGCTGTACCTGTGCACGGCCTTGGCCTGGGGTGCCGTAGGCCTGTGGTTGCTGTTGCGCGGGACGGGGGCGCCGGCATTGTACAAGTGCTGCGCAATGTTCGGCCTGATATTGGCGATCGGCAGCATCATGCTGGTGCTGGATATCTTGCGCGTGCTTGAACACTGGCAGGTGGAGTCGGGGCTTTTGCTGTTTGGCGTGCTGTTGCCGTGTGTACTTGCTTTGACTTTCAAGACAAGTCATGGAGGACGTAAGATTAATCTTAATAAGTTGTAGGAGAGTTCTTACAAGGATGGGCGTGACAGCGCGTGGATAACCTCGCGCTGTCACGATTCAGCACATCAGAAGTGCACTTTTACCAGGAAACTCATGGTGTTCTGGTCGGTGGTGAAGGCATCGCTGTCCTTGATGCCGTACTTGTTCTTCCAGTAGTCGTACTCCACACCCACATACAGCTGCTTCTCGCCCAGGTGCAAGGCCTTGCCCAGGTCATACTTGATCTGCGGGTTGAAGTGCAGGTTGGCCTGGTAGGTACCGCGGCGGTTCTCGTCGTTGTCGACCACCCAGTCCATGAAACCGTCGATCAGCACGTCGGACGAACCGACCGGAATGGTGTACGACCACACCGGGGTGATCTGCCACACGTTGTCGCCGGCGCGGCTGCCGTCGGTGGTGCGGTTGTAGAAGTTCAGCTGGAAGTAGTCGAAGCCAGGGATGTCCAGGTCGAAGCCAGGGCCGATCAGGTACGACTCGGTATCACCTTCGCCGAACTCGTAGGTCATCGCCAGCAGCACGTCCTTGACCGGGCCGAACGCCAGCTTCTGGTCGAAGATCTTGCCGAACGACAGGCGCGGGCTGATTTCGCCGTAGTAGGTGTTCGGGCCATTGCCCTCATCTTTCTGGCCCTGGTAGAAGATCTTGTCGACAAAGATGAAGTTATCGCCGTACTTCCAGCCATCGGCGTGCTCGAAGGTGACGGTTTGCTGGATCGACGGGTTGACCTTGAAGTTCTTGCCCCACAGGTAGGTCAGGCTGTTGTTCTGCCATTGCAGCAGGTCGCCGCCGAAGGTGGTGCCACAGGCCAGCAGGCCGCCGGCGAGGATCAGGCTGTTGATGGTACGCATTGCGAGTGTCGCTCCCTTGATTGGTCTATTGTCAGCGTTTGTTTTGGCGCTTTTTTGTCTTTCGAGTCAGCTTTTTTCGATGGGCCACAGCTGTTTGGCAAGGGTTGAGCCAACTTTCCTGGGCTGGCAAAACCTTCCTGCTCGACTTCGTTCTGAACGGATGAAAAGGGTCTTTCAGGCTGGCAACACGTTGGCCAACCGCCCGTATTCATTGACTGAGCGGTCAGTAAACGCAGGCAGAATCCCTCCTGCCCTGATCGAGGGGGCGCGCAGATTACTGGCTTGCGCGCCTTGCCTCAAGTGCTCCGTCCTGGAGCAGAGTGGAACAAACTTGTGCGTTTGGTCAGTTTTTTAGAAGTGCACCTTGATCAGGGCACTGGTGACGCTCTGGTTACTGTCGATGTTGCCTTGGCTGTCGATGCCGTACTTGTCCTTCCAGTAGCTGTATTCGATGCCCACGTACAGCTGCTTGGCGCCAAGGTTCAGGGCTTTGCCCAGGTCGTACTTGACCTGTGGGTTGAACTGCAGGTTGGCGTGGTAGGTGCCACGGCGGGTCTGGTCGTTGTCGACCACCCAGTCCATGTAACCGTCGATCAGAATGTCGGATTTGCCCACCGGGATGGTGTACGAGAAGGCCGGGGTGATCTGCCAGACGTTGTCACCGGGGCGGCTACCTTCGGTGTTACGCAGGTAGAAATTGAGAGTGAAGTAGTTGAAGCCGGGGATATCCAGGTCGAAGCCGGGGCCGATCAGGTAGGCCTCGTTGTCGCCCTCGCCACGCTCGTAGGTCATGGCCAGCAGCACATCCTTGATCGGGCCGAATGCCAGCTTTTGGTCGAAGATCTTGCCGAACGACAGGCGTGGGCTGAACTCGCCGTAGTAGCTGGTCACGCCTTTGCCCGGGTCGGGCTTGCCGTTGTAGAAGACCTTGTCGACGAACATGAAGGTGTCGCCGTACTTCCATTTGTTGGCGTGCTCGAAGGTTACCGTCTGCTGGATGCGTGGGTTGACCTTGAAGTCCTTGCCGTACAGGTAGGTCAGGCTTTCGCCATGCCACTGCAGCCATTCGCCAGCATGGGCGGGGAGGGTGGCCAGCAGGCTGCTGCCCAGCAAGAGGGACGAGGTGATGCGTTTCATGTTGTGGTTCCCGGACTTATTGTTTTTGTTGGATTTATTTGGCGCGCAGGCGCCCCGGACGGCCCATTCCGGCGGGCCGACGGTGAAGCATTTACGGCGAGGTCAAGGCGGGGGCGACAGCGCGCCGCCCCCTTTGCTCAATGCTGGTGACAGACTTCGTTGTGCACCGCGCGGTCGGCGCCACCGAGGATGTTGAACAGTACGTTCAACACCAGGGCACTGACCGTGGCCATGGCGATGCCACTGTGGGTGATGGGTTCCATCCACTGGGGCATCTGGGCGAAGAACTCCGGTCGCACCACGGGGATCAGCCCGAAGCCGACGCTCACCGCAACCAGCAGCTGGTTGCGACGGTCGCCGATGTCCGCCTCCTGGAGAATCTTGATCCCGGTGGCGGTGACCATGCCGAACATGGCGATGGACGCGCCGCCCAGTACCGCAGGCGGGATCGAGGCAATCAGGAAGGCCGCCTTGGGCAGCAGGCTGAGCAGGATCAGCAGCGCACCGGCCACGATGGTGACGTAGCGGCAGCGCACCCCGGTCATCTGCACCAGGCCGATGTTCTGGGCGAAGGAGGAGTGGGTGAAGGTGTTGAAGAAGCCGGCGATGAACGACGCACCGGCATCGCACAGCAGGCCGCGACGCAGCATCCCGGGGGTCACTTCGCGATCGGTCACCTTGCCCAGGGCCAGGAACATGCCGGTGGACTCGACGAAGATGATCACCACCACCAGGCACATGGACAGGATCGGCGCCAGGCTGAAGGTCGGCATGCCGAAGTGCAATGGGGTCACCACTTGCAGCCACGGTGCGTCGTTCAGGCCCGACAGGTCGACCATGCCGATGGAACCGGCCAGGATGTAGCCCAGGCCCATGCCCACCAGCACCGACACGTTGACCCAGAAGCCGCGCATGAAACGGTTGATCAGCAGGATTACCGCCAGCACCAGGCCGGCCACCAGCAGGTAGATCGGCGAGCCGAAGGTGTCTGCCTGGTGGCCGCCACCGGCCCAGTTGACTGCAACCGGGAACAGCGACAGGCCAATCGAGGTGATCACCGTGCCGGTGACCAGTGGCGGGAAGAAGCGTACGACCTTGGACATGAACGGCGCGATCAGCATGCCGAAGAACCCGGCGGCGATGGTCGCGCCGAAGATCCCCTGCAGGCCCACGCCGGGCATGCCGGCCATGGCCACCATGCTGCCGACGGCAGCGAAACTGGCACCCATCATCACCGGCATGCGGATGCCCACCGGGCCGATGCCGAATGACTGGATGATGGTAGCGACGCCGGCGACCAGCAGGTCGGCGTTGATCAGGAAAGCGACTTCTTCACGGGACAACCCGGCGGCCTGGCCGATGATCAACGGCACGGCGATCGCGCCGCCGTACATCAGCAGAACGTGTTGCAGGCCAACCAGGATCAGTTGGAACAGGGGCAAGGGCTCGCGCGGCGGCGCAACTGGGATGTACGCCTTGCGTGACTCGGACATGCAGCACCTCGAGTTTTGTTTTTATTCTCGGATCCAAGCGGCAGCGCCAGGCGGCAGGCTCCCGGTGAAGAGAGCCTGGGGTTCCCGCCTGACGCTGAACGCTCGATGCTTGCTTGTTGCGTGAATCTTCAAGTTCGAGGCCGGGATTGCCGGCCTCTTCGCGGGTGAACCCGCTCCCACAGGGAGCGGTGTTATCCCGACCATTGTGTTTCAGTTGACCGGGGCGCCTTTGGCGATCCAGTCGCCGACGAGCTTGCGCTCTTCGGTGGTCATCTGGGTGATGTTGCCCAGCGGCATGATCTGGCTGGCGACCGCTTGCGCCTGGATGCGCGCGGCCTGGGCCTGGATCTGTTGCGGGGTGTCGAACATCACGCCGGCAGGGGCGGCGCTGAACAGTGGGCTGGTCGGCTTCGACGAGTGGCACACGGTGCAGCGTTCCTGGATGACATTGTGGATCTTGTCGAAGCTCTCGCCGCCAGCCTGGGCCGTGGCCTGGGCAGGGGCTGCAGCCGGCGCGGCAGGCGCTGCGGCAGCCTTGGCGGCGTCCTCGGCGCGTTGCTCGGCAGCGGTCTTGCCACCTACTGCGGTCGCGGGCAGTGGCTGGTACTCGATCTTCGCCGCGGCTTGCTCAGGGCTCACGGCCATCGGTTTCGGACCGGTGACGTAGGCCAGGCAGATCATCGCCAGGGCGCCGACCGGCAGGGTCCAGGCGTACTTGTTGCTGTCGTGGCGGGTGTTGAAGTAGTGGCGGATCAGGACCGCGGCTACAGCGATACCGGCCAGGATCAGCCAGTTGTACTGGCTACCGTAGGTGCTCGGGAAGTGGTTGCTGATCATGATGAACAGCACCGGCAGGGTGAAGTAGTTGTTGTGGCGCGAGCGCAGCAGGCCCTTGGCCGGCAGTACCGGGTCGGGCGTCTGGTTGTTCTCGATAGCCGCCACCAGCTGGCGCTGGGCCGGCATGATGATGCGGAACACGTTACCGACCATGATGGTGCCGATGATTGCGCCGGTGTGCAGGTATGCACCACGACCGCTGAACACCAGGCTGAAGCCCCAGCATGCGGCGATGATCAGCACGAACAGTACGGCACCGAGCAGCGCTGGCTTCTTGCCCAGGGGCGAGTCGCACAGGAAGTCGTAGATGAACCAGCCGGCGATCAGCGAGCCGATACCGATGGCCACGCCTTCGGCACCGCTAAGGGTGCTGCCAGGGGCCAGCAGGTACAGGGCCGGGTTCCAGTAGAACACCACGCACAGCAGGGCGATACCGGACATCCAGGTGAAGTAGGCTTCCCATTTGAACCAGTGCAGGTTCTCGGGCATTTTCGGGGGGGCGAGCTTGTATTTCTCCAGGTGGTAGATACCACCGCCGTGAATTGCCCAGAGATCACCCGACAACCCATCGCGCGGGTTGCTTCGGTTCAGGTGGTTCTCCAGCCAGACGAAGTAGAACGATGCACCGATCCAGGCTACGCCGGTGATCATGTGAACCCAGCGAATGCTCAGGTTCAGCCATTCGTGAAGGTGTGCTTCCACAGTATGTACCTCTTGCCGGTCACCCGCTCGGGCAATGCCCTTGAATGACCGACCTTTTCTTATTGGTGGGGATTGAGGATCAGCATCTGTTCCTCGGTGAAGTAATGCTCGTCGCAGTTGTTGCCGGAACCACTGCGATCAACCACCAGGAAGTCATCCCGCTTTTCGATCGTCAGCACCGGGTGGTGCCAGACGCCGCGATGGTAATTAACGCCCTGCCTGCCGTTGCTGCGGAAGGCGCGGACCAAGCCTGATACAGGTGCATCGCCAACGGGCGCGACCACGATCAGAAAGGGGTTGCCGAGCAGCGGGATGAAAGCCTGGCTGCCCAGCGGATGGCGTTCCAGCATGCGCACGGTCAGCGGCATGTCCAGCGCGTCGGCGCGGAAGATGCTGATGATCGCCTTGTCTTCAGGCTCGGCGGTTTCGACCGTGGCGAGCTTGTGGAAGCGCATGGTCGAGCCGTTGTTGATCATGAAGTGGTCGCTGCCGTCGGTTTCGATCACGTCTCCGAAGGGGGCGAAGGCTTCTTTGGTCAGGGGCTCGATCATCAGGGTGCGCATGCGGATATCTCTTCTATTGTTCGTGTTCTGAATAAGGTTCGGCGGTCGCTTACAGCTGCAACAGGCGGAACAGGGCGATCAGGTTGATCTGCGCCAGGGCTTCCTTGAATTCGGCATCGGCATCGTTGTGGATGCGTTTTTCGAAGGAGGCGAGGATCTGGTGCCGGTTGCTGCCCTTGACCGCCATGATGAACGGGAACTGGAACTTGGCCTTGTAGGCATCGTTCAGTTCGGTGAAGCGGGCGAACTCTTCGGCGGTGCACTGGTGGATCCCGGCGCCTGCCTGTTCATTGGTGCTCGATTCGGTCAGCTCGCCCTGGATGGCGGCCTTGCCGGCCAGGTCCGGGTGAGCGTTGATCAGCGCCAGCTGGTCGGCGTGGTTGGCGCTGAGCAGGATGTCGCTCATGCGCTGGTGCAGCGCCTCGATCTCGTCCAGCTCGCCCAGCTGGCCCAGGTCATAGGCCCTTTCGGCGACCCACGGCGAGTGCTCGTAGATGTCGGCGAAAGCCTTGACGAAGGCGTCACGGCCCAGGGTGGATGGCTTGAGGGTGTTGAAGGCGGTCATCAGGCATTCTCTTTCTTGTACGGGTGGGTGGCGTGCCAGTGGCGGGCGATGTCCACGCGACGGGCGAACCAGACCTGGTCATGGCTTTTTGCGTAATCGACGAAGCGCTTCAGTGCGGCCAGGCGCGCCGGGCGGCCGACCAGGCGGCAGTGCAGGCCGATGGACAGCATCTTCGGTGCCTCGGCACCTTCGGCGTACAGCACATCGAAGGCGTCCTTCAGGTACTGGAAGAACTGCTCGCCGCAGTTGAAACCCTGTACCTGGGTGAAGCGCATGTCGTTGGTGTCCAGGGTGTAAGGGATCACCAGGTGCGGCTTGCCGGTAGGGTTGTTCGGCTCCCAGTAGGGCAGGTCGTCGTCATAGGTGTCGCTGTCGTACAGGAAGCCGCCTTCCTCCATCACCAGGCGACGGGTGTTCGGGCCGGTGCGGCCGGTGTACCAGCCCAGCGGGCGCTCGCCGGTGATTTCGGTGAGGATGCGGATGGCTTCGAGCATGTGCTCGCGCTCCTGGGCCTCGTCCATGTACTGGTAGTCGATCCAGCGGTAGCCGTGGCTGCAGATTTCATGGCCGGCCTGGGCCATGGCGCGGATCACGTCGGGGTGGCGCTGGGCGGCCATGGCCACGGCGAAGATGGTCAGCGGCACGCCGCTGTCCTTGAACAGCTTCAGCAGGCGCCACACACCGGCGCGGCTGCCGTATTCGTACAGCGATTCCATGCTCATGTTGCGCACGCCCTGCAGTGGCTGGGCGGCGACCATTTCAGAGAGGAATGCTTCGGATTCCTTGT
Organism: Pseudomonas sp. SF2; assembly: GCF_036858055.1. Lineage (NCBI taxonomy): Bacteria > Pseudomonadati > Pseudomonadota > Gammaproteobacteria > Pseudomonadales > Pseudomonadaceae > Pseudomonas > Pseudomonas sp. SF2. The sequence continues at coordinate 197,178 of NZ_JAMBDI010000005.1, read as the reverse complement.
CTCCGTGCAGGATGTTGCGTTCGCCACCTTCCTCGTAGTTGAGGACGAAAGACAGCGCGATGCGAGCGTTGCCCGGCCATTGCGGGTGAGGAGGGTTGTTGCCGTAACCGATCAGGTCGCGAGGGTAGTCAGCGCTCACTGCAGTCTTCCTTCTTGTGCGTTTGTGCGGGGGTGGGCGGGCCGCGTCGGGATGTCGCACCACCGGATGGGCTGATTGTATACAACTTCTGAAATCTTTTGTAAGCCTGTTTTTCCGCATTTCTTCCCTTTTGTCGCCTTGCAGCGACCTGGAAAAACAGTGCAAGAAACCTGCCTGATTGGTCAGCAAATGACATCGGGGTCGGCCAGGTGCCTGCATTTGCGACCGATGGGTCGTTTATGGGCATGAAACCTGGGTCGTGACAGAAGGGATCAAAAAATTGTGTACAATTTTGCGATGGAATGTCTTAATGGGGCATTCCCGCACATCGCAGGCCCTTTGGCGTGATGATGGCCGTGTATTTTTTGCCCACAGATTGAACAAGAGGCGACAAGCAATGGGACGTTTGACCACACACGTACTGGATGCCGCGCATGGCTGCCCGGGCAGCTCGATCAAGGTCGAGCTGTACCGTGTCGAAGGCCAGCAGCTGGAGCTGGTGAACACCGCCCTGACCAACAGCGATGGCCGCGTCGACGCGCCGCTGCTGCAGGGGGACGACTACCGCACGGGTGTTTATCAACTGCAGTTCAGTGCTGGCGACTACTATCGCGCCCGTGGCGTGCAACTGCCGGCCCAGGCGTTTCTGGATGTTGTCGTGCTGCGCTTTGGCATCGACGAGCAGCAGGAGCACTACCACGTGCCGCTGCTGATCTCGCCGTACAGCTATTCGACCTATCGTGGAAGCTAGTTGGTCGCTAGAAGAATCTTCGTAGGTCCTTTGGCCCGCTCTCACACTGGCGGGCTTTTTTTATTGTCGGATTGACGCGGTTTGTCGCGTGAAGTCTTGTGTCAGCATGCTTCCGGTCTTGTAGCTCACATGGTCCAGGACGCCTGCGCCGGCCGCGCCCGCAGCATTGAACAGGGCCCCGGTCAAGGTGCCGGGTTGACGGGTTTTGGCGAAGCCAATGAGCCAGCCTGCAGCGCTGTAACCGTAAAGGGTGGTATTGCTCTGGTCCGACCAGGTCCCGTCTATGTAGTACCGGGCCTGGCGCTCGGTCAGCGAGGCATCACCCCAGGTCGCCAGATTGAAGTTGACGCCGTTTACCGAGTCGTTGAACGGTCGTCTAGCCTGATTGGCGTTTTGCATGAGGGTGGTTCGTTCCAGGGGGAACTCGTGCTGCGGTACTGGCCCTCGCGTCAGTGCATGCTTGCCTGTCGTGTACACATCGCCGACAAACTCTGCGTTCATCTTGCCTGCTGCCGCAGCGCCGCCACCCACTGCAATCTTCAGTGCAGTTTTCACGAGCTGTCGCCATTTCCCGCTTGGGTCCCGCCAGTTGACCGGGTCGTTGCCACAGTAGGCATAGTGGTTTATCCCGCCTCGGTTGAAGGGGGCCTGGGTGTCAGGGCTGTGGAACCTCTGCAGCGTCGGGCTGTACATGCGATGGCCGTTACCCAGCGGGTAAAGACCGCTAATGACGTGTTGAATTTCGCCATTGAAACCCAGCAGGTTGTTGGCGGGCGTAGCGTGACCAAAAGGTGCATAGGCGCGGGCGGACTTTGTCGAATCTCGCATTGGGCCAGCCTCCACTCGTATTCGGTAGCATTTGTATCAAGCCCCTGCGCACCTTGCACCTGACAGAAATATCAGCCTGACGCGGTCAATGAGGTGCGCCGAGGAGGACAAAAGGGCGCCGAAGCGCCCTTGTCTGGTGCGGTGAGGGTCAGAGGAACACGAACTTGGCAATGAAGATCGCGCACAGCACCCACAGGCTGGCGGAGATTTCCTTGTACTTGCCGGTACCTGCCTTCAACGCCACATAGCTGATGAAGCCCAGGGCAATACCATCGGCGACCGAGAAGGTCAGCGGCATCATGATCACTGTGACGATCGCCGGAATGCTGTCGGTGGCTTCGTCCCAGTGGATGTGCGCCATGCTGCCCATCATCAGCATTGCCACGTAAATAAGCGCGCCGGCCGTCGCGTAGGCTGGAATCATCCCGGCCAGCGGGGCGAAGAACATCGCGGCGATGAACAGCAGGCCGACCACCACTGCAGTCAGGCCAGTACGACCGCCCGCCGCTACACCCGCAGCACTTTCCACATAGCTGGTCACCGGCGGCACGCCCACCACGGCACCGAACACGCTCGAAGCACTGTCCGCCTTCAACGCCCGCGACAGGTTTTCAATCCGCCCGTCCGGCGCCACCAGGTTGGCCCGCTGGGCCACGCCCATCAGGGTGCCAGCGGTGTCGAACATGTGCACGAACAGGAACGCCAGCACCACGCTGATCATGCTGACGTTGAACACGCCGGCCACGTCCATGGCCATCCAGGTCGGTGCCAGGCTCGGCGGCATCGACATCACACCGCCGAATTTCACCAGGCCCAGGCCCCAGCCGGCCAGGGTGACGCCGATGATGCTGATCAGGATGGCGCCGAATACCCGCTTGTAGCTGAGGATGGCGATCAGCAGGAAGCACACGGCCGCCAGCAGCGGCCCCGGCTCATGCAGCGAGCCCAGCTTGATCAGGGTGGCCGGGCTGTCGACGATGATGCCTGCCGTCTTCAGGCCGATCAGCCCGAGAAACAATCCGACGCCGGCCCCCATGGCATGGCGCAGGCTGACCGGGATGCTGTTGAGCAACCATTCGCGCACTTTCGACAAGGTCAGGAACATGAACAGCACGCCCGAGACGAATACCGCCCCCAGTGCCGTTTCCCAGTTGTAGCCCATGGTGCCGACCACGGTGTAGGTGAAGAAGGCGTTAAGCCCCATGCCCGGTGCCAGGCCCACCGGCCAGTTGGCGTACAGGCCCATCAACAGGCAGCCCAGCGCGGCGGCGATGCAGGTGGCGACAAAGGCGGCACCGTGGTCGATGCCAGCGTCGGCCATGATGTTGGGGTTGACAAAGATGATGTAGGCCATGGTGATGAAGGTGGTCACCCCGGCGATCATTTCGGTTCTGACGGTGCTGCCGTGTTGCTTGAGTTTGAAAATCCGCTCCAGCCAGCTCGTTTCGAGCGGTGGAGCGAGATCCAGCGTAGGGGCTTCGGATTTGCGGCTTTCCACAGCGGGTACTCCTCAAGTCTTTCTTGTTGTTCTGGAGCCGGGGGCCTGCGCAATGCACTTGGCGGCTCCGCGAGGGAAGGCAGACGTCTGACCTGTTTGTTGACTTGTGGGTCAAGAAGTTGCTCGGTGGATTATGCTTTTGTGTACAAAGAATGCAAATACTGTTTTATCTTTTGTGTGCGCAATGCGTCGTACAACGGCTATATAGGTAAAAGGCCACCTGCAGAAACGGCTCAGCCTGTGTACAATGGCGCCATACTTTCCTTCGTGCCTCGAGAGCCCATGAACGAACAGCTGCAACCTCTGAAGAAACCTGCGCGTACCGGCAAGGCTGGCCGCAGTGGTACCCAGGACGACATCGTCTACGCGCATATTTTCGAGGCGATCCTCGAGCAGCGTCTGGCACCGGGCACCAAGTTGAGCGAGGAAGCGCTGGGCGAGATCTTCGGCGTCAGCCGCACCATCATCCGCCGTGCCTTGTCGCGCCTGGCCCACGAAAGCGTGGTGCTGTTGCGGCCGAACCGCGGCGCGGTGGTCGCCAGCCCGACGGTGGAAGAGGCTCGCCAGGTGTTCTTCTCGCGGCGCATGGTCGAACGGGCCATTACCGAACTGGCCGTGCAGCACGCTACCGTCGAGCAGCTCAACGAGCTGCGGCAGATGGTGCGCGAGGAGCGCGACAGCTTTTCCCGTGGCGACCGCGGTGCGGGCATTCGCCTTTCCGGCGAATTCCACCTCAAGCTGGCCGAGGCCGCAGGTAATGCGCCGCTGGTCAGCTTCCAGCGCAGCCTGGTGTCGCAGACCTCGCTGATCATTGCCCAGTACGAAAGCGGCAACCGCTCGCATTGCTCGTATGACGAGCACATGCAGTTGATCGATGCCATCGAGGCGCGCGATGCCGAGCAGGCGGTGAACCTGATGATGCACCACATGGACCACATCGACAGCAAGCTGAACCTGGACGAGGAGAGTGCCTCGGACGATCTGCATGCGGTGTTCTCGCATCTGCTGAAAAAGCCCAAGGTTTCTGCCAAGGGTTGATCGTTTGCTGAAGTGAAAGTAGTGCGCCGTTGTGGGAGCGGGTTCACCCGCGAACACCGGCGCAGCCGGTGCCATGCGCCGTGTCGCCTTGTTCGCGGGTAAACCCGCTCCCACAAGCAGTACGGCCATCTCTCGCAGTTGACCAAACGTCTGCTAAATTCTTGTGAGCAAACCTTCATCAAGCAGTTGGGCTTGCGCGTCCGTTGCGTTCAACTTCTTGAGGAAAGGATTCATGAGCATGTCCCTCGGTAAACGCATGGGGGCCGAACTGGTCGGCACCTTCTGGCTGGTACTTGGTGGCTGTGGCAGTGCGGTACTCGCCGCCAGTTCCCCCGTCGGCATCGGTGTACTCGGTGTCGCCTTCGCCTTTGGCCTCACCGTGCTGACCATGGCCTTCGCCATTGGCCATATCTCCGGCTGCCACCTCAACCCCGCCGTGTCGTTCGGGCTGGTGGTGGGCGGGCGCTTCCCGGCCAAAGAGCTGCTGCCCTACGTGATCGCCCAGGTGATCGGCGCCATCCTGGCGGCGGGTGTGATCTACCTCATCGCCAGCGGCAAGGCAGGTTTCGAGCTGTCTTCGGGATTGGCCTCGAACGGCTACGCCGACCACTCGCCTGGCGGCTACACGCTCGGGGCAGGTTTTGTCAGTGAAGTGGTGATGACGGCGATGTTCCTGGTGGTGATCATGGGCGCCACCGACGCCCGGGCACCGGCGGGCTTTGCGCCTATCGCCATCGGCCTGGCCCTGACCCTGATCCACCTGATTTCGATCCCGGTGACCAACACCTCGGTCAACCCCGCGCGTAGCACGGGGCCGGCCTTGTTCGTCGGTGGCTGGGCCCTGCAACAGCTGTGGCTGTTCTGGGTGGCGCCGCTGATCGGTGCTGCAATCGGCGGCGCGCTGTACCGGGGCCTGGCAAAAGAACCTTAGCGCTGATGCACGCAACGCCCTGCGGCGTAGGTTTCGCGCACAGTGCGGTCGTCACCGAGGGTGGTGAGCACGAACAGGGTTTCTTCGATGCTGTTGGACTGCTGGATGCGGTAGTCCAGCAGTGGTGTGGCCTTGTAGTCCAGCACCACGAAGTCGGCATCGTTACCCGGGCGCAGGCTGCCGATGCGGTCGTCCAGGCGCAGCGCGCGGGCGCCGCCGAGGGTGGCCAGGTACAGTGACTTGTAAGGGTGCAGGCGCGCGCCCTGCAGTTGCATCACCTTGTACGCTTCGTTCAGGGTGTTGAGCAGCGAGAAACTGGTGCCGGCGCCAACGTCTGTGCCCAGGCCCACGTTGACCTTGAAGCGCTCGGCCTGGGGCAGGTTGAACAGGCCGCTGCCGAGGAACAGGTTGGAGGTGGGGCAGAAGGCCACGGCCGAGCCGGTTTCGGCCAGGCGCTGGCATTCGTCATCGCACAGGTGCACGCCATGGGCGAACACCGAGCGCTCGCCCAGCAGCTCGAAGTGGTCGTATACGTCGAGGTACCCCTTCTGCTCAGGGAACAGCGACTTGACCCAATCGATTTCCTTGAGGTTTTCCGACAGGTGCGTGTGCATGTACACGCCCGGGTGCTCCTTGAGCAGTTGGCCGGCCAGTGCCAGCTGTTCAGGCGTACTGGTCGGGGCGAAGCGCGGGGTGACTGCATAGTGCAGGCGGCCCTTGCCATGCCAGCGTTCGATCAGTGCCTTGCTTTCGGTATAGCCGGACTCGGCGGTGTCGGTCAGGTAGTCCGGAGCGTTGCGGTCCATCATTACCTTGCCGGCGATCAGGCGCAGGTCCAGGCGCTCGGCCTCTTCGAACAGGGCATTGACCGATTCCGGGTGCACGCTGCCGAACACCAGGGCGGTGGTGGTGCCATTGCGCAGCAGTTCCTTGAGGAAGATCTTCGCCACCTGGTCGGCGTGATCCTTGTCGGCGAACTGCTTTTCGCAAGGGAAGGTGTAGGTATTCAGCCAGTCCAGCAGCTGTTCGCCGTAGGAGCCGATCATGCCGGTCTGCGGGAAATGGATGTGAGTGTCGATGAAGCCCGGGGTGATCAGCGCGTTCTGGTAGTGCTCGACCGGGATATCGGCGTCCAGGGTCGGCAGCAGTTCGGCAGCGTGGCCAACGGCGCGGATGCGGCCATCGTCGACCACCAGCAGGCCGTCCTCGAAATATTCATGGGAAGCCTCCAGGCCCACCTCGGCCGGGTCGGCGATGCTGTGCAGGATGGCGGCACGGTAGGCTTTGCGGGTAACGGTCATAACACACTCGTCAAATGGCTTGGCTGCGCCGGGAGGGCGGCAGCAACTGGGCAATGGGGCCGGCATTGGCGGCAGCGTCGTGCTGGCCGAAGCAGGCGTTGTAGGTGGCGATGATTTCACCGGCGATGGATACGGCGATCTCGATGGGCAGCTTGCCCTTGACCTCGGCCAGGCCCATCGGGCAGCGCATGCGCGCCATCACCGCATCGTCGTAGCCGCGCTCGCGCAGGCGGTGCTCGAACTTGACCCGTTTGGTCTTCGAGCCGATCAGGCCGAACCAGGTGAAGTCGTTGCGCTTGAGAATGGCGGCAGTCAGTTCCAGGTCGAGCTGGTGGTTGTGGGTCATGACGATGCAATAGCAGCCTGGCGGTAGCTCGGCCACTTCGTCGACCGGCTCCTCGCTGACCACCTTGGTCACCCCGTCGGGGATCAGGGCAGGGAACTCCTGCTCGCGCGAATCGATCCAGCGCACCCGGCAGGGCAGCGCGGCGAGCAAGGGTACCAGAGCGCGGCCGACATGGCCCGCGCCGAACACGGCGATCTGCGCCTGCACCGCGGCCATGGGTTCGAACAGCAGCACAGTGACGCCGCCGCAGCACTGGCCAAGGCTGGCACCGAGGCTGAAGCGTTCCAGGTGCGGGGTGGTGCGGTGCTCTTCGAGCATCTGCCGGGCGATGTGCAGGGCCTTGTATTCCAGGTGGCCGCCGCCGATGGTGTCGAACAGGCCGCTGGCGCTGACGACCATTTTCGAGCCGGCATTGCGCGGGGTCGAGCCGCGTTCCTCGATGATGGTAACGAGCACGCAGGCTTCGCCACGGGACTGGTGGTCGGCGAGGGCGTTGATCCATTGGTGCATGATGCAACCTCTCTATAGTTGCGTCGCGATCCCTGTGGGAGCGGCTTCACCCGCGAATGCGGCGGTGAAGCCACTATCGCATTCGCGGGTAAACCCGCTCCCACAGGGCCCTGCATTGTCAGTGAGACACGGTTTCCAGTTCCGGCTCGGCAGGTTGCGCGGCAGCCACCGCCTTGCGCATCTGCTCGCACCCCCACAACACCCGCTCCGGCGTCGCCGGTGCATCCACCTGTGGCTGCACGCGGTAATCGGCGATGCTGGCCACGGCGTCCTTGATCGCGCACCAGGCGGCGATGCCGAGCATGAACGGCGGCTCGCCCACGGCCTTGGAGTGGAACACGGTGTCTTCGGGGTTCTTGCGGTTCTCCACCAGCTTTACCCGCAAATCCAGCGGCATGTCGGCCACTGCCGGGATCTTGTAGCTGGCCGGGCCGTTGGTCATCAGCTTGCCCTTGGCATTCCACACCAGCTCTTCGGTGGTCAGCCAGCCCATGCCCTGGATGAAGCCGCCTTCCACCTGGCCGATGTCGATGGCCGGGTTCAGCGAATCACCCACATCGTGCAGGATGTCGGCGCGCAGCATTTTGTATTCGCCGGTCAGGGTGTCGACCAGCACTTCCACGCAGGCAGCGCCGAAGGCGAAGTAATAGAACGGCCGGCCGCGCGCCTGGCTGCGGTCGTAGTAGATCTTCGGCGTGCGGTAGAAACCGGTGCTGGACAGTGACACCTGGGCGAAGTAGGCCTGCTGCACCAACTGCTCGAAGCTGACGATCTGGTCGCGCACGCGCACATGACCGTTGCGGAACTCGACGTCTTCCTCGGTCACCTGATAGTGCCGCGCAGCGAACTCGGTCAGGCGCTTCTTGAGGATTTCGGCCGCGTTCTGCGCCGCCTTGCCGTTCAGGTCGGCACCGCTGGAAGCGGCGGTCGGCGAAGTGTTGGGCACCTTGTCGGTATTGGTGGCGGTGATCTGGATGCGGCTGAAATCGACCTGGAAGATCTGCGCCACCACCTGCGCCACCTTGGTGTTCAGGCCCTGGCCCATTTCGGTGCCACCGTGGTTCAGGTGAATGCTGCCGTCGGTGTAGATATGGATCAGCGCACCGGCCTGGTTGAGGAAGGTGGCGGTGAACGAAATGCCGAACTTGACCGGCGTCAGCGCCAGGCCCTTCTTCAGGATCGGGCTGTTGGCGTTGAAGCGGCGGATCGACTCGCGGCGCTCGGCGTAGTCGCTGCTGGCCTCCAGCTCGGCGGTCATCTCTTCGAGCATGTTGTGCTCGACGGTCTGGTAGTAGTGGGTGACGTTGCGCTCGGTCTTGCCGTAATAGTTGGCCTTGCGCACCGCCAGTGGGTCGCGGCCCAGGTGGCGGGCGATGTGGTCCATCACCTGCTCGATGGCGACCATCCCCTGTGGCCCGCCGAAGCCGCGGTAGGCGGTGTTGGAGGCGGTGTTGGTCTTGCAGCGGTGGCCGTGCACGGTGGCATCGCCCAGGTAGTAGGCGTTGTCGGAGTGGAACATGGCGCGGTCGACGATCGAACCGGACAGGTCGGGCGAGTAGCCGCAGTTGCCGGCCAGGTCGAAGTTGATGCCGTGCAGGCGCCCGTCATCGTCGAAGCCCACGTCGTACTCGACGTAGAACGGGTGGCGCTTGCCGGTCATGGTCATGTCTTCGACCCGTGGCAGGCGCATCTTGGTTGGCTGGCCGGTCAGGCGCGCCACCACGGCGCACAGGCACGCCGGGCTGGCGGCCTGGGTTTCCTTGCCGCCAAAACCACCACCCATGCGGCGCATGTCCAGCACCACCTTGTTCATTGGCACGTCGAGTACTTCAGCGACCAGTTTCTGCACTTCGGTGGGGTTCTGCGTGGAGCAGTAGACGATCATGCCGCCGTCTTCGGTGGGCATCACCGAGGAAATCTGCGTCTCCAGGTAGAAGTGCTCCTGGCCACCGATGTGCAGGGTACCCTGGATGCGGTGTGGGGCACTGGCCAGGGCAGCAGCGGAATCGCCACGCTGGTGGGTGTGGCTGTCGAGCACGAAGTGCTTCTTGCGGAACGCCTCTACCACATCCAGTACCGGCTCCAGGTCTTCATACTCGACGATGGCGGCCATGGCCGCACGGCGTGCGGTGTCGAGGTCGCGGGCGGCCACGGCGAGCACCGGCTGGCCGAAGAACTCGACCTTGTCGATGGCCAGCAGCGGGTCGCCGGCCACCACCGGGCCGATGTCCTTGAGGCCGGGAATGTCTTCGTGGGTGATGGCGATGCGCACGCCCTCGAAGGCATAGCACGGCGTGGTGTCGATGCGCAGGATGCGTGCATGGGCGCGGTCGGCGGTGCGCGCATAGACGTGCAGCTGGTTGGGGAATTCCAGGCGATCGTCGATGTACACCGCCTCGCCGGACACATGCTTGTCGGCGCTGTCGTGCTTGACGCTGCGGCCGACCCCGGTGGTCAGGTCCTGGCTGAACAGTTCGGCCATCTCGGCCTGGCTCTTGGCTACGTGATGGTTAGACATAAGCGGTCACCCGGGTCTCGATGTACGGCGTTTGCTGTTCGATGAAGTACTTGCGCAGCAGGTTCTGCGCGGTCAGCAGGCGGTATTCCTTGCTGGCGCGGAAGTCGCTGAGCGGGGTGAAGTCTTCGGCCAGGGCCTGGCAGGCGCGCTCGATGGCCGCCTGGTTCCATGGCTTGCCGCGCAGCGCCGCTTCGCAGGCACGGGCCCGTTTGGGGATCGCCGCCATGCCGCCGAAGGCAATGCGCACGCCGCTGACCACGCCGTCTTCGATGCTGAGGTTGAAGGCACCGCACACGGCGGAAATGTCATCGTCCAGTCGCTTGGACACCTTATAGGCGCGGAACGCCCAGTCGCTGGTGGCGCGCGGCACGATGATCTTCTCGATGAACTCGCTGTCCTGGCGGGCAGTGATGCGGTAGTCGATGAAGTAGTCTTCCAGTGGCATCACTCGCTGACGCTCGCCCTGGCGCAGGACGATCTGCGCGTCCAGGGCAATCAGCAGGGGTGGTGAGTCGCCAATCGGCGAGGCGTTGCCGATATTGCCGCCCAGGGTGCCCTGGTTGCGGATCTGCAGCGAGGCGAAACGGTGCAGCAGGGCACCGAAGTCGGGGTATTCCTCGTTCAGCGCGCCGTAGCAGTCGGTGAGCGGGGTGGCGGCGCCGATTTCCAGGTGGCTGGCGGTTTTCTCGATGCGCTTGAGTTCGGCCACATGGCCGACGTAGATCATCACCGGCAAGGTCTTGTGGAACTGGGTGACTTCCAGGGCCAGGTCGGTGCCGCCGGCCAGCAGCCGCGCTTCGGGGTGCGAGCTGTACAGGTCGGCCAGGTCGGCCACGGTCAGTGGCACCAGGCAGCGCTTGTCGCCGCTGTTGAGCTCGCCGGTCTGGGTTGGCGCAATGGCCTTGAGGCGGCTGATGGTCTGCGCCTGCTGGGCGTCGAACTGGTCGCGGCAGGGCTGGCGGCAGCTCTGCTCGGCGGCATCGAGGATCGGCCGGTAGCCGGTGCAGCGGCACAGGTTGCCGGCCAGGGCTTCCTGGGCCTGGTGCAGGTCGGGGCCATTGCTGTTCTTCTGCAGGGCGAACAGCGACATGACGAAGCCGGGGGTACAGAAGCCGCACTGCGAGCCATGGCAATCGGCCATGGCCTGTTGCACGCTGTGCAGCTGGCCCTGGTGCTTGAGGCCCTCGACGCTGATCAGTTGCTTGCCGTGCAGCGACGAAACGAAGGTCAGGCACGAGTTGAGGCTGCGGTAGCGCAGGCTGTCATTGCCCTGGTCGTCCTGGGTCAGCTCGCCGACCACCACGGTGCAGGCGCCGCAGTCGCCACTGGCGCAGCCCTCCTTGGTGCCAGGTTTGCCCAGGTGCTCGCGCAGGTACTGCAGCACCGTCATGTTCGGGTCCAGGGCATGCTCACTACGCAATTCCTGGTTGACGAGAAACTGGATCACGGGGATGGCCTCGCAATGGTTTTATTGTTGTTGGGCGGACTCTAAGCAAGACCTGTCCTGCTGGTCAATAATTTTCTGACTCAAAGGTCAGGAAATTGCTCGTGCCGCTGCCCAACGGCTCACATTGCCATATGCCAAGCATAGATCGCGCCGGGCACGTGACTGCCTTGCAGGTCAAATAAACCGCCAGGCCCCTCTGCGCGATTACCGGCCAAGTACGCTACAATCCGCCACTTGTGCCCAGTTCAATGATTTTGAAGGAAAACCATGACGTTCAAGGCCCCGGACAGCCTCTCCGAGCAGATTGCCGATTACCTGGCCGAACGCATCATCCGTGGCGAGCTGGCGCCAGGCGAGCGTATCCAGGAGCAGAAGGTCACCCAGGCACTCAACGTCAGCCGCGGCTCGGTGCGCGAAGCGCTGCTGATCCTCGAACGCCGCCACCTGGTGGCAATCCTGCCGCGCCGTGGTGCCCACGTGACCGTGCTCGACGAGCGCAGTGTGCGCAGCCTGTGCGCACTGATGGGTGAGTTCTACATCCTGCTGGGTAACGCGGTTGCGCAAAAATGGCGCACCGATGCCGACCTGCGCCCGTTCCTGGAGATCCAGCAGCGCCTGCAGCGGGCCCATGACCAGCTGGACATCAAGGCCTTCGTCGCCGACAGCTTTGCAGTCATGCGAGCGGCCTATCCGTTCGCCGACAACCCGTTCCTGCAGGAAACCGTGGAAAACCTGCAGCCGGCCATGAGCCGTGCCTATTACCTGTCGCTGGACCAGCGCCAGGCCAACATGATCGACTACCTGGACCTGTTCGCCCGCCTGCTCGACGCAGTGGTCGCCCGTGACCTGCCGCGCATTCGCGAGGTGCTCACCGCCTACGGCCAGCGCAGCTGCGAACTGGTGCTGGCGGCGTTGGCCCGAGGCTGACCGATGCGCCTGAAGTGCATTCGCCTGGCCGGGTTCAAGTCGTTCGTCGACCCGACCACGGTCAACTTCCCCAGCAACATGGCGGCCGTGGTCGGCCCCAACGGCTGTGGCAAGTCCAACATCATCGATGCCGTGCGCTGGGTGATGGGCGAGAGTTCGGCAAAGAACCTGCGCGGCGAGTCGATGACCGATGTCATCTTCAACGGCTCCAGTGGCCGCAAGCCGGTCAGCCAGGCCAGCATCGAGCTGGTGTTCGACAACAGCGAAACCACCCTGGTCGGCGAATATGCCGCCTATGCCGAGATCTCGATCCGCCGCAAGGTCACCCGCGACGGGCAGAACAGCTACTACCTCAACGGTACCAAGTGCCGCCGGCGCGATATCACCGACATTTTCCTTGGTACCGGCCTGGGGCCGCGCAGCTACTCGATCATCGAGCAGGGCATGATCTCCAAGCTGATCGAGGCCAAGCCCGAGGAGCTGCGCAACTTCATCGAGGAAGCCGCCGGCATTTCCAAGTACAAGGAACGCCGCCGTGAAACCGAGAACCGCATCCGCCGCACCCAGGAAAACCTGGCGCGCCTGACCGACCTGCGCGAAGAGCTGGAGCGCCAGCTGGAGCGCCTGCACCGCCAGGCCCAGGCGGCCGAGAAGTACCGCGAATACAAGGCCCAGGAACGCCAGCTGAAGGCACGCCTGTCGGCCTTGCGCTGGCGCGACCTGGACGAGCGGGTGCGCCAGCGCGAGGCAGTGATCGGCGACCAGGATGTGTCCCATGAGGCGCTGGTGGCCGAGCAGCGCAATGCCGATGCCAGCATCGAGCGCCTGCGCGATGGCCATCACGAATTGTCCGAGCGCTTCAACCAGGTGCAGGGCCGCTTCTACTCGGTGGCCGGTGATATCGCCCGGGTCGAGCAGAGCATCCAGCACGGCCAGCAGCGCCTGCGCCAGTTGCAGGATGACTTCAAGGAGGCCGAGCGCACGCGCCTGGAGACCGAATCGCACCTGGGCCATGACCGTACCCTGCTGGCTACCTTGAGCGAAGAGCTGGCCATGCTCGAACCCGAGCAGGAAATGACCCTGGCCGCTGCCGAAGAAGCTGCCGCCGCCCTTGAAGAGGCCGAGCTGGGCATGCACGGCTGGCAGGAGCAGTGGGACAGCTTCAACAGCCGTTCCGCCGAGCCGCGCCGCCAGGCCGAAGTGCAGCAGGCGCGCCTGCAGCAGCTGGAAGCCAGCCTGGAGCGCCAGGCCGAGCGCCAGCGCAAGCTGGTAGAAGAGCGTGAGCTGCTGGGCAGCGACCCGCAGGATGCGGCCATGCTCGAACTGGCCGAGCAGCTGGCCAGCAGCGAAATGTTGCTGGAAGAGTTGCAGCTGTCCGAAGAGCAGGTGGTCGAGCGCCTGGAAGGCGCGCGTGAGCAATTGCAACAGGCCACCCAGGCCCAACAGCAGGCACAGGGCGACTTGCAACGCCTGGGCGGCCGCCTGGCCTCGCTCGAAGCCTTGCAGCAGGCTGCCCTGGAGCCGGGTGCAGGTGCTGCGGACTGGCTGCAGGGCCAGGGCCTGGAGCAGCAGCCGCGGCTGGCTGAAGGGTTGCGGGTAGAGCCGGGCTGGGAGCTTGCGGTAGAAACCGTGCTCGGTGCCGATCTGCAGGCTGTGCTGGTGGACGACTTCAATAACCTCGATTTTGCCGGCCTGGAGCAGGGCGAGTTGCGCTTGCTGGTGGCGAGCGGTACTGGCTCGTCGCTGCCCGGCAGCCTGCTGGAAAAGGTTGAAGGCCGTGTCGACCTGGCGCCCTGGCTGGGCCAGGTCAAGCCCGTGGAAGGCCTGGCCCAGGCGCTGGCACAGCGCGCGTCGCTCGGCGAAGGCCAGAGCCTGGTCAGTCGCGATGGCTACTGGGTTGGCCGACATTTCCTGCGGGTGCGCCGTGGCGGCGAAGCCGAAGGCGGCGTGCTGGCACGCGGCCAGGAGATCGAGCGCCTGGGCCAGGAGCAACTGGAGCAGGAAGCGGCGCTGGAGCAGTCGGAGCAGCAACTGCAGGCCCTGCGTGGGCAGCAGCTGGAGCTGGAAGAACAGCGTGAACAGCTGCGCCGTCGCACCCAGGAAGAAAACCGCCTGCACGGCGAGCTGAAGGCCAGCCTGTCGGCCAGCCGTGCGCGTGCCGAGCAGGTCGAGTTGCGCCGCCGGCGCCTGCAGGAAGAGCTGGCCGAACTGGAAGAGCAGCGTGCCTTGGAGCATGAGCAACTGGGCGAAGCCCGCTTGCTGCTGCAGGAGGCCCTGGAGCTGATGGCCCAGGACACCGAGCAGCGCGAGCAGTTGATGGCCCGCCGCGACACCCTGCGCGAAAGCCTCGATCGCGTGCGCCAGGAGGCCCGCCAGCACAAGGATCACGCCCACCAGCTGGCTGTGCGCCTGGGCTCGCTGCGTGCCCAGCACGACTCCACCCGGCAGGCCCTGGAGCGCCTTGAGCAGCAGGCCGCGCGCCTGACCGAGCGCCAGGAGCAACTGAGCCTGAACCTGGAGGAGGGCGAGGCCCCCCAGGAAGAACTGCGCCTGAAGCTGGAAGAGCTGCTGGAGCGGCGCATGAGCGTCGACGAGGAAATGCGCCAGGCCCGCCTGCACATGGATGAGGCCGACCGCGAACTGCGTGACGCCGAGAAGCGCCGCACCCAGGCCGAGCAGCAGGCTCAACTGCTGCGCGGCCAGCTGGAGCAGCTGCGCCTGGAGTGCCAAGGCCTGGATGTACGGCGCAAGACCTTGCAGGAGCAGTTGCTGGCCGATGGCTACGACCTGCAAGGCGTGCTTGCCACCCTTGAGGCCGAGGCCAGCGAGCAAGGCACCGAACAGGAGCTTGAGCAGCTCGAGGTGCGTATCCAGCGCCTGGGGGCGATCAACCTGGCGGCCATCGAAGAGTACGAACAGCAGTCCGAGCGCAAGCGTTACCTGGACGCCCAGGACGCCGACCTGGTCGAAGCGCTGGAGACCCTGGAAAACGTCATTCGCAAGATCGACAAGGAAACCCGCAACCGCTTCAAGGATACCTTTGATCAGATAAATGCCGGATTACAGGCACTTTTCCCAAAAGTTTTCGGTGGTGGCAGCGCTTATCTGGAACTGACGGGCGAAGATCTACTCGATACAGGGGTGACGATCATGGCGCGACCACCGGGCAAGAAGAACAGCACCATCCATCTGCTGTCCGGCGGCGAGAAGGCACTGACCGCATTGGCGCTGGTGTTTGCCATCTTCAAGTTGAACCCCGCACCGTTCTGCATGCTCGACGAGGTCGACGCGCCGCTGGACGATGCCAACGTCGGGCGTTATGCCCGCCTGGTCAAGGAAATGAGTGAAAGCGTGCAGTTCATCTACATCACCCATAACAAGATTGCCATGGAGATGGCGGATCAATTGATGGGGGTGACCATGCATGAACCGGGCTGTTCACGGCTGGTTGCCGTCGACGTGGAGGAGGCTATGGCCATGGTCGACGCCTGATGCTGGACGACAAGGGCACATTCTGTAGTGAAATGCCCCCGCCATGTGCGACAGACGGTGTAAAGTTGTCTTTGGTCGTGCTAGCTTAATGTCACTCGTTTTTTGCGTGGGTAAAAACGCCTGTCAGAACATAGAGTTGGCGCCACGTGTTAAAGGGCTTTGAACCCTTTGTTTTCAAGCATATTTTTATAGAGGCACGGGATTACATGGAAATCGGTCTGCGCGAGTGGCTGATCGTCATCGGCATCATTGTCATTGCCGGGATTCTTTTCGACGGCTGGCGCCGCATGCGCGGCGGAAAAGGCAAGTTGAAATTCCGTCTGGATCGCAGTTATTCCAACCTGCCGGACGAAGAGGGCAATGCCGAAGTGCTTGGCCCGTCGCGAGTGCTGGATACCCACAAGGAGCCTGAGCTGGACGAAAGCGACCTGCCGTCGCTCAGCGCTTCTGCGCGTGACCGCGAGCGCGAGCCCAAGCCGGCCAAGGCCAACAAGCGCGGCAAGCGCGCCACCGCTGCTGCGGATGCGCAGCAGGGTGACCTGAACCTGAGCGCCGAGCCACGCGAACCCGACCTGTTTGCCGAAAGCGATGACGACTTTGCCGCGGAAAATACCCGCAGCAATGGTGCGGCGCCTGCCAGCAGCAGCGTCAAGGAGCTGCCGCCGGCCGAGGAAGTGCTGGTGATCAGCGTGATCTCCCGCGACGAGGGCGGCTTCAAGGGCCCGGCGCTGCTGCAGAACATTCTGGAAAGCGGCCTGCGCTTCGGCGAAATGGACATCTTCCACCGTCACGAGAGCATGGCCGGTCACGGCGAAGTGCTGTTCTCCATGGCCAACGCTGTCAAGCCTGGCGTGTTCGACCTGGACGACATCGACCACTTCAGCACCCGTGCGGTGAGCTTCTTCCTCGGCCTGCCGGGCCCGCGTCATCCGAAGCAGGCCTTCGACGTGATGGTGGCTGCGGCGCGCAAGCTGGCCCATGAACTGAACGGTGAGCTCAAGGACGACCAGCGCAGCGTGCTGACCGCCCAGACCATCGAGCACTACCGCCAGCGCATCGTCGAGTTCGAGCGCCGTGCGCTGACCCAGAAGCGCTGACAGATCCAGACGAAAGAGCAGCCTGAGGGCGTGCTGGTCGGTTCGGGTGTTGTTATCGCCTGTTCCGGCCCCTTCGCGGGTAAAC
>NZ_JAMBDI010000005.1:130360-180259 GCF_036858055.1 Pseudomonas sp. SF2 | reverse complement strand
CGAAGAGGCCGGCACAGGCAATAAATACCTCAAGCCCCCGGCACCACCCCCAGGCTGCTCTTTTGCTTTGCAAGAGAAGACAAATCCCATGACCGCCGAAACCCGCATCCACGAACTGCGTTCCCAGCTCGACCAGCACAACTACCGCTACTACGTGCTCGACGAGCCCAGCGTGCCCGATGCCGAATACGACCGCCTGTTCAACGAGCTCAAGGCGCTTGAAGCCGAATACCCGCACCTGGTAACCCCTGACTCGCCCACCCAGCGTGTCGGCGGTGCAGCCTTGGCCGCGTTCAGCCAGGTGCGCCACGAAGTGCCGATGCTCAGCCTGGGCAACGCCTTCGAAGAAGCCGACCTGCGTGAGTTCGGCCGTCGCGTGGTAGACGGCCTCGACCAGCCCGGTGCGGTCGACTACAGCTGCGAGCCCAAGCTCGACGGCCTGGCCGTAAGCTTGCTGTACCGCGACGGCCAGCTGGTACAGGGCGCCACCCGTGGCGACGGCACCACCGGTGAGGATATCAGTGCCAACGTGCGCACCGTGCGCAACATCCCGCTCAAGCTGCAAGGCGAGGGGTGGCCGGCGGTGCTGGAGGTGCGCGGTGAGGTGTACATGAGCAAGGCCGGTTTCGACCGGCTCAACGCCGCCCAGGCCGAAGCCGGCGGCAAGACCTTCGCCAACCCGCGCAACGCCGCCGCCGGCAGCCTGCGTCAGCTGGATTCGAAAATTACCGCCAGCCGCCCGCTGGAGTTCTGCTGCTATGGCGTCGGCCAGGTGTCCGCGAGCATCGGCGACAGCCACATCGGCATCCTCGAACAGCTCAAGGCCTGGGGCCTGCCGATCAGCCGCGAGCTCAAGCATGCCGCCGGCATCGAAGAATGCCTGGCCTACTACCGCGACATCGGCGAGCGGCGTAACAGCCTGCCCTACGAAATCGACGGTGTGGTGTTCAAGGTCAACAGCCTGGCCGCCCAGCGCGAACTGGGCTTCCGCGCCCGTGAGCCGCGCTGGGCAATTGCCCACAAGTTCCCGGCCATGGAAGAGCTGACCGAGGTGCTGGATGTCGAGTTCCAGGTCGGCCGCACCGGCGCGGTAACGCCCGTGGCACGCCTGAAGCCAGTCAAGGTCGCCGGTGTGACCGTGTCCAACGCCACCCTGCACAACATGGACGAAATCGCCCGCCTGGGCCTGCGCATTGGTGACACGGTGATCATCCGCCGCGCCGGTGACGTGATCCCGCAGGTGATGCAGGTGGTGCTGGAGCGCCGCCCGGAGGATGCCCGCCCGGTGCAGGTGCCGAGCGAGTGCCCGGTGTGCGGCTCGCAGGTCGAGCGTACCCAGCTGGTCAAGCGTAGCAAGGGCAAGGAAACCACCAGCGAGGGCGCGGTGTACCGCTGTGTCGGTCGCCTGGCCTGTGGCGCCCAGCTCAAGCAGGCGATCATCCACTACGTGTCGCGCCGCGCCATGGACATCGACGGCCTGGGCGAGAAGAGCGTCGAGCAGTTGGTGGACGAAGGCCTGATTGGCTCGCCGGCCGACCTGTACAAGCTGGAGTTCGACCAGATCGTCGGCCTGGAAGGCTTTGCCGAAGTGTCCAGCAGGAAGCTGCTGGATGCCATCGAAGCCAGCAAGCGCCCGGTTCTGGCGCGCTTCATCTACGCCCTGGGCATCCCGGACGTAGGCGAGGAGACCGCCAAGGTACTGGCCCGCTCGCTGGGTAGCCTGGCGCGAGTGCAGCAGGCGCTGCCGCAGGTGCTCACCTACCTGCCGGACATCGGCCTGGAGGTGGCCTACGAGATCCACAACTTCTTCCAGGACGAGCACAACCGCAAGGTCATCAAGCAGCTGCTCGACAGCGGCATGCAACTGCAGGACGAAGGCGAGCTGGCTGCCGAATTCGCCGCCAGCACCACCCTGGCCGGGATGATCGCCAAGCTCGACATCGCCTCGGTTGGCCCGACCGGTGCCGAAAAGTTGGTGGCCAAGCTCGACAGCCTGGACAAGATCATCGCCGCCGACGGTATCGACCTGCGCCAGGCCCTGGCGGCCAAGCAGGCCGAAGCTGTGCGCGAGTTCTTCAAGGATGAAGCCAACCAGAAGCTGGCCCGGGACATCGAGGCACAATTACTGGCGTTCGGCATGCACTGGAGCAGCGAGAAGAAAGTGGCTGAAGGCTTGCCGCTGGCCGGCCAGACCTGGGTGCTGACCGGTACCCTGGAGCGCATGAGCCGCGATATTGCCAAGGAGAAACTGGAAAGTCTGGGGGCCAAGGTAGCGGGTTCGGTTTCCGGCAAGACCCACTGTGTGGTGGCGGGGCCGGGGGCGGGCTCCAAGCTGGCCAAGGCCAGTGAGTTGGGGGTGAAGGTGCTCGATGAAGATGCCTTTGTCACCTTCCTGGGCGAGCAGGGCATCGCTGTCTAGAAGTCCTTGCACGGTCCATGTGGGAGCGGGCGTGCCCGCGAACACGGGCGAAGCCCGTGCCATCCGCCGCGGCGCCTGCTCCCACAGGTCCTGCGCTGGTCTTGCTGTCAGCGCCACCCCTGTAGGAGCGGGATCACCCGCGAATTGGCAGCTCCAGGCCACCCCGGCCGGGACAAGTCATTGAGAAATGATGACTTTTTCTCCTCCAGAGGTTGTATCTGCCCCCAAGACCGGTACAATGGCGCCACTCGCTGCTCAGCGAGCCTTGTAGTGGTGGCCCCATCGGTCCCCCCGCATTGATTACCCGTTAACCTGGTCAGGCCCGGAAGGGAGCAGCCATAGCGGGAACATCGAGTGCCGGGGTGTGGCTGGTGGGGCCGCCTCCATTTCCGGGGGCCGAAAACCTCAATCTGCAGTGAACGCCTTAGTTCTGTCCTGCTTCTCGCCCAATACCCCCGCCGCCGACAGCTTCATCAGCCGCTGGAATTTCGGGCATGCCAGGTGATCTTCCTCAGGGCACTGCGCCGCATGCCGCAAGCCCTTGCTCATCGCCTGCAAGCGCCTGATCCGTGCATCCAGTTCGTCGGCCTTGGCGATCAGCATCTGCCGGTCGACCTGCAGCTCCACCAGCATCGCCCCCACTTCATCCAGCGAAAACCCCGCAGCCTGGCCCAGGGCGATCAGCGCCAGTCGGTCTGCCACATCGGCTGCGAACTGCCGCCGCTGGCCAGGTCCGGCGAGTGATTTGAGCAGGCCTTTCTTCTCGTAGTAGCGCAGCGTCGAGGCGGGTACGCCTGTGCGTTTGGCGACGTCGGCAATGTCCATTTCGGGCCCTTGACTTGAAGTTGACTTCAACTTCTATGCTGCGCGGCAGAGTGATGACCGTCAATCTTCGAGGGCTTGTTCAATGACGTTTGCTGCGATGGTTTCCGCTGCCTTGCCGATTGGCATTGGCGCCACGGTGATGATGGACCTGTGGGGGCTGCTGCTGAGGCGGCTGGGTGTCGCCACGCTGAATTTCGCCATGGTTGGGCGTTGGGCGGGGCATCTGCTGTACGGGCGTGTGCGGCACCAGGCGATTGCCAAGGCTGAGCCGGTCCGGCATGAGCTGGCGTTGGGGTGGGGGATTCATTACGCCATCGGCGTGCTGTTCGCGATGCTGCTGGTTGTGATCGTGGGCGAGGGTTGGCTACTGGCGCCTACAGTGTTGCCTGCGCTGGTTGTTGGTGTGGGGACCGTCGTGGCGCCGTTGTGCTTCATGCAGCCGGCGATGGGGGCGGGGTTCTTTGCGTCGAGGACGCCGACGCCGGCGCGCAACTGCCTGAAGAGCCTGGCTACGCATTTTGTGTTTGGCGTGGGGTTGTTCTTGAGTGCGGATTTGCTGGCTTTGGTGTGAGGGCCAACGGGTCAAGATTTCTGGACGGTGCTGGGAATGGGCATGCCCGCGCAGAAGGTGACTCGGTGGATGGCACCGGCGTTGCCGGTGTTCGCGGGCTCGCCCGCTCCCACAGTGATCGCGCCGACTTCGAGATTGTTGGTGCCTGCCGGTATTCCAGGAAATCAGGGGCGAGCCACAGACATGGTGGTCGGATAGCCCGCCCCACCATGGCGCTGCACAATTCGCTCGACTTCCCCCGACTGCTTCATCCGCACCAGCGCCCGCAACACTTCTTGTGCCGGTATCGCCGGGTCGTTACGCACCATGCACCCCAGGTCCTGTTCCTCCAGCACTGCCAGCGGCTGCAGGCGCTGTTCCGCCGGCAAGCCCTGGTTGAACCACTGCAACGATAACTGGTTGCTTACCGCATGCCGATACCGCCCGGCCTGCAGCTTCTGTAGCACCAGCAACTGGTTGCGGCTGTCTTCACGGTGCAGTCGGCCCTGGTCAAGCAATGGCTGCAGGGTCGAATAGGTGTAGCCCAGCACCGTGCCGATCGCCTGGGGTGGCAGTTGTTGCAGAGATAGCGGGGGGCTGTCGCCCGGGCGGCCGACCAGCAGGTCGCGCTGGTGAATCAGTGGAATGCTCCAGACAAAATTCCTTGGAGGGTCATCGAACCACTGGCTGCTGACATAACAGCGCACGTCGATATCACCGTGGACCATGGCCTCCTGCAGGCGCAGGCGGGCCATCATATGGTAAACAGGGCGTGCGCCCACCTCTTTGGCTAACGCCTGCGTCAGGTCGTACAGCAGGCCTTCAACCGGCTGGTCACCTTCGATGCGCACCAACGGCATGCTCCAGCTCTCGGCCACGGAAAAGCGCAGCAGCGGCTGTTCGGCCATGCCCTGCGAGGTCCAGAGCAACAGCAAGGCCAGTAATCTTCGCAAGGCTTATCCTCCCTGGACAGCGTACAGTTTCATAGCTTAGCCGAGCTGCGCAGGGTGCAATTTTGCCCCCGCTCCGCTAGCATTAGCGATCTTCCGCTCGATCAGGCTACGATGGTTTTTCGATGAGTTATCAGGTTCTTGCACGTAAATGGCGTCCGCGCTCGTTCCGCGAAATGGTCGGCCAGGCCCATGTGCTCAAGGCCTTGATCAACGCCTTGGACAATCAGCGCCTGCACCATGCCTACCTGTTCACCGGTACCCGGGGCGTGGGCAAGACCACCATTGCGCGTATCATCGCCAAGTGCCTGAACTGCGAAACCGGTATCACCTCCACGCCCTGTGGCACCTGTTCGGTGTGCCGGGAGATCGACGAAGGCCGTTTCGTCGACCTGATCGAGATCGACGCCGCCAGCCGCACCAAGGTCGAGGACACCCGTGAACTGCTCGATAACGTGCAGTACGCCCCGAGCCGTGGGCGCTTCAAGGTCTACCTGATCGACGAAGTGCACATGCTCTCGACTCACTCGTTCAACGCCTTGCTCAAGACGCTGGAAGAGCCGCCACCCTACGTCAAGTTCATCCTTGCCACCACCGACCCGCAGAAACTGCCGGCCACCATCCTGTCGCGCTGCTTGCAGTTCTCGCTGAAGAACATGAGCCCGGAGCGGGTGGTCGAACACCTCAGCCATGTACTGGCCGCCGAGAATGTGCCGTTCGAGCCGGACGCCCTGTGGCTGCTGGGCCGCGCGGCCGATGGCTCGATGCGTGACGCGATGAGCCTGACCGACCAGGCCATCGCCTTTGGCGAAGGCAAGGTGCTGGCCGCCGATGTGCGGGCCATGCTTGGCAGCCTCGACCATGGCCAGGTCTACGGTGTGCTGCAGGCGCTGCTCGAAGGCGATGCCCGGGCCTTGCTGGAGGCCGTGCGCAACCTGGCCGAGCAGGGGCCGGACTGGGCTGGCGTGCTGGCCGAGATGCTCAATGTGCTGCACCGCGTGGCGATTGCCCAGGCGCTGCCGGAAGCGGTGGACAACGGCCAGGGCGACCGTGAGCGAGTGCTGGCGCTGGCCTCGGCACTGCCGGCCGAGGATGTGCAGTTCTATTACCAGATGGGCCTGATCGGCCGCCGTGACCTACCCCTGGCGCCGGACCCGCGTGGCGGTTTCGAAATGGTCCTGCTGCGCATGCTGGCGTTCCGCCCGGCCGACACCGACGATGCGCCGAAGCCGGTACTAAAGCCAGCGGGGATCAGCCAGGCCACAGCTGATCCTGCAACACCGGTGGCAGCGCCGGCGGTTGCCGTGGCGCCGCCGGCTGCTGCTGTCGTGGAGCCTGTTGCACCGGCTGCCGCGCCACAAGTGCAGGCGCCCGCACCGGTCGAGCCAGCGCCACAGCCGGTTGTAGAGCCTGTGGTGGCGGCTGAGCCTGCCCCGGTTTGTGAACCTGAGCCAGAACCCGAACCAGAGCCCGTGGCAGAGGCGGTTGACCTGCCATGGGAAGAGCCCGCACCAGCGCCCGCACCGGTAGTGGCCGAGCCTGCGCCGGCTCCTGCACCGCCCCCTGCGCTGGCGCCGGCGCCTGCCGCCCCGGCACACGACGACGAGCCGCCCTTCGACCCGTCCGCCTATGCCGCCGTGGGCATGGACCGCGACGATGAGCCGCCACTGGACGAAGACTATTACGGCGGTGAGAGCGACCCGGTCGGCTTCAGCTACCTGGACGAACTGGCCGAGCACGTCCAGGAAGAAGCACCCAGGCCGGCAGCCGAGCCGCTGCCAGCAGCCAAGCCAGCCACCGGCCTGGCCCTGCAATGGCTGGAATTATTCCCACAGTTGCCTGTGTCCGGGATGACAGGCAACATCGCGGCAAACTGTACGTTGATCGCCGCTGATGGCGACGACTGGTTACTACACCTGGACCCTGGCCAGGGTGCGCTGTTCAACGCCACCCAGCAGCGGCGCCTGAACGAAGCGCTCAACCAGCACCTGGGGCGCACGCTGAACCTGCGTATCGAACTGATCCTGCCCGAGCAGGAAACCCCGGCCCAGGCAGCGGCGCGCAAGCGTGCCGAGCGCCAGCAGGACGCAGTCAACTCGATCGAACAGGATCCGTTGATCCAGCAGATGATCAAGTTGTTCGGCGCCAAGGTGCGGCAGGATACTATTGAGCCTGTAGAAGCCCTGGTGAATCAGGGCCAGTAACGGATAACCATGCGGCCGGCCCGGTGCCGGGCCGCATCACATGACCCAATCGAGGTATACCCCCATGATGAAAGGTGGCATGGCCGGCCTGATGAAGCAGGCCCAGCAGATGCAGGAAAAGATGCAGAAGATGCAGGAAGAGCTGGCCAACGCCGAAGTCACCGGCCAGTCCGGTGGCGGCCTGGTGAGCGTGGTGATGACCGGTCGTCACGACGTCAAGCGTGTCAGCATCGACCAGAGCCTGATGTCGACTGATGAAGACGACAAGGAAGTGCTGGAAGACCTGATCGCCGCCGCGCTGAACGACGCTGTGCGCAAGGTCGAGCAGAACAGCCAGGACAAGATGGGTAGCATGACCGCTGGCATGCAGCTGCCGCCGGGCTTCAAGATGCCGTTCTAAGGGCATTTGCGTTACCGAAAACCGCCGCTGACAACAGCGGCGGTTTTTTTGTTGGTGAGATTTCAACCCTGGTGCGGTCTGTTTTTTTGTGGGAGCGGCCTTGTGTCGCGAAAGGGGCGCGCAGCAGCCCCGGCAATTCACGCTGCGAAGCTGAAATCCCGGGGCCGCTGCGCGCCCCTTTCGCGACACAAGGCTGCTCCCATAAACAAGGCGGACCGCACAGGTCGCGGGGCCGATTTGACGCCATTGCCCCCCGCTGGGTATAAACCGCCTCTTATTTGTTTGTCAGGCCTTTCCCATGAGCTTCAGCCCTCTCATCCGCCAACTGATCGATGCCCTGCGTATTCTCCCGGGTGTCGGCCAGAAAACCGCCCAGCGCATGGCCCTGCAACTGCTCGAGCGTGACCGCAGTGGCGGCCTGCGCCTGGCCCAGGCCTTGACCCAGGCCATGGAAGGAGTTGGGCATTGCCGTCAGTGCCGCACCCTGACCGAGCAGGAGCTGTGCCCGCAATGCGCCGACACGCGCCGTGACGATACCCAGTTGTGTGTGGTCGAAGGGCCGACCGACGTGTATGCGGTGGAGCAGACCGGCTACCGTGGCCGTTACTTCGTGCTCAAGGGCCATTTGTCACCGCTGGATGGCCTGGGGCCGGAGGCGATCGGGATTCCGCAGCTGATGGCGCGGATCGAGGAACAGGGCACCTTCACCGAGGTGATCCTGGCGACCAACCCGACGGTGGAAGGGGAGGCGACGGCGCATTACATTGCCCAGTTGCTGAGCGAGAAGGGCCTGGTGGCGTCGCGGATTGCCCATGGCGTACCGCTGGGCGGCGAGCTGGAGCTGGTGGATGGTGGGACCTTGGCCCATGCCTTTGCGGGGCGGCGGCCGATTTCGCTCTGATTCAGAATTGCCGGGGCTGCAAAGCAGCCCCAAAATCAAACTCAGTACTCGCTGAGCGAAAACTCGGTCAGGCAGAAGGTCGGCACACCCGCCGCCTGCAAACGGCGCGAGCCGTCCAGTTCTGGCAGATCGATGATCGCCGCCGCCTCGAACACCTGCGCCCCGGTCCGACGCACCAGGTTGGCCGCTGCCAGCAGCGTACCGCCAGTAGCAATCAAATCATCGAAGATCAACACCGAATCCCCTTCGCACAGGCTGTCGGCATGCACTTCCAGGAAGGCTTCGCCGTACTCGGTCTGGTAACCCTCGCTCAGCACGTCGGCCGGCAGCTTGCCCTGTTTGCGGAACAGGATCAGTGGTTTGTTCAGCTGGTGGGCGATGATCGAGCCAATCAGAAAGCCCCGCGCATCCATGGCACCGATGTGGCTGAACTCGGCTTCGACATAGCGCTCGATGAACTGGTCGGCCACATAGCGCAGCCCGCGCGGCGACTGGAACAGCGGGGTGATGTCGCGGAAGATCACGCCGGGTTTGGGGAAGTCCACTACCGGGCGGATCAGGGCTTTGAGGTCGAAGGCGTCGCTGTGCATTGTTGCGGGTATCCTGGAAAAACGAATGCCCAAGTATACCCGCTAAACGCCGGCTTCAGGCCTCGATTGCACCACCGGCCAGCGCGCATAGCTGGATCGGGTCGAGGATGTGCACTTCCTTGCCTTCGGCACGGATCAGGCCGTTCTGCTGGAAGCGGGTGAACACCCGCGACACGGTTTCCACCGCCAGGCCCAGGTAGTTGCCGATTTCGTTGCGCGACATGCTCAGGCGGAACTGGTTGGCCGAATAGCCGCGGGCGCGGAAGCGCGCCGACAGGTTGACCAGGAAAGTGGCAATACGTTCGTCGGCGGTCTTTTTCGACAGCAGCAGCATCATTTGCTGGTCGTCGCGGATTTCCCGGCTCATTACCCGCATCAGCTGGCGGCGAAGCTGCGGCAGTTGCACCGACAGCTCGTCGAGGCGCTCGAACGGAATTTCGCACACCGAGGTGGTTTCCTGGGCCTGGGCCGATACCGGGTAAGCCTCGGTATCCATGCCCGACAGGCCGACCAGCTCGCTGGGCAGGTGGAAGCCGGTAATCTGTTCTTCGCCGCTGTCGCTGAGGCTGAAGGTTTTCAGGGCGCCGGAACGTACCGCGTAGACCGAGCCGAAATTGTCACCCTGGCGGAACAGGAACTCGCCTTTTTTCAGCGGCCGCCCACGCTTGACGATTTCGTCCAGTGCATCCATGTCTTCCAGGTTCAGTGACAGAGGCAGGCACAGGGGGGCCAGGCTGCAGTCCTTGCAATGGGCCTGGTTGTGTGGGCGCAGTTTGACTGGCTCGGACATTTTCATTCGATCCTTGTGGGAAAGCACACATAAGACGTAAGGGTAACTCACGGCGTAGGTTGTAGGCCAGCGTGCGCTGCTGTGGTGCGAGCTGGACTGGCCGCGGCGGGTGCGCGCCGGGGCCTTCGCTGTGCCCATGGTGTGCCTGGCAAGGAAACTTGTCCATGCGGTTGAACGACTCGGTTTCAGATCACCCGCGAAAAGCGCTGGCGGTTGTGCATTGCCAGGTAGGCGTCGAACACCATGCACACCGAGCGCGCCAGCAGGCGGCCGGCCGGCAGGATGCGGATGCCCTTGTCGTCCAGGCGGATCAGGCCGTCGCGCTGCAAGGTCAGCAGTTCCGGCCAGAGGTCGTTGAAGTAGCCGCGAAAATCGATGGTGAAGGCCTGTTCGATCGGCTCGAAATCCAGCTCGAAATGGCAGATCAGCTGCTGGATCACCGCGCGGCGTATGCGGTCGTCGTGGTTGCACAGCAGGCCGCGCTGGGTGGCCAGCTGGGCGTTGGACAAGCTGTCCTGATAGGTGTTGAGGTCGCTGCTGTTCTGGCAGTACAAGTCACCGATCTGGCTGATGGCCGACACGCCCAGGCCGATCAGGTCGCAGTGCCCATGGGTGGTGTAGCCCTGGAAGTTGCGCTGCAGGGTGCCTTCCTCCTGGGCGATGGCCAGCTCGTCGTCGGGCAGGGCGAAGTGG
Source organism: Pseudomonas sp. SF2 (assembly GCF_036858055.1). Lineage (NCBI taxonomy): Bacteria > Pseudomonadati > Pseudomonadota > Gammaproteobacteria > Pseudomonadales > Pseudomonadaceae > Pseudomonas > Pseudomonas sp. SF2. The sequence goes on along the minus strand of NZ_JAMBDI010000005.1, from coordinate 169,937 downwards.
TCCATGCCGATGTAGCGGTAGCCGGCTGCGGTCAGTTGGTCGATGGTGGCGTGCAGCATCTCCAGCTTGGCGGCCGCGCTGGGCAGGTCATTGCTGTCGATGCGCCGTTGCGGCATGAAACGCTCGGGCAGGTGGGCGTAGTTGAACACCGACAGGCGGTCGGGTTGCAGGCGGATCACTTCTTCGACGGTGCGGGCAAAGCCTTCCGGAGTTTGCTTGGGCAGGCCGTAGATCAGGTCGAGGTTGATCGAGCGGAACTGCAGGGTGCGCGCGGCTTCGATCAGGGTGCGGGTCTGCTCCAGGCTCTGCAGGCGGTTGACCGCGCGCTGCACGGCCGGGTCGAGGTCCTGCACGCCCAGGCTGACGCGGTTGAAGCCCAGTTCGCGGAGCAGGCCCATGGTCGACCAGTCGGCCTCGCGCGGGTCGATCTCGATGCCGTAGTCGCCGGAATCATCGTCCAGCAGATGGAAGTGCTGGCGCAGGGTGGCCATCAGCTGACGCAGTTCCACATGGCTGAGGAAGGTCGGTGTGCCGCCGCCGAAATGCAGCTGTTCAACACGTTGTTTAGGGGCGAGGTGGCAGGCGATCAGCTGGATTTCCTGCTCCAGGCGCTGCAGGTAGGGCGCGGCGCGGCCGCGGTCCTTGGTGATGACCTTGTTGCAGGCGCAGTAGTAGCAGATGTTGGCGCAGAATGGCACGTGCACGTACAGCGACAGCGGGCGCACGGCCCGACGGCTCTCGCGCAGGGCGTGGAGCAGGTCGAACGAGCCCACTTCGCTGTGCAGTTGCACGGCGGTCGGGTAAGAGGTGTAGCGTGGTCCGGCCAGGTCGTAGCGGCGGATCAGGTCGGTATCCCAACGTAGGTCGTCGAGCATGAGGGCGGTCCCCGGAAAGAGCAGCAGTGCCCCGGAGTCTATGGCCGTCTGTAGGAATCTGTGTTGATTTGTATCAAGGGCATTGGGGCTGCTCTGCAGCCCTTCGCGGGCTTGCCCGCGAAGGGTCGCAAAGCGGCCCCGATCAATGCCCCATCAACCAATGCTGGTGCGGTCCAGGCATGGTCCAGATACCAAACAGCATCACCAGCACCCCGCCAGCCACCCGCACACTGCGTCTTTTCAACAAAATGTTTACCCGCTCCGCGGCTAATCCGGTAGCCAGCAGCACCGGCCAGGTCCCCACGCCGAACGCCAGCATCAGCGCCGCGCTGTACCCGGCATTGCCTTGGCTGGCTGCCCACAGCAAGGTGCTGTACACCAGGCCGCATGGCAGCCAGCCCCACAGCGACCCCAGCAGCAACGCGCGGGGCAGGCTGGACACTGGCAGCAAGCGCGACGCCACTGGCTGGATATGCCGCCACAACCCCCGGCCCAGCGCCTCGATGCGGGTCAGCCCGCTCCACCAGCCGGCCAGGTACAGCCCCATGGCGATCAACAGCAGCGCCGCCACCACCCGCAGTGCCAGCGCCGCCGGGCTGCTGGCCACGGCCCAGCCGGCCAGGCCCAGCAGCAGGCCGGCACAGGCATAACTGAGAATGCGCCCAAGGTTGTAAGCCAGCAGCAGGCGCAAACGCCGGCCACGCTGTTCGGGTGGGATGGCAAGGGTCAGCGCGCCCATCAGGCCGCCGCACATGCCCAGGCAGTGGCCGCCGCCGAGCAGGCCGAGGATCATCGCCGAGCCCAGCAGGGGCAGCAGGTCAGGCACGGGGTGGGGGTTCCTTGTCGGTGTCGGCCTGGCTGTCGTCAGGCTTCACCGCCGCCTGGTGGCGCGGGTCCTGGTCGTCGAACAGGATGCTGTGGGCCGGGCTTTCCAGGTCGTCGTACTGGCCACTGTCCACCGCCCAGAAGAAGATGTACACGGCCACGCCGACCAGCAGCAGGGCCGCGGGGATCATGACGTAGAGGGCGGGCATGGTGACTTCCTCCCAGGCAGGGGCGCTTCATTCGTTGGCAAGCCCGATGCCAAGGGCAGGCGGGTCAGGCGCAGGGCGTTGAGCACCACGATCAGTGAACTGACCGACATGCCGATGGCTGCCCATACCGGGGTGATCCAGCCGAGCGCGGCAAACGGCAACATCAGGCCATTATACAGGGTCGCCCACAGCAGGTTCTCGAGGATGTTGCGGCGGGTGCGGCGGGCCAGTTCGAAGGCCTGTACCAGCGCCTGCAGGCGGTTGGACAGCAGCACGGCGTCGGCGCTGGTCTTGGCCAGGTCGGTGGCGCTGCCCATGGCGATGCTGATGTCGGCGGCGGCCAGCACCGGCACGTCGTTGACCCCGTCGCCCAGCATCAGCACCTTGTGCCCGGCTGCCTGCAGCGCCTTCAGCCGGTCCAGTTTGTCGTCCGGGCGCAGGCCGCCGATGGCCTGGTCGATGCCCAGCTGTGCGGCCACTTCGGCAACCATCGGCGAGCTGTCGCCGGACAGCAGCAGCGTGCGCCAGCCACGGGCCTTGCAGGCTGCCAGCAGGGCAGGGGCATCGTCGCGCAGGCGGTCGTCCAGGCCAAACCAGGCCAGCGGGCCCTGGCGGTCGCCCAGCAGCAGCCACTGTCCGCGTGGCTCCGGTACACTGGGGATCTCCGCGCCGCTCAGGGCACAGACGAAGGTGGCCTGGCCAATGCGCAGGTGCTGGCCTTCGACCAGCCCTTCCAGGCCCAGGCCAGGTACGGTCTGCACATCGTCAGCAGGCGTGGCGGTGCGGCCGAAGGCACGGGCGATGGGGTGTTCGGAGCGGTTTTCCAGCGCCGCGGCCAAGGCCAGGCAGCGGTCGGCGGGCAGGCTGCCGAGCGGGCGGATGCTGCGCAAGGTCAGGCGGCCTTCGGTCAGGGTGCCGGTCTTGTCGAAAATCACCGTGTCGATCTGGTTCAGGCCTTCCAGCACATGGCCGCGGGTCACCAGCAGGCCGAGCTTGTGCAAGGTGCCGGTGGCCGCAGTAAGCGCCGTTGGCGTGGCCAGGGACAGCGCGCAAGGGCAGGTCGCTACCAGCATGGCCAGTACGATCCAGAACGCCCGCGCCGGGTCCAGGTGCCACCACCACAGGCCGATGGCTGCGGCGGCCAGCAGCGAGAACAGCAGGAACCACTGCGAGGCCCGGTCGGCGATTTCGGCCAGGCGTGGTTTCTCGGTCTGGGCGCGTTCCAGCAGACGGACAATGGCCGACAACCGCGAGTCGTGGCCGAGGGCTTCCACTTCCACGTTCAGGGTGCTTTCGACATTCAGGGTGCCGCCGGTAACCCGCTCGCCGACTCGGCGTGGTTGCGGCAGGTATTCACCGGTCAGCAGCGATTCATCGACGCTGGAGCGGCCTTCGACGATGCGCCCGTCGGCGGGGATTACTGCGCCTGGCAGCACCTGTACCGTGTCACCGCACTGCAGTTCGCTGAGCAGGATGCGCTCGCTGCGGCCGTGGGTGTCCAGGCGCAGGCACGAGGCCGGCAGCAGGTTGACCAGCTGCGCAGTGGCCGCGGCGGTGCGTTCGCGGGCGCGGCGCTCCAGGTAGCGGCCAGTGAGCAGGAACAGCGCAAACATGCCCACGGTGTCGAAATACAGCTCGCCGCTGCCGGTGATGGCGGTCCAGATGCCCGCGCCGAAGGCCAGGCCAATGGCCAGCGACACCGAAACGTCCATGGTCAGGTGGCGGGTGCGCAGGTCGCGTGCCGCGCCCTTGAAGAACGGTGCGCAGCTGTAGAACACGATGGGGATGGTGAGGAACAGCGCCACCCAGCGCAGGATGGTGTGCAGTTCGGGCGACAGGTCGATGTTGAATTCCGGCCAGGTGGCCATGGTTGCCATCATCGCCTGAAACCACAGCAGCCCGGCCACGCCCAGGCGGCGCAGGGCGCTGCGGTTCTCGCGGGCCAGTTGCTCGGTGGCCTGGTCGGGCTGGTAGGGGTGGGCGGCGTAGCCGATCTGGCGCAGCTCGGCGAGCAGGCGCGAGAGTGGCAGTAGCTTGTCATCCCAGTTCAGCAACAGGCGGTGGTTGGACAGGTTCAGGCGTGCTTCGGCAACACCGGGCAGGTTGCGCAGGTGCTTTTCGATCAGCCAGCCGCAGGCGGCGCAGCTGATGCCTTCGACCAGCAGGGTAGCTTCGGCCAGATCGCCGGCATGGCGCACGAAGGTTTGCTGTACGTCGCTGCGGTCGTAGAGGGCCAGTTCGTCCTGTAGCTGATTGGGCAGGGCCTCGGGGTTGGCGCTGTTGTCGCTGCGGTGCTGGTAGTAGTGCTCCAGGCCACCGGCAACGATCGACTCGGCCACCGCCTGGCAGCCGGGGCAGCAGAACTGCCGGGGTTGGCCGAGGACCACGGCGCTGAAGCGGTTGCCGGCGGGGACGGGCAGGGCGCAGTGGTAGCAGGGGGTGGGCTGGGTCATCACATCATTTGCCTTACACAAATCGGCTGGTTGGGCACGGTGCCTGTGGGAGCGGGTTCACCCGCGAAAGCGTCAGATCCGGCGATGATGCTTTAAGGTCTGACGCCTTCGCGGGTAAACCCGCTCCCACAAGGAGCGGCGGAGGTGCGTTTATCGGTGCTCGGCCCCCTGGAGCGCTTCATCACCCAGCTGCAAGGTCACACCATGCTCCACCTTTTCTTCCTCGAACAAGCGCCACACCTGGCCGCCTTCGCTCCCCAGCAGTTCGACGAAGCGCCGCCCGTCGACCTTGTCTTCCAGCTGCCCCACATAGCGCCCTGCCTCGACCCTGCTCAGCAGCACCTTGCGGTCTTTCTCCGGCTGGGTCGGCGAAATCAGGTTCAGCTCCAGGCTCTGCGGGTCGCTGTTGCCGGCCAGGCGCACGTCCACTTCGCCGGTCAGCTCGTCCAGGTGCACGCCGGCCTTCAGGCCCAGGTTCTGTGCCAGCAGTTCTCGGTCCAGCGAGCGGTTGATGCCCTTGCCGGCCTCGTAGTAATTGTCGTTCACCAGGTTGTCCGGGTTGTGCACGGCGATGCTGACCATGGTCAGGCTCAGGCACACCGAGGTGGCGAGGATACCGATGATGATCCAGGGCCAGAGGTGCTTGTACCAGGGGCTGGCGGCGGTGGCAGGCATTGGTGGTTATCTCTCTTAGCGGATCTGTGGGCCGATGAAACGGCTCTTGGCTTCAACCTGGGCGTCGCTGTCATCGGCGCTCTTGAGGATGAAGGTGATTTCGTTGGTGGTCGACGGCAGTTTCTCGGGCGCGACCGACAGTTGCACCGGCAGGCTGACGATATCACCAGCGTCCACGCGGATCTCGCGCTGGCCTTCAAGCTTCAGGTCCGGCAGGCCAGTGGCGTCCAGCACGTAGACGTGGTCACGCTGGTCCTTGTTCATCACCTTCAGGCTGTACACGTTCTCGATCCGCCCCTGGGCGTTCTCGCGGTACAGCACACGGTCCTTGCTGACGTCGAAACCGACCAGCGAACGGGTGGCGAAGGCGGTGGCCAGGCCGACCATCATCACCAGCAGTACCACGGCGTAACCGATCAGCCGCGGGCGCAGCAGGTGGGTCTTCTGCCCGGACAGGTTGTGTTCGGTGGTGTAGCTGATCAGCCCTTTGGGGTAGTTCATCTTGTCCATGATGTTGTCACAGGCGTCGATGCACGCGGCGCAGCCGATGCACTCGATCTGCAGGCCGTCACGGATGTCGATGCCGGTGGGGCAGACCTGCACGCACATGGTGCAGTCGATGCAGTCGCCCAGGCCCGCAGCCTTGTAGTCCAGGTCCTTTTTGCGCGGGCCGCGGGTTTCGCCACGGCGCGGGTCGTAGGAAACGATCAGCGTGTCCTTGTCGAACATCACGCTCTGGAAGCGCGCGTAGGGGCACATGTACACGCACACCTGCTCGCGCAGCCAGCCGGCGTTGCCGTAGGTGGCGAGGGTGAAGAAGCCGACCCAGAAGTAGGCCCAGCCGTCGGCCTGACCGGTAAAGAATTCGGTGGCCAGTTCACGGATCGGCGAGAAATAGCCGACGAAGGTCATGCCGGTGACGAAACCGATCAGCAGCCACAGGCTGTGCTTGGCGAACTTGCGCAGGAACTTGTTGCCGCTCATGGGGGCTTTGTCGAGCTTCATGCGCTGGTTGCGGTCGCCCTCGGTGACCTTTTCGCACCACATGAAAATCCATGTCCACACGCTTTGCGGGCAGGTGTAGCCGCACCACACCCGGCCGGCGAACACGGTGATGAAGAACAGGCCGAAGGCAGCAACGATGAGGATGCCTGAAAGCAGAATGAAGTCTTGCGGCCAGATGGTGGCGCCGAAGATGTAGAACTTGCGCTCGGGCAGGTTCCACCACACGGCCTGGTGGCCGCCCCAGTTCAGCCACACGGTGCCGAAGTACAGCAGGAACAGCACTGCCCCGCCGACCATGCGCAGGCGTCGGAACAGGCCGGTGAAGGCACGGGTGTAGATCTTTTCCCGGGAGGCGTAGAGGTCGACGGAATCCTTCCCTTTGTTGGCAGGCGGGGTCACGTCATGTACCGGAATTTGCTTGCTCATCATCAAGTCCCACGGCAGTGGAGAAACGCCGCAGCCAGTGCGTGCCGGCCGCAGTCTCGCGCAATCTGCTAGCGCTCTGCGGCCCATGATACGCCGCTGATGGCGGTATGGGGCTGCACTGCGACCTTTAGTCGCGTTGGGTTCGTGGCACGAATCGTGTTATGGCAGGTGTCAATTGATCCAGGTCATGGAGCCTGCAACAAATGTGTTTTCAGTACCGGCCTCTTCGCGGGTGAACCCGCTCCCACAGGGACCGCACAGATTCTGACGCGAGCGCAGTGCCTGTGGGAGCGGGTTTACCCGCGAAGAGGCCGGGCCTGCCTTACTCGGCCTTGGCCGGTTCGGCCTGCTGCGACAGGCTGTAAACATACGCCGCCAGCAAGTGCACCTTGTCATTCCCCTGCAACTGCTCCTGGGCCGGCATCTGCCCCTGGCGGCCATAGCGGATGGTCTGCTGCAGTTGCGCAAAGCTCGAACCGTAGATGAACGCCTGCGGATGGGTCAGGTTTGGCGCGCCCATGGCCGGCGTACCCTTGCCCTCGGGCCCGTGGCAGGCCACGCAGTTGGCGGCGAAGATCTTCTGCCCGTTCTCGGCATCGGCCTTCACGCCTTCTGGCAGGGTACGGCCATCGAGCTTGCTGACCACGAACGCGGCCACGTCGGCCACGCCCTGGTCACCGATCACCTCGGCCCAGGCCGGCATCACGCCGTGGCGGCCGCCCATGATGGTGGTCTTGATGGTGTCCGGCTCGCCGCCCCAGCGCCAGTCGTTGTCGGTGAGGTTAGGGAAGCCGAAGGCACCCTTGGCGTCGGAGCCGTGGCACACCGAGCAGTTGGAAGCGAACAGCCGCGCGCCCATCTTCAGGGCCTGCGGGTCCTTGGCCACCTCAGTGATGGGCATGGCCGCGAACTTGGCGAAGATCGGCCCGAAGCGGGCGTCGGCCTTGGCCATTTCCTTTTCCCACTCGTGCACGCCGGTCCAGCCCGGCTGGCCGTTGGAGAACTCGGTCTGCTTGTCGTTATCCAGGTACGAGTAGCCCGGCAGGATGCCTTTCCAGTTGCCCAGGCCCGGGTACAGCACCAGGTAGCCGAGGGCGAAGACGATGGTGCCGACGAACAGCCAGAACCACCATTTCGGCAGCGGGTTGTCGTACTCCTCGATGCCATCGAAGGCATGCCCGACGGTTTCGTCGGTGACCTCTTCGCGCTGGCCCTTGCGGGTCGACAGCAGCAGCCAGGTCAACGAGAAGATGGTGCCCAGGGTCAGGACGGTAACGTACAGACTCCAGAAGGTTGTCATTGTTTTTTGCTCCCAGAAGCTTTTGCGTGCTCTTGCTCGACGTGGCGGCAGGCCTCGGGGTCATCCGCGAAGGGCAGTTGGGTGGCTTCGTCGAAGTCCTTTTTACGCCGTGGGTTGAACACCCACAGCGCCAGGCCCACGAAAGCCACCATCACCACGACGGTGCCCAGGCCGCGAATCATCCCGATATCCATCAGCGTCACCGTTTGCTCTTGATGATGGTGCCAAGACCCTGCAGGTACGCGACGATGGCGTCCATTTCGGTCTTGCCCTTGACCGCATCGCGGGCCCCGGCGATGTCGGCGTCGGTGTACGGCACGCCCAGGGTGCGCAGCACTTCCATCTTCTTCGCGGTGTCCTTGCCGTCGAGCTTGTGCTCGACCAGCCATGGGTACGACGGCATCTTCGATTCCGGTACCACGTTGCGCGGGTTGTACAGGTGCGCGCGGTGCCAGTCGTCGGAGTAGCGGCCACCGACCCGGGCCAGGTCCGGCCCGGTGCGCTTGGAGCCCCACAGGAACGGGTGGTCCCACACGCTTTCACCGGCCACCGAGTAGTGGCCATAGCGCTCGGTTTCGGCGCGGAACGGGCGGACCATCTGCGAGTGGCAGCCCACGCAGCCTTCGCGGATGTAGATATCGCGGCCTTCCAGTTCCAGCGCGGTGCGCGGCTTCATGCCTTCCACGGGCTTGTTGGTGACGTCCTGGAAAAACAGCGGGACGATCTGGGTCAGGCCACCGACGCTCACGGCGATGACCATGAAGAAGGCCAGCAGGCCTATGTTCTTCTCGACGGCTTCATGCTTCATCAGTGCGCTCCCACGACGACGATCTTGGCGGCTTCCTCAGCCTGTGCCGGGTTGGCGGCACGTACGGTACGGAACACGTTGTAGGCCATCAGCAGCATGCCGGTGGCGAAGAACGCACCGCCCAGGGCGCGGACGATATAGCCAGGGTGGCTTGCCTGCAGGGCTTCGACGAAGGAGTAGGTGAGGGTGCCGTCATCGTTGATGGCGCGCCACATCAGGCCTTGGGTGATGCCGTTTACCCACATCGAGGCGATGTACAGCACAGTGCCGATGGTGGCCAGCCAGAAGTGCGCGTTGATCAGGCCGATGCTGTGCATCTGCTCGCGACCGTAGAGTTTCGGGATCATGTGGTACACGGCGCCGATCGAGATCATCGCCACCCAGCCGAGGGCGCCGGCGTGGACGTGGCCGATGGTCCAGTCGGTGTAGTGCGACAGCGAGTTCACGGTCTTGATGGCCATCATCGGGCCTTCGAAGGTGGACATGCCGTAGAACGCCAGCGACACCACCAGGAAGCGCAGGATCGGGTCGGTGCGCAGTTTGTGCCAGGCACCGGACAGGGTCATCATGCCGTTGATCATGCCCCCCCAGCTTGGTGCCAGCAGGATGATCGACATCACCATGCCCAGCGACTGTGCCCAGTCAGGCAGGGCGGTGTAGTGCAGGTGGTGCGGGCCGGCCCAGATGTACAGGGTGATCAGTGCCCAGAAGTGCACGATCGACAGGCGATACGAGTAGATCGGGCGTTCGGCCTGCTTGGGTACGAAGTAGTACATCATCCCCAGGAAGCCGGTGGTGAGGAAGAAGCCCACGGCGTTGTGGCCGTACCACCACTGGATCATCGCGTCGGTAGCGCCGGAGTAGGCCGAGTACGACTTGAACAGGCTTACCGGCAGCGAGATGTGGTTGACGATGTGCAGCATCGCGGTAACCACGATGAAGGCGCCGTAGAACCAGTTGCCGACATAGATGTGCTTGGTCTTGCGCTTGACGATGGTGCCGAAGAACACCAGCCCGTAGGTGACCCAGACGATGGCCAGCAGGATCGCCAGCGGCCACTCGAGCTCGGCGTATTCCTTGGTGGTGGTGTAGCCCATCGGCAGGGTGATCAGCGCGCCGACGATCACCGCCTGCCAACCCCAGAAGGTGAAGGCGGCCATGCTGTCGGAGATCAGCCGGGTCTGACAGGTGCGCTGCACCACGTAGTAGCTGGTGCCGAACAGCGCACAGCCCCCGAAGGCGAAGATCACCAGGTTGGTGTGCAGCGGGCGCAGGCGGCCGAAGCTGGTCCAGGGCAGGTCCAGGTTCAGTTGCGGCCATACCAGCTGCGAGGCGATGAAGACGCCGAGGCCCATGCCAAGGATCCCCCAGACCACCGTCATGATGGCGAACTGGCGGACGACCTTATAGTTATAAGCAGTCGGACTGATTGCTGTGCTCATTGCTAAGGTTCCACGGTTTTGATGTTCTTGTTGGTCGAAAAATCGGCGCCAGTATTGATAACCACTGGGGTTACCGCAACGCAACTTTGGTACGCCGACCCGTGCCCGAGCCCGTTCACTGATGTCCCGCAGTAATCGGGTTCTGGCGATTGTACACAAATAAATATTTGTAATGTGTACCGTTTTTCGTCTTTTTCTGATCGATCGGTCAAGCTTTTTATCGGGACGGCAACAGGCTACGCGCCGCGTCTGCTTCGGTCCTTTCGGAGCGAGGCCCACTGAGGCAACAAGCTTAGTTCTGTTCGGAGGGGGTGCAAGGAGGGGTAGAGCAGGGAGAGGGGCTGCTTTGCAGCCCTTCGCGGGCTTGCCCGCTCCCACAGGTTCACCACAATACTTGAAATCTGTGGTTGACCTGTGGGAGCGGGCGAGTCGGGACGCCGAACCGCCGCGAATGGGTGTTACTTGGCTGTCAGGTCTGGCGAAGCTTGATCCTGCGACAGGCTATACACATACGCCGCCAGCAGGTGCACCTTGTCGTTGCCCTGGATCTCGGCCTGCGCCGGCATCTGCCCCTGGCGACCATAGCGAATGGTCTGCTGCAACTGGGCAAAGCTCGAACCGTAGATGAACGCCTGCGGGTGGGTCAGGTCTGGCGCACCCATGGCCGGAGTGCCCTTGCCTTCAGGCCCGTGGCAGGCCACGCAGTTGCCGGCGAAGATCTCCTTGCCTTTGGCCGGGTCGGCCTTGACCCCTTCCGGCAGGGTGCGGCCAGCGAGGTCGGTGAGCACGAACGCGGCCACATCCGCCACGCCCTGCTCGCCGATCACTTCGGCCCAGGCCGGCATCACGCCGTGGCGGCCGTTCATGATAGAAGCCTTGATGGTTTCCGCCTCGCCGCCCCAGCGCCAGTCCTTGTCGGTGAGGTTGGGGAAGCCGTAGGCACCCTTGGCGTCCGAGCCGTGGCATACCGAGCAGTTGGAGGCGAACAGGCGGCTGCCCATTTTCAGCGCCTGCGGGTCCTTGGCCACTTCTTCCACGGGCATGGCAGCATACTTGGCGAAGATCGGGCCGAATTTTGCGTCGGCCTTGTCCATTTCCTTCTGCCATTCGTTGGCGCCGGTCCAGCCGTTTTCATAGCCTGGCAGGATGCCCTTCCAGTTGCCCAGGCCCGGGTAGAGGATCAGGTAGCCGACCGAGAACACCAGGGTGCCGACGAACAGCCAGAACCACCACTTGGGCAGCGGGTTGTCGTATTCCTCGATGCCGTCGAAGCTGTGGCCCATGGTCTGGTCGGTGGTGTTGCTCTGGCCCTTGCGGGTGGCGAGCAACAGCCAGGTCAGGCCAATCAGGCTACCGATGGTCAGTACGCAGATGTACGTACTCCAGAAGGTGGTCATTGCCCGTTACTCCTTTTTGCAGCAGGTTCCTGTCCGGCAGAGGGCAGGCGGTCGTCGACGAAGGGCAGCAGGCGCGCTTCGGCGAAATCATGGTCGCGGCGGCGGTTGAATACCCACAGGGTGAGGCCGATGAAGGCGATCATCACCACCAGGGTACCCAGGCCGCGGATCATGCCGATGTCCATTTCCATCGCACTCACCTCTTGTTCTTGATCGCGGTGCCGAGCACCTGCAGGTAGGCCACCAGGGCGTCCATCTCGGTCTTGCCCTTGACCGCGTCGCGGGCCCCGGCGATGTCGGCGTCGGTGTAGGGCACGCCCAGGCTGCGCAGGGTGCGCATCTTGGTGTCGGTGTGGCTATTGTCGACCTGCTGGGCGACCAGCCACGGGTACGACGGCATCTTCGACTCCGGGACCACGTTGCGCGGGTTGTACAGGTGCGCACGGTGCCAGTCGTCCGAGTAACGGCCACCGACCCGGGCCAGGTCCGGCCCGGTGCGCTTGGAACCCCACAGGAACGGGTGGTCCCACACGCTTTCACCGGCCACCGAGTAGTGGCCATAGCGCTCGGTTTCGGCGCGGAACGGGCGGATCATCTGCGAGTGGCAGCCTACGCAGCCTTCGCGGATGTAGATGTCGCGGCCTTCCAGTTGCAGTGCGGTGTAGGGCTTCATGCCTTCCACCGGTTTGTTGGTGACGTCCTGGAAGAACAGCGGGACGATCTGGGTCAGGCCGCCGATACTGACGGCAAACACCATCAGCAGGGCCAGCAGGCCGACGTTTTTCTCGATGACTTCATGTTTCATCAGGCAGGTCTCCTCAAGCCAGCTGGGCGTTCGCAGGGGCGACATCGAGCGCCGGCGAACGCACGGTGCGCCAGGTGTTCCAGGCCATCAGGAACATGCCGCTGAGGAAGATCGCACCACCGACGAAGCGCACGATGAAGCCTGGGTGGCTGGCCACCAGGGTTTCCACGAACGAGTAGGTGAGCGTGCCGTCACTGTTGACCGCGCGCCACATCAGGCCCTGGGCGATACCGTTGACCCACATCGAGGCGATGTACAGCACGGTGCCGATGGTGGCCAGCCAGAAGTGCGCGTTGATCAGGCCGATGCTGTACATGCGCTCTTTGCCGAACACTTTCGGGATGGTGTGGTACAGCGCGCCGATCGAGATCATCGCCACCCAGCCGAGGGCGCCGGCGTGCACGTGGCCGATGGTCCAGTCGGTGTAGTGGGACAGGGCGTTGACCGTCTTGATGGCCATCATCGGGCCTTCGAAGGTGGACATGCCGTAGAACGCCAGCGACACCACCAGGAAACGCAGGATCGGGTCGCTGCGCAGTTTGTGCCAGGCACCGGACAGGGTCATCATGCCGTTGATCATGCCGCCCCAGCTGGGTGCCAGCAGGATCAGCGACATCACCATGCCCAGCGACTGGGCCCAGTCAGGCAGGGCGGTGTAGTGCAGGTGGTGCGGACCGGCCCAGATGTACAGGGTGATCAGCGCCCAGAAGTGCACGATCGACAGGCGATAGGAATAAACCGGGCGTTCGGCCTGCTTGGGCACGTAGTAGTACATCATCCCCAGGAAGCCCGCGGTCAGGAAGAAGCCCACCGCGTTGTGGCCATACCACCACTGCACCATGGCATCGGTAGCGCCGGCATAGACCGAGTAGGACTTGGTCAGGCTGACCGGCAGTTCCAGGTTGTTGACGACGTGCAGCATCGCCACGGTGAGGATGAAGGCGCCGAAGAACCAGTTACCGACATAGATGTGCTTGGTGTTGCGTTTCATCAGCGTGCCGAAGAACACGATGGCGTAGCTCACCCAGACGATGGTGATCAGGATGTCGATCGGCCATTCCAGTTCGGCGTATTCCTTGGAGCTGGTGTAGCCCAGCGGCAGGCTGATGGCCGCCAGCAGGATCACCAGTTGCCAGCCCCAGAAGGTGAACGCGGCCAGGCCTGGTGCAAACAGGGTGGTCTGGCAGGTGCGTTGCACCGAATAATAGGAGGTGGCGAACAGCGCACAGCCGCCAAAGGCGAAGATCACCGCATTGGTATGCAGGGGACGCAGGCGGCCGAAGCTGGTCCAGGGGAGGTCGAAGTTGAGGGAAGGCCAGGCGAGCTGGGCGGCGATGAAGACGCCGAGCCCCATCCCGACGATTCCCCACACCACCGTCATGATGGCGAATTGGCGGACCACCTTGTAGTTATAGGCGGTACTGCTGGTTGTGTTCATGTATGGGTTCCCATCCACGGTTATTTGGCAGGCTTTACAGCGAGGCAAGCATGATTAATGGGCAAAGTGCCGGTATTGACGGGGATCAATGGGCGAAGGTCGGAAATGTCCCAGGCTTGCGCTGCGATCCTCCGCACGTTCAGGGCCAGGACGGCTACAAGGGTTGCCTGATCCTGGCCCATGGCGCAGGTGCACCGATGGACAGCGGGTTCATGGACGAAATGGCGCAAAGGCTTGCGGCGCTTGGGGTGGCGGTAGTGCGCTTCGAGTTCCCGTACATGGCCGAGCGCCGGGTTACCGGCGGCAAGCGGCCGCCGAACCCACAGAAGGTGTTGCTGGAGTGCTGGCGCGAGGTGTACCGGCAGGTGCGACCTTTGGTCACGGGCAAGCTGGCGGTGGGTGGCAAGTCCATGGGCGGGCGCATGGCCAGCCTGCTGGCCGATGAGTTGGGGGCTGATGCACTGGTGTGCCTGGGCTATCCGTTCTATGCGGTGGGCAAACCGGAGAAGCCACGGGTCGAGCACCTGGCCGAATTGAAGACGCCGACCTTGATCGTGCAGGGCGAGCGGGATGCGCTGGGTAACCGCGAGGCGGTGGCAGGGTATGCGTTGTCGCCGGCGATCGAGGTGAGCTGGCTAGTGGCGGGGGACCATGACCTGAAGCCGCTTAAGGCCTCGGGGTTCAGCCACGAGCAGCATTTGCAGGCGGCGGCTGAGAAGGTTGCAGCATTCCTGAAGGATTAGTGCCGGGTTCTTCGCGGGTGAGCCCGCTCCCACAGGTTCACCACAGGATCTGAAAACTGTGCAGTACCTGTGGGAGCGGGTTTACCCGCGAAGAGGCCGGACCAGGCTGACGCTTAGTCGCGGTACTCGCACAGGTAAGCGGTATCCACCTTCACCTGCAACTGGAACTTGCTGTCCGCCGGCACGTTGAACTTGTCGCCCGCCTTGAAGGTTTCCCAGTTGTCGCTACCTGGCAGTTTCACGGTCAGCGCACCCGAAACCACGTGCATGATCTCGCGCTTGGCAGTGCCGAACTCGTATTCGCCCGGGGCCATCACACCGACAGTGGCCGGGCCTTCTTCGCCCGCGAATGCGATCGACTTGACGGTGCCGTTGAAGTACTCGTTGACCTGGAACATGGGCGACTCCTGAAAAGGGGGGGATGAAAAGGGCTGGCCAGTATGCCCAAGCCCACGGGCCCCGTCATCTGCTTTCAGGTTGCCCCCGCAGGCAGGCTCAACGGCAGCAGTCGCGCGGTATTGCGCGCATCTTCCAGAGCCCGGTGCTGCTGCCCGCAAAAGTGCATGCCGGCCAGCTGCAGGGCACCGTTCAGGCCGGTGGGGCGCTGCAGGTGGCGAGCCTTGGCGAAGCGTTGCTTGAGGTTGATGTGCGGCAGGGTCCGCAGCAGGCTGTCCAGCCCATGCTGCTGCCATTCCTGATGCAGCTGCTGGCGGTCGTAGTCGCCCCAGCTGACCCAGGCCTGAAGCTGCCCACGGTGGTGCCCGAGCCAGCGCTCGAAGCTTGCCCACACCTCGCGGAACGATGCGGCACTGTCCACGCTGGCCTGGCTGATGTGGGTCAGCTCGCGGCAGAACGGGGTCAACTGCGGCCGCCGCCGAGGCTTGACGAAGCGCTGGAAGTGGTCGACCTCACGGCCTTCGCGGGTAACCAGGCTTGCGCCGATTTCAATGACTTCCATCTCTGTGACCGGCCACCCACCATCGTCGGTGGTGGCTTCCAGGTCGATCACCAACCAATGGCCCATACCAGGCTCCCTTGCAGATCCTGCTAGAGCGTAGCCAAACTCCGGGCATCCGGCACCCCCTGGCAATTTGCCCGCGGCTTTGGCACAAAGGGCCACATAACCGGCAGTTGTATCCGGCCCGGAAAACGCCTAGCTTAGGCGGACCCAGGCATGAACCGTGATGAGTGTCCGTCTTGACTCCAGCGCCCGGCCTCAAGGCCTTGTCTTCCCTGATGCTGCTGGCTGTGTTCTGGCTGGCGGTGCCGTCATGGGCGGCTGGTACCGTCGAAGTGAAGATTGGCGCGGCGCATTTCCCGCCCTACACCGTGCGCCCGGAGCAGGGCGCCGACACCGGCCTGCTGCCGCAACTGGTCGACGCGCTCAATCGTGCGCAGCAGCACTACCGCTTCGTTCTGGTGCCCACGTCCATCCAGCGGCGTTTCGGTGACTTCCAGCAAGGCCGCACCGACATGGCCATTTTCGAGAACCCGCAATGGGGTTGGCAGCAGATAGCCCACCAGACCGTGGACATGGGCCTGGAAGACGCCGAAGTGTTCGTTGCCCGGCAGGCCAATGGCCGTGACCCGCATTACTTCGATGACCTGCATGGCAAGCGCCTGGCGCTGTTCAACGGCTATCACTATGCGTTCGCCGGCTTCAATCCCGACCCGGACTACCTGCGCAAGGCCTTCAACGCGACCCTGACCTACTCCCACGACAGCAACCTGCTGATGGTGCAGGCCGGCCGCGCCGATATAGCCCTGGTCACGCGTTCCTACCTCAGCGATTTCCTGGCGCGCAACCCGGCCAGCCGGGAGCGGTTGGTGCCTTCGCAGCGCATTGACCAGGTCTACCACCACTACGCCTTGCTGCGCCCGGGGGCACCCATCGGCGAGCAGTCGTTCGCGGCGCTGCTGCGCGCCCTGCGCGACAGCGGCGAGCTGGCGCGCATCTTCGAGCCCTACCGCATCACGGTGGCCGCACCACGCAACTAAATTCGCGCGTCGCGGCAACGTTCTCAGCAGTGAGCCTTTTCTTCATTGCCGTGAGTCAAGCCCATGCCGTTCGATGCCGCTTCGCAGCCCCTGTCAGTACCACGCTGGCGCAGCCTCAGTGCCGAGGAGGGCGACAGCTGGCTGAGCCTGTCCCTCGAAGGCCGCCCGCTGATCCAGTTGCGCCTGGAGGCGGGCGCTACCCTGCACCTTCACCTTGAGCGCCTGTGCCCCGAGCGCCCCTATCAGGCCTTGTGGGCCGCCTGTTATTGGCTGCTGTCCCGCGATCCGGCCTGTCAGCGCCTGGCCTGGCACCTACCCGAGGCGTTGCCCCAGGCATTGACCAGTGGCCTGCTGCTAGCCGGTGAGCAGCCAGGCCAGTACCTGTGCGAGCGAGCGCTGTTCTGGCAGCTGCCGCAGCCGTGGCTGGGCGAGTCGGCCACCGTGGCATACCCGCAGCAGATGCAGATCAGCAACGGCAAGCGCCACCCACGCCGCACGCCCAAGCCCCGTGGCGAGGTGTACCGGCGCTTCGATGCGCGCCTGGGCAGTTGGGTGTCGCTGCGGACCTTGGAGATCGAGCATGACCTGGAGCGCTTCAACCGCTGGCAGAACAACCCACGGGTGGAGGCGTTCTGGCAGGAGGGTGGCACCCTTGCGCAGCATCGCGAGTACCTGGGCAAGCTCGAGGCCGACCCGCATACCCTGACGCTGATCGGCTGCTTCGATGACCAGCCGTTTGCCTACTTCGAGGCGTACTGGGCCAAGGAAGACCGCATTGCGCCGTTCTACCCGGCCGATGACTACGACCGTGGCATCCACATGCTGGTAGGGGAGGAGAGCCACCGCGGGCCGCACAAGGTGGCCAGTTGGCTATCGGCGCTGGTGCATTACCTGTTCCTGGATGACCCACGCACCCAGCGGGTGGTGGCCGAGCCGCGTGCCGACAACGGCAAGATGATCGGCTACATGCACGACCAGTGCTTCCATTGCGACAAGGAGTTCGACTTCCCGCACAAGCGTGCGGCGTTGATGATTCTGGGGCGGGAACGGTTTTTCGACCGCTGCAAACTGGCTTGATATCGAGGTGGCTTCTTCGCGGGCACGTCCGCTCCCACAGGTCCCCCTCAGTCTTTGAGGTCTGTGCTTATCCTGTGGGAGCGGGCTTGCCCGCGAAGAAGCGAACTCTGCTTGATCAGGCCTGCCGACTGGCCGTCTTGCGGCAATGTACCAGCGCATCGCGGATCATGAAGTTGACCAGCGTCGGCGACACGCCCAGCTCCTTGGCAATGTCTTTTTGCGGCACGCCATGCAGGCGATACATCTCGAAGGCATAGCGGGTGCGCTGAGGCAGTTCGTTCAGCGCCTCGGCAATGTCATCCAGCGCGGCGAGGTTGATGTGGGTGGCTTCGGGGGAGGCGTTTTGCACGACCACGTTCAGGCCTTCCTCCTCGCTGCCGGAGTACTTCAACTCCATGGCCTGCTTGCGGTAGTGGTCGATGGCCAGGTTGCGCACGATCTGGAACAGGTAGCTCAGCTGCGCCTTGAACGACGAGGTGATGTGCGGAGCGGCGCCGAGCCGGAAAAAGGCGTCCTGCACCACATCTTCGGCGCGCGAGCGGCAGCCGGTGATGCGGGCGGCGATCTTGACCAGGATGCTGCGGTTGTCGACGAAGGCCTGTAGTAATGGTGAATCGCACTTACTTGTGGATAGTTGTTCCGCCATGGAAATCACCTTGTCACAGAGGGGAAAGGACGCACCCAAAGTTGGGAAGCTTCCTACGACGGGCGACAAGCTATTCAGAATGATAATAATTGTCAAATGCGAAATGTAATTAGTTTCATGTGATTTCAGTTCTAAGGCGTGAGGGTTGCTGGGTGCATGGCAGGGCGTTTTCAGCGCCTGTGAGATCGAGCGCCGCACCACCCAAGGCATACCCCCAGCAGCCCAAATGCAGCCCCCAAACCCTTTCATACGCTAATTTATCCCCCCGCCCATCCGTTCCCCTGTGTACACCCCAGGCCGCCACACGCCGCCGCGCCCACGTTCGCGCAGCAGCCGGCCCGACCCAACCAGACACTGGCAGGAACACCCCATGACGGACGCCTTCGAACTCCCGCTCTCGCTGGTCCAGGCCCTGGCGCAACGCGCCGCGCAGAGCCCGGACAAAGTCGCCTTGCGCTTTCTGGCCGACGCGCCCGGCGAGCAGGCCGTGCTCAGCTATCGGGACCTCGACCAGCGTGCGCGCACCATCGCCGCTGCCTTGCAGGCCCGGGCCGGCTTCGGCGACCGTGCAGTGCTGCTGTTCCCCAGCGGGCCAGACTACGTGGCGGCGTTCTTCGGCTGTCTGTATGCCGGTGTGATTGCAGTGCCGGCCTACCCGCCGGAGTCCGCGCGCCAGCACCACCAGCAGCGCTTGTTGTCGATCATCGACGACGCCGAGCCGCGCCTGCTGCTGACCGTTGCGGCGCTGCACGGCAGCCTGCAGGGCCTGGAGGCCCTGGCGGCGCCCAACGCTCCCGAACTGCTGGCAGTGGATAGCCTGGACCCGGCGTTGGCTGCGAACTGGCGCGAGCCCGCACTCAAGGGTGATGACATCGCCTTCCTGCAGTACACCTCAGGCTCCACCGCATTGCCCAAAGGCGTGCAGGTCAGCCATGGCAACCTGGTGGCCAACGAACAACTGATCCGCCAGGGCTTTGGCATCGACCTCAATCCTGATGACGTGATCGTCAGCTGGCTGCCGCTGTACCACGACATGGGCCTGATCGGCGGCCTGTTGCAGCCGATCTTCAGCGGCGTACCCTGCGTACTGATGTCGCCGGGCTACTTCCTGGCCCGGCCGCTGCGCTGGTTGCAGGCCATCAGTGAATACGGCGGTACCATCAGCGGCGGCCCCGACTTCGCCTACCGGCTGTGCAGCGAGCGGGTCAGCGAAGCCTCGCTGGCCGGGCTCGACCTCAGCCGTTGGCGGGTGGCCTATTCCGGCTCCGAGCCGATCCGCCAGGACAGCCTGGCGACCTTCGCCGACAAGTTTCAGGCCTGCGGCTTCGACTCACAGAGCTTCTTCGCCAGCTACGGCCTGGCCGAGGCGACCCTGTTCGTCAGCGGCAGCCGCCGTGGCCAGGGCATCGCCGCATTGGAGCTGGACGCCGAAGCCTTCGCCGCCAACCGTGCGGAACCTGGCAAGGGCAGTGTGCTGATGAGCTGTGGCTACCCGCAGCCCGGGCATGCCGTGCGCATTGTCGAACCACAACGCCTGCAGGTGCTGGGCGACAACCAGGTGGGCGAGATCTGGGCCGGCGGCCCGAGCATCGCCCTGGGCTACTGGCGCAACCCAGAGGCCAGCGCCCGCACCTTCGTCGAGATGGACGGCCAGACCTGGCTGCGTACCGGTGACCTGGGTTTCATGCGCGAAGGCGAAGTGTTCGTCACCGGGCGCCTGAAAGACATGCTGATCGTGCGTGGGCAGAACCTGTACCCGCAGGACCTGGAAAAAACCCTCGAGCGCGAAGTGGATGTGCTGCGCAAAGGCCGGGTGGCGGTGTTCGCCGTTGAGCAGCAAGGCGAGGAGGGCATCGGCGTGGCGGTGGAAGTCAGCCGCAACGTGCAGAAGGCGATCAAACCCCAGGACCTGATCAAGACCCTGCGCCAGGTGATCGCCGACGCCTGCCGCCAGGCCCCGGCCGTGGTCCTGTTGCTGAACCCGGGCGCGCTGCCCAAGACCTCCAGCGGCAAGCTGCAGCGTTCGGCCTGCCGCTTGCGCATGGACGATGGCAGCCTGGACTGCTATGCCCGCTTCCCTGAAGTGGGCGAGCCCGTTGCCACGGGGGCAGCCGGCGATGAACTACAGGCACGCATCGCCGCTGTGTGGCGCGACATCCTCAAGGTCGAGGCGGTGGCAGCAGACGACCATTTCCTGCTGCTGGGCGGCAACTCCATCGCCGCCACCCACGCCACCGCACGCCTGGCCGATGAACTGGGCATCAACCTGGGCCTGCGCACCCTGTTCGAGGCGCCGGTACTGGCTGATTACGCCAAGGCAGTGGCCGCGATCATCGCCGAAGGCGGTGGCCGGGTCGGGGCCATCGCCACCCTGGAGCGCACCCAGGCGCTGCCCCAGTCGCTGGCGCAAAACCGCCTGTGGCTGCTATGGCAGTTGGACCCGCAGTCGGCCGCCTATAACATTCCGGCCGGCCTGCAGTTGCGCGGTGAGCTGGACGAAAGTGCCCTGGAAGCGGCCTTCAAGGCGCTGGTGGCGCGCCACGAATCACTGCGTACCCTGTTTGCCGAAGAGAACGGCCAGGCGCTGCAGCGCATCCTGCCGCAACAGGCGTTCAACCTTCGCCGCCTGGACCTCGAAGGCCAGGCCGCCGAACAGGTCGCCGCCCAGCGGGAAACCGAGGCCCGCCAGCCGTTCGACCTGACCCATGGGCCATTGCTGCGGGTGACCCTGGCGCGCCTTGACGATGAACACCATCAGCTATGGGTGACCCTGCACCATATCGTCGCCGATGGCTGGTCGCTGAACATCCTGCTCGACGAATTCGCCAAACTGTACGCCGCCCGTTGCCAAGGCCTTGAGGCCAACCTGGCAGCGCTGACCCTGGGTTACGCCGACTACGGCACCTGGCAGCGACAGTGGCTGGCCGCAGGCGAAGCCGGGCGTCAGTTGCAGTACTGGCAGGTGCGCCTGGGAGATGAACTACCGGTGCTCGACCTGTGCACCGACCATCCACGCGCCAGCCAGCGCGACCACCGTGCCGCCCGCTTCAGCCTCAAGGTACCGGCCAGGCTCACCGAGGCGCTCAAGGGCCTGGCCCGCGAACAGCAGGCCAGCCTGTTCATGGTCCTGCTGGCCGGCTGGCAGGCGCTACTGCACCGCTACAGTGGCCAGGCCGATATCCGCGTCGGCGTGCCCAACGCCAACCGCCCGCGCCTGGAAACCCAAGGTATGGTCGGCTTCTTCATCAATACCCAGGTGCTGCGCGCGCAACTCGATGGCCGCCTGCCGTTCGATCAGTTACTGGCCCAGGTGCGCCAGGCCACCCTGGACGCCCAAGCCAACCAGGACCTGCCGTTCGAGCAACTGGTCGACGCCTTGCCCGAGGCACGCGAGCAAGGCCTGTTCCAGGTCATGTTCAACCACCAGCAACGTGACCTGTCTGCCCTGCGCCGCCTGCCGGGCCTGCTGGCCGAAGAACTGCCGTGGCACAGTCGCGAAGCCAAGTTCGACTTGCAGTTGCACAGTGAGGAAGACCACCAGGGCCGCCTGAGCCTGGCTTTCGACTATGCCGCAGAACTGTTCGACGCCAGCACCGTCCAGCGTCTGGCCCGGCACCTGCTGGCCCTGCTGGAGCAGGTGTGCGCCGAGCCGCAGCGGGCGCTGGGCGAGGTGCAATTGCTCGACGAGCCTGGCCGCGCGCAACTGCTGAGCTGGGGCCAGGCACCGGTAGCGGCACCGCAGCGTCTGCTGGTCGAGCAGCTCAATGAACAGGCACGCCTGACCCCGCAGCGCACCGCCCTGGTGTGGGACGGTGGCAGCCTGGAGTACGCCGAGCTGCACCAGCAAGCCAACCGTCTGGCCCACTATCTGCGTGACAAAGGCGTCGGCCCCGACACCTGCGTGGCCATCGCCGTAGAGCGTTCGCCGCAGCTGCTGGTCGGCCTGCTGGGCATTCTCAAGGCCGGTGGCGCCTATGTGCCGCTGGA
This sequence comes from Pseudomonas sp. SF2, assembly GCF_036858055.1. Classification (NCBI taxonomy): domain Bacteria; kingdom Pseudomonadati; phylum Pseudomonadota; class Gammaproteobacteria; order Pseudomonadales; family Pseudomonadaceae; genus Pseudomonas; species Pseudomonas sp. SF2. The sequence continues at coordinate 147,828 of NZ_JAMBDI010000005.1, read as the reverse complement.
CGTCGATTACCCGGCCGAGCGCCTGGCCTACATGCTCGGCGACTGCAACGCTGGCCTGCTGCTGAGCCACAGCAGCCTGCTGGGCAGGCTGCCACAGGTCGAGGGCGTCAGCGCCATTGCCCTCGACCAGTTGCACCTGGACAGCTGGCCTACCCATGCGCCTGGCCTGCACCTGCATGGCGACAACCTGGCCTACGTGATCTATACCTCCGGCACCACTGGCCAGCCAAAAGGCGTGGGCAATACCCATGCAGCACTGGCCGAGCGCCTGCAGTGGATGCAGGCCAGCTATGCGCTGGACGACAGTGACGTGCTGATGCAGAAGGCGCCGATCAGCTTCGACGTTTCGGTGTGGGAATGCTTCTGGCCGCTGGTGACCGGTTGCAAGCTGGTGCTTGCCGGCCCCGGCGAGCACCGTGACCCGCAGCGCATCGCCGCGTTGGTGCAAACCCATGGCGTGACCACGCTGCACTTCGTGCCGCCGCTGTTGCAGGTATTCATCCAGGAGCCGCAGGCGGGTGCCTGCAGCAGCCTGCGCCGGCTGTTCTCCGGTGGTGAAGCGCTGTCCGTCGCGCTGCGTGACCGGGTGCTACAGGCGCTGCCACAGGTGCAACTGCACAACCGCTATGGCCCGACCGAAACCGCCATCAACGTCACCCACTGGCATTGCCAGGCTAGCGATGGCGAGCACTCGCCGATCGGCCGCCCGCTGGGCAATGTGCTGTGCCGCGTGCTGGACGACGAGCTGGAACTGACGGCCCCTGGTGTACCGGGCGAGCTGTACCTTGGCGGTGCAGGCCTGGCCCGTGGCTACCTGGGCCGCCCGGGCCTCACCGCCGAGCGCTTCGTGCCCCGGGCCGACGGCCATGGCGAACGCCTGTACCGCAGTGGCGACCGCGCCCGCTGGCAGGTGCAGACCGAGGCGCTGGAGTACCTTGGCCGCCTCGACCAGCAGGTCAAGGTGCGTGGCTTCCGGGTCGAGCCCGAGGAAGTCCAGGCCTGCCTGCTGGCGCAAGCGTGGGTCGAACAGGCGCTGGTGCTGATCCACAAGGATGCCGTCGGCGCACAACTGGTCGGCTACTACACCGGCAGCGCCCAGCCTGATGCATTGCTGACGGTGCTGGCTGAACAACTACCGGCTTACATGGTGCCGGCACAACTCATCCCGCTGGCGCAGATGCCGCTGGGCCCCAGCGGCAAGGTCGAGCGCAAGGCATTGCCGGCCCCGGTGTGGCAGCAGCGTGCGCACGTCGAGCCACAAACCGAGCTGCAGCAGCAGGTTGCCGCCATCTGGCGCGAGGTGCTGAACCTGCCGTGCATCGGCCTGCAGGATGACTTCTTCGCCCTCGGCGGCCATTCGCTGCTGGCCACTCAAATTGTTTCGCGCACGCGTCAGGCCTGCGATGTCGAGCTACCGCTCAAGGCCCTGTTCGACGCCAGCGAGCTGGGCGCCTTCTGTGCCGAGATCGCGCGTGTCCGCGCTGCCGGTGAGCACAACCTGCAAGGCGCAATCGCCCGTGTCGACCGCCGTCAGGCGGTGCCGCTGTCGTATTCGCAGCAGCGCATGTGGTTCCTCTGGCAAATGGAGCCGGACAGCCCGGCGTACAACGTCGGCGGCATGGCACGCCTGCGCGGCGCCCTGCATGTGGATGCCTTCGAGCGTGCGCTGCAGGCGCTGGTGGTGCGCCACGAAACCCTGCGCACCACCTTCCCCGGCATCGATGGCGTGCCGTACCAGTGCGTGGCCGAAGACAGCAGCCTGCACCTCGACTGGCAGGACTTCAGCGCCTTGCCCGCCGATGCCCGCCAACAACGCCTGCAACAACTGGCCGACGACCAGGCGCACCAGCCGTTCGATCTGGAGCGCGGCCCGCTGCTGCGCGCATGCCTGGTCAAAGCCGAAGAGCGTGAGCACTTCTTCGTACTGACCCTGCACCACATCGTCACCGAAGGCTGGGCCATGGACATCTTCGCCCGCGAACTGGGCGAGCTGTACGAGGCCTTCGTCGATGACCGCGAATCGCCGCTGGCGCCGCTGCCGGTGCAGTACCTGGACTACAGCGTTTGGCAACGGCAATGGCTGGAGAGCGGCGAGGGCGCCCGCCAGCTGGCCTACTGGAAGGATCGCCTGGGCGACGAACACCCGGTGCTGGCGTTGCCTGCCGACCGCCCGCGCCCGGCCGTGCAGAGCCACCGTGGCGAGCTGTACCGTTTCGAGCTCGACCCGGCGCTGGTTGCCCGCGTACATGCCTTCAACAGCCAGCGTGGCCTGACCCTGTTCATGACCATGGCAGCCACCCTGGCCGCCTTGTTGCACCGCTACAGCGGCCAGCGTGACCTGCGCATTGGCGCGCCGGTGGCCAACCGCATCCGCCCGGAAAGCGAAGGGCTGATCGGCGCGTTCCTCAACACCCAGGTGCTGCGTTGCGAGCTGGACGGCCAGATGACCGCCGCACAGTTGCTGGAGCAGATGCGCCAGGTTGCCATCGAAGGCCAGTCGCACCAGGACCTGCCGTTCGACCAGCTGGTGGAAGCCCTGCAGCCACCGCGCAGCAGTGCCTACAACCCGCTGTTCCAGGTGATGTGCAACGTGCAGCGCTGGGCCTTCCAGCAAAGCCGCCAGCTTGCTGGCATGCAGGTGGATTACCTGGTCAACGACGCCAGCGCCACCAAGTTCGACCTGTACCTGGAGGTGACCGACCTCGACGGCCGCCTGGGTTGCTGCCTGACCTACAGCCGTGACCTGTTCGACGAACCACGCATTGCACGCATGGCCGAGCACTGGCAGCAACTGCTGGCCGGCCTGCTCGACAACCCGCAGCAGCGCCTGTGTGAGCTGCCGATGCTGAGTAGCGCCGAGCAGCAGGTGCTGGCGGGCCAGTTGCAGGGCGAGCAGGACCTCGACCTCGGCCAGACCCTGCACGGCCTGTTCGCCGCCCAGGCTGCGCGCACGCCGCATGCAGGTGCGTTGACCTTCGCCGGCCAGCACATGACCTATGCCGAACTCGACCAGCAGGCCAACCGCCTGGCCCGCGCCCTGCGCGAGCGCGGCGTCGGCCCGCAGGTGCGCGTGGGCCTGGCGCTGGAGCGCTCGCTGGAAATGGTCGTCGGCCTGCTGGCCATCCTCAAGGCCGGTGGCGCCTACGTGCCGCTCGACCCCGAGTACCCGCTCGACCGCCTGCGCTACATGATTGAAGACAGCCGCATCGGCCTGCTGCTGAGCCAGCGCGCGCTGCTGCAAACCCTGGGCGAGCTGCCCGAAGGCGTGACGCGCTGGAGCCTGGAGGACGACAGCGCCAGCCTGTCGGCCTACAGCGATGCGCCGCTGGACAACCTCAACCTGCCGCAGCACCAGGCCTACCTGATCTACACCTCCGGCTCCACCGGCAAGCCCAAGGGCGTGGTAGTCAGCCACGGCGAGTTCGCCATGCATTGCCAGGCGGTGATCGCGGCGTTCGGCATGCGCAGCGATGACTGCGAGCTGCACTTCTATTCGATCAATTTCGATGCCGCCAGCGAACGCCTGTGGGTGCCGCTGCTGTGCGGCGCCCGCGTGGTGTTGCGTGCCCAGGGGCAGTGGGGTGCCGAAGACATTTGTCAGCTGGTGCACGAGCAGCAGGTGAGCATCCTCGGCTTCACGCCCAGCTACGGTAGCCAGTTGGCGCAGTACCTGGCCGGGCAGGGCGAGCAGTTGCCCGTGCGCCTGGTGATTACCGGTGGTGAAGCGCTGACCGGCGAACACCTGCAGCGCATCCGCCAGGCCTTCGCGCCGCAGCAGTTCTTCAACGCCTACGGGCCGACCGAAACTGTGGTCATGCCGCTGGCCTGCCTGGCACCACAGACACTGCCAGCGGAGCTGGGCAGCGTACCGATCGGCCGCGTCATCGGTAGCCGCACGGCCTACATCCTTGACGAGGACCTTGCCCTGTTGCCACAAGGCGGTATTGGCGAGCTGTATGTCGGCGGTGCCGGCCTGGCCCAGGGGTACCACGACCGCCCGGGCCTCAGCGCCGAGCGCTTCGTCGCCGACCCGTTCAGCAGCGAAGGCGGGCGCCTGTACCGCACCGGTGACCTGGTGCGCCTGGGCAGCGATGGCCTGGTCGAGTACGTCGGCCGCGCCGACCAGCAGGTGAAGATTCGCGGTTTCCGCATCGAACTGGGCGAGATCGAAAGCCGCCTGCAGGCGCATGCCGATATCGACGAGGCCGTGGTGCTGGCCCTCGACCTGCCGGGCGGCAAGCAGTTGGTGGGCTACCTGGTGTGCAAGCAGGCCGCTGCCGACAGCGAGACCCAGGGCCTGCTGCGCGACGCGGTGAAGGCCGATGCCCGCCAGCATCTGCCGGACTACATGGTGCCAGCGCACCTGGTGCTGCTCGACAGCCTGCCGCTGATGGGCAACGGCAAGCTCGACCGCCGTGCGCTGCCGCTGCCGGACCTGGAGCAGGCTCGCCAGCAGTACCAGGCGCCCGGCAGCCCGGTAGAAGCGCAATTGGCGCAGATCTGGTGCGACGTGCTCAACGTTGCCCGGGTCGGCGTGCAGGACAACTTCTTCGAGCTGGGCGGCGACTCGATCCTGTCGATCCAGGTGGTCAGCCGGGCCCGTCAGGCCGGTTTGCAGTTCACCCCGCGCGACCTGTTCCAGCATCAGACCATCCAGACCCTGGCGGCCATCGTTCGGCACAGCGAAGCCGCCAGCAGCATCGAACAGGGCCAGCGCCAGGGCCAGACCGGCCTCACGCCGATCCAGCACTGGTTCTTCGACAGTGAAGTGCCACAGCCGCAGCACTGGAACCAGGCCGTTCTGCTGGAGGCGCGCGAGCCGCTGGATGAAGGGGTACTGGAGCACGCCTTGGCCGCCCTGGTGCAGCACCACGACAGCCTGCGTCTGCGCTTCAGCCAGGCCCAGGGCCGTTGGCAGGCCGAATATGCCCTGCCTGGCACCGGGCAATTGCTATGGACAGCCACGGTTGCCGACTTCGCCGATTGCCAACCGCTGTATACCGACCTGCAACGCAGCCTCGACCTGCAGCAGGGCCCACTGTTGCGCGCCTTGCTGGTAAAGGACGGGCAGGGCAGCCAGCGCCTGTTGCTGGCGATCCATCACCTGGTGGTCGATGGCGTGTCGTGGCGCGTGCTGCTGGAAGACCTGCAGGCGCTGTACCGTGGCCAGCCGCTGGCGGCCAAGACCCATGCCATGGGCGACTGGGCCGCACGCCTGGCCAGCTACGCCGGCAGCGATTCGCTGCGTGACGAGCTGGGCTGGTGGCAAGGCCAGTTGGGCAGCGTGCGCCGCGAACTGCCATGCGATCACCCGCAGGGCGGCAACCTGCACCGTCACGCCCGTACCCTGGCCATCGGCCTGGATGTGGTGCAGACCCGGCAGTTGCTGCAACAGGCCCCGGCGGCCTATCACACCCAGGTCAATGACCTGCTGCTGACCGCGCTGGCACGTGCCCTGTGCCGCTGGAGCGGCGACGAAGAAGTGCTGGTACAGCTTGAAGGCCATGGCCGCGACGGGCTGTTCGAAGACATGGACCTGACCCGCAGCGTCGGTTGGTTCACCAACGCTTATCCACTGAGCCTGCGCCCGCTGCCAGGCGAGGACGACGCGGCGCGGGCCGGTTCGATCAAGCGCATCAAGGAGCAGCTGCGCCAGGTGCCGCACAAAGGGCTGGGTTACGGTGTGTTGCGCTACCTGGCGGATGAGGCCGGGCGTGAGCAGATGGCGGCCTTGCCGCAGGCGCGTATCACTTTCAACTACCTGGGCCAGTTCGACCAGCAGTTCGACAGCTCTGCTCTGTTCCAGCCAATGGACGCCCCGGCCGGCCTGGCCCACGACCTCGATGCACCGCTGCCCAACTGGCTGAGTGTCGATGGCCAGGTGTATGGCGGTGCCCTGCAACTGCGTTGGACCTTCAGCACCGAGCGCTATGACGAGCGGACCATCGCCCGCCTGGCCGAGGCTTATCGCCAGGAGCTGCTGGCACTGGTCGAGCATTGCCTGGCGGATGGCAACGGCAGCTTCACGCCGTCGGACTTCCCGCTGGCACACCTGACCCAGGCGCAGATCGACGCGCTGCCGGTACCGGCTGCGCAGATCGAGGACGTCTACCCGCTGACGCCGATGCAGGAGGGCATGCTGTTGCACACCCTGCTGGAGCCGGGCACCGGCCTCTATTACATGCAGGACCGCTACCGCATCAACAGCGCGCTCGACCCCGAGCGCTTCGCCCAGGCCTGGCAGGCGGTAGTGGCGCGCCACGAAGCGCTACGTGCATCGTTCAGCTGGAATACCGGCGAGGCGATGCTGCAGATCATCCACAAGCCGGGCAACACACCGGTGGACTACCAGGACTGGCGCGGCCTCGATGACGACGCCCAGGAGCAGCGCCTGCAGGCCTTGCACAAGCAGGAACGCGAGGCGGGTTTCGCCCTGCTCAGCGAGGCGCCGTTCCACCTGCGCCTGGTGCGTGTGGCCGACGAGCGCTACTGGTTCATGATGAGCAACCACCACATCCTCATCGATGCCTGGTGCCGCTCGTTGTTGATGAACGACTTCTTCGAGGTCTACCAGGCCCTTGGCGAAGGCCGTCAGGCCCAGCTGCCGGTGCCACCGCGCTACCGCGACTACATCGGCTGGCTGCAACGCCAGGGCCTGGACGACGCGCGCGCCTGGTGGCAGGCCAACCTGGCCGGCTTCGAACGCGCCACCACCCTCCCCAGCGACCGCCCGCTGCGCCACGACCATGCCGGTAGCGGCATGATCGTCGGTGACTGCTACACCCGCCTGGCGGTAAGCGACGGCGTGCGCCTGCGCGAACTGGCCCAGGCCCACCAGCTCACCGTCAACACCTTTGCCCAGGCGGCCTGGGCCCTGGTGCTGGCGCGCTACAGCGGCGACCGCGACGTGATCTTTGGCGTGACCGTGGCCGGGCGCCCGGTGAGCATGCCGCAGATGCAGCGTACCGTCGGCCTGTTCATCAACAGCATTGCCTTGCGCGTGCAGTTGCCGGTGGCGGGTGAGCGCTGCAGTGTGCGCCAGTGGTTGCAAGGCCTGCTGGAGCGCAACATGGAGCTGCGCGAGTACGAATACCTGCCGCTGGTGGCGATCCAGGAATGCAGCGAGCTGCCCAAGGGTCAGCCGCTGTTCGACAGCCTGTTCGTGTTCGAGAACGCGCCGGTGGAAACCACCGTGCTCGACCACGCCCAGCACCTGAATGCCAGTTCCGACTCGGGCCGTACCCATACCAACTTCCCGCTGACAGCAGTGTGCTACCCGGGCGATGACCTCGGCCTGCACCTGTCGTTCGACCAGCGTTACTTCGACTACCCGACCGTCGAGCGCCTGCTGGCCGAGTTCAAGCGCCTGCTGCTGGCGCTGGTGCAGGGCTTTGAAGGGGAGGTGGGTGAACTGCCGTTGCTTGGCACCGAAGAACAGCGCTTCCTGCTGGAAGACTGCAACCGTACCGAACGGTCTTATCCGCTGGAGCAGAGCTACATCGCGCAGTTCGAAGCACAAGTGGCCGCGCATCCGCAGCGTACTGTGGCCCGTTGCCTGGAAGCCTCCTATGACTACGCCGGGCTGAACCTGGCGGCCAACCGCCTGGGCCATGCCCTGGTGGCTTCCGGGGTCCGCGTGGATCAGCCGGTGGCATTGCTGGCCGAACGCGGGTTGCCGTTGCTGGGCATGATCGTTGGCAGCTTCAAGGCTGGCGCTGGCTACCTGCCGCTGGACCCTGGCCTGCCGGCAGCGCGCCTGCAAAGCATCATCCAGCTCAGCGGCACGCCGGTGCTGGTGTGCAGTGCAGCCTGTGCTGAGCAAGGGCAGCTGTTGCTGGATGAGCTGGACCTGGCGACACGGCCGCAGCTGCTGGTTTGGGAAGACATCCAGGCCAGTGCCGTTGCCAGCCACAACCCAGGCATCCACAGCGGGCCGGATAACCTCGCTTATGTGATCTACACCTCAGGCTCCACCGGCCTGCCGAAGGGGGTGATGGTCGAGCAGCGCGGCATGCTCAACAACCAGCTGAGCAAGGTGCCGTACCTGGCGCTCAGCGAGCAGGACGTGGTCGCCCAGACGGCCTCGCAGAGCTTCGACATTTCCGTGTGGCAGTTCCTTGCCGCGCCGTTGTTCGGCGCCAAAGTGGAGATTGTGCCGAACGCCATCGCCCATGACCCGCAGGGCCTGCTGACGCATGTGCAGGCTACCGGCATCACCGTACTGGAAAGTGTGCCGTCGCTGATCCAGGGCATGCTGGCCAACGACCATCAGGCGCTCGACGGGTTGCGCTGGATGCTGCCGACCGGCGAAGCCATGCCACCGGAGCTGGCAGCGCAGTGGCTGCAGCGTTACCCGCAGATCGGCCTGGTCAACGCCTATGGCCCGGCGGAGTGCTCCGATGACGTGGCGTTCTTCCGCGTCGATGCCGCCTCGACCCGTGGCAGCTACCTGCCGATCGGCACGCCGACCGACAACAACCGCCTGTACCTGTTCGGCGAGGACCAGACGCTGGTGCCGCTGGGGGCGGTGGGTGAGCTGTGCGTGGCTGGCACCGGCGTGGGCCGTGGCTATGTCGGCGACCCGATGCGTACGGCGCTGGCATTCATCCCCCATCCTCATGGTGCGCCGGGCGAACGCCTGTACCGCACCGGCGACCTGGCGCGGCAGCGTCCGGACGGGGTGCTGGAGTATGTCGGGCGCATCGACCACCAGGTAAAGATTCGCGGCTACCGCATCGAACTGGGCGAGATCGAAGCCCGTCTGCACGAGCAGGCGGAAATCCGCGATGCTGCCGTTGGCGTGCAAGAGGGCGTCAATGGCAAGCACCTGGTGGGCTACCTGGTGGCGCATCAGGGCATTGCAGCCGATGCTGCGTTGCTGGAGCAGCTCAAGCAGCGCCTGCGTGCCGAGTTGCCGGAGTACATGGTGCCGCTGCACTGGGGCTGGTTCGACAGCCTGCCGCACAACGCCAACGGCAAGCTCGACCGCAAGGCCCTGCCGGCCATCGACATCGGTGGCCAGCACAGCCAGGCCTACCAGGCGCCGCGTAACGAGCTGGAGGAGGTGTTGGCCGGTATCTGGGCCGATGTGCTGAAGGCCGAGCGGGTAGGGGGGCACGACAACTTCTTCGAGTTGGGCGGGCATTCGCTGCTGGCCACGCAGATCGCCTCGCGGGTGCAGAAGGAGTTACAACTGAACGTGCCGCTACGGGCGATGTTCGAGTGCAGCACGGTAGAGGAGCTGGCTGAATATGTGCAGGGGCTGCAGGGCAGTGCGCTGGATGACGACAAAGTCGACCGGCTCAGTGACCTGATGGCGGAGCTGGAGGGGTTGTAGGGTTAGGGTTTCGCCTTGAGTTTTGCGGGGCGGCGCTCGATCTACGCCACACCGCAAAACCCCCGACATGCGCTACCGCTTGCCGAGAATCTTCCCAAGCAACTCCGGCCGTGGTGCGCCTTGCTGGCTCTGCAGGTTGCCCTGGTCATCCTGATAGAAAATCGCCGGGGTCGCCTGCAAGCCCATTTCTTCCATCAGCGCCATGTTCGCCGCCAGCTTCTGCTGCACCGCCTCTGGCACTTGCTCCAGTGCCTTCAACTTGCTGGCCTTGCCTGCTTTTTCATGCTCGTGCAGTGCCTGGGCCGGGTCTTTCGCCGCCAGCAGCGCCGCCGACTTGCCCGGGCTGTCCTCGCGGATGATGCCGACCATGATATGGCGCAACTGCACCTTGCCCGACTCCACCCACGGCCGCGCCTGTTCCCAGAACATGTTGCAGTACGGGCAGTTGGGGTCGCTGAACAGGTACACCTTGCGCGGTGCATCGTCCTTGCCGTCGGCGATCCAGGCGGTTTTCTCCATCTTCGCCCAGATTTCCTTGCTCATCGGCGCATACACCAGCTTTTTCAGCGGCTCGGCACTGAGGTCCTTGCCCTGTTCGTCGAACAGGCTGCCGACCAGTACATGCTTGCCGTCAGGGGTGAGGTACAGGGCCAGGCCGTTATTCTGGTACTCGGCGGCATACCCGCGCAGGCCGTTGGGGGCGTCGAAGCTGCCTTTGATCACGGCGCCCTTGGCTTGCAGTTGTTGAATCGCCTTGGGCAACTCTTCGGCCTGCAGGCTGGGGGCAGCCAGCAGGGCCAGGGACAGGGGCAGCAGTGCAGTCAGTCGCATGTCAGTTTCCTTGTGCGGCAGGGGCGGGCACGGTGGCCCGGTCGAAAGGCTCCAGGGCGTGGCGCAGGCTGGCCCGGGACAGCTCGCCGAGGTGGCTGCCGACCAGCCGCCCGTCGGCGTCGTAGAACAGGGTGGTGGGCAGGGCCATGGAGCCGACGCGCTGGGCCAGCAGGCCGGTACCGTCGAACAGCACGTGGGTCAGGCTCAGGCCGGTGGTGGCGAGGAAGGTGCTGACGTTTTCCGGGGTTTCGCCCTGGTTGACGAACAGGAAGGTCACGTGCGGGTAAGCGCTTTGCGCCTGTTGCAGCACCGGCATTTCGCGTCGGCAGGGTGGGCACCAGGTGGCCCAGATGTTGATGACCAGCGGCTTGCCGCGGTAGCTGTGCAACGCTACGGATTGGCCGCTGGCGTTGCGCAGGCTCAGTTCCGGCAGTTCGGTGCCCTTGCTGTACAAATGGCCGCCGAGGCTGGCCAGGCCCCAGAACAGCGCCCCGCTGAACAGCGCCCAGCCCAGCGGGCGGCGCAGGCCCGGGTGGCGCCAGCCCTGCCAAAGGGCGCCGAGCACGATGCCGGCCAGGCCCGACCAGAACAGGAAGCCGCCATCACGGATATCGATGATCTGCAGCGGGTCGTCCTGGTACATCGGCCAGTAGGCCAGCACGAAGCCGGCACGTGCGCACAGCAGGCCGACCAGGAACAGGTTGAACAGTGCCGATTCCGGGCTCTCGCCGCCACGCCGGGCGACCCACCAGCCGACCACGCTGGCGATCACCAGGGCGGTGAGCATCAGCAGGTGGTTGAGGGCCATGGTCAGCGGCCCGAGGGTTACGGTCAGCATCAGCCTTGGCTCCTGGTCTGGGTCCAGTGTTGCAGGAAGGCGGCCGCATCCACTTCACCGGTGATGCGCCGCGCACGGCGTTCGTCGCCTTCCGGGCCGACCCAGATGATGCTGGGCGGGCCGGGTACCTGGTAACGCTGCAGCAGGGCCTGGCTGGCCGGGGTGTCGGCGGTCACGTCCAGGCGCAGCAGGTGCACGCCGGCCAGGCCGGCCTGCACGTCGCTGCGGGCGAACACCTGTTTTTCCATGACCTTGCACGACACGCACCAATCGGCATAGTAGTCGAGCATCACCCACTGGCCACGGGCCTTGGCCGCATCCAGTTCGCGTTGCAGGTCTTCGGGGCGGCTGACGGTGACGAAGGCGTCCTCGGCGTGCTGGCCGGCGGCCGGCGCAGCAGCGCCACCGGCGAACGGGCGCAGCGGCTGCCAGAGGTCGTCGCCACCGGCCGCAGCACCCACCAGCAGCAGGCCACCCCACAGGGCACCCAGCAGCGGCACTGCGCGCAACGCCGGCAACCGCTGCAGGGCCGGCCAGGCAGCCCAGGCCAGGGCGATCAGCAAGGCGCCGCTCAGGGCCAGCAGCAAGGCCGCGGGCAGCAGGCTGCGCACGGTGTACAGCGCCATGCCCAGGAACACGAAGCCGAACACGCCCTTGACCCGGTTCATCCAGGCGCCCGGGCGTGGCAGGTAGCGGTTGCCCAGGGTCACCAGCAACAGCAGCGGCACGCCCATGCCCAGGCCGAGGCTGAACAGCACCAGCGCCCCCTGCAGCACGTCGCCGCTCTGGGCGATGTACAGCAACGCGCCGGCCAACGGCGCGGTCATGCACGGGCCCATGAGCAGGCCGGACAGCGCGCCCAGCAGCGCCGCGCCATACAGGTTGCCGCCACGGGTGCCTTGCCCGGCGCGGTCGAGGCGGTCACGCACAGCGGCGGGCAGTTGCAGTTCAAAGGCGCCGAACATCGGCAGGGCCAGCAGCACGAACAGCCCCGCCAGGCTGCCCAGCAGCCAGGGTTGCTGCAGCCAGGCCTGCAGGCTGGCGCCCAGCAGCGCGGCAACCACGCCCAGGGCGGCATACACCAGGGCCATGCTCAGTACATAGACCCCAGCCAGTACCCAGCCGCGCCGGGCACTGGCGCCATTGCCCAGTACCAGCCCGGCGAGGATCGGCAGCATCGGCAGCGTGCAGGGGGTAAAGGCCAGCAACAGGCCCAGGCCGAAGAACGCCAGCAGGCTCCAGGCCAGGTGGCCTTGTTGCAGGTCGCTGGCCAGGGCCTGGTCAGAGGCTTGTTCGGCCGCTGGCGCCACACTGCCGCCCAGGTCGATCAGCGTGGTTTGCGGCGGGTAGCACAGGCCGGCGTCGGCACAGCCCTGCCAGCCCAGGCGCAGCTGACCCTGGGCATTGGCCGGGAGCAGCAGTTCGAGCTGGTCGCGGTACACCGCACTGTCACCGAAGAATTCGTCGTGGTGGTTGAGGGCGGTTGGCAGTTGCGGGTGCTGTTCGGCAGGCAGGCCGTCGAACTTCAGGCGCTTCTGATACAGGTAGTAGCCTGGCTGGATCTGGAAGAACAGGCGCATCTGGCCGTCGGCCTGGCGGTCGTGGGTCAGCACGAAGGCCTGGTTGACCGGCAGGAATGCCGGTTTGACATCGAACGGGTTGGCCTGCAGCGGGCCGGCCAGCAGCAGTGTCAGGAAGAGCAGGAGGACGCGCATGTCTTCGCCTTGGCAGTACGTTGAAAGGGGTCATGCTGGCTTGGGTCGATTAACCCAAGGTTAACCCTTTCCTGTGGATGCAAATTCCTGCAGCCCGCACTGGCGCCGAGCCTGCTTGCAGGTGACTGACAGGTTCAACTGCCTGCGCCAGGCCTGGAGTGGATTGCCCGGCGACCTGGGCGTACAGTAGTTCGTCGAACTGAAGGCGGAGTAAAGCGTGCAGCATCTCGATCTCCAGGTGATCCGCCAGGCGTTGCAGTATGCGTGCGACCGCCAGCGGGTGTGGCTGTGCACGGTACTCGCCACCTATGGCTCGGCACCCCGTGCGCCGGGCTCGCTGCTGTTGGTGAACGCCAGCGCCGACACCGCGGTGGTGGCGCTGTGAGTGTGGTCGCGCTGGTGCTGGCGGCAGGCCGCGGCACGCGTTTCGGTTCCGACAAACGCCGGGCGGCCCTGGCCGATGGCCGCTGCCTGCTGGCACATAGCGTGGCGCGGGCGCGGGCAGTATTCGATGATGTACGCGTAGTGCTGCGCGAAGGGGAGCGGGGCGAGGATTTCGGGCTCTCAGCTGATTGCCGGGTTGTCGTGAGCCCTGGTGCGGCGTCGGGGATGGGGCATAGTCTGGCTGCCGGGGCTGGGGCGTTAGTCGACAGCAAGGCGCAGGCGGTGGCGATTTTGCTGGGTGATATGCCTTGGATCGAACCGGCCACTTTGCGGCAGTTGGCGGAAGCCGCCAGCGCTTCGAAAATCGTGTTGCCACGTCATGCCGGGCAGCACGGACACCCGGTGATTTTCGGGCGCGATTTCTGGCCGGCGCTGGGGCAACTGGCCGGGGATGAAGGGGCGCGTGCGGTGGTGCGGGCGCAGCGGGATTGTTGCGTGGTGGTTGAAGTGGAGGATGCCGGGGTTCTGCTGGATGTAGATACGCCGCAGGGGTTGATTCAGGCCTGATGTGCTCACTGCAAGCGTCAAGGTGAACACCCCTTCACGCCACAAAAGGTCCATAATCCCCCCTTAATCCGCCCAAGGTGCAATGCCAGCTACACCATTCCGGGAGCCCCACCATGCACGTTCTGCTCTGCGAGGACGACGACCTGATCGCCGCCGGCATCTGCGCCGGCCTTACCGCCCAGGGCCTGACCGTGGACCGTGTGGGCAACGCCGCCGATGCACGGGCGATGCTGCAGGCCGCGCAGTTCGACGTGATGATTCTCGACCTTGGCCTGCCCGACGAAGACGGCCTGAAGCTGTTGCGCCGCCTGCGCGAGAAAGGCGAGACACTGCCAGTGCTGGTGCTCACCGCCCGTGATGCGGTCACCGACCGGGTCGATGGCCTGCAGGCTGGTGCCGACGACTACCTGCTCAAACCCTTCGACCTGCGCGAGCTGGCCGCCCGCCTGCACACCCTGCTGCGGCGGGTGGCCGGGCGGGCGGTGAATGTGATCGAACACGGCCCGCTGCGCTACGATCCGAGCAGCTGCGAGGCAACCCTGGCCGGCCAGCCGGTCGACCTGTCCCGGCGTGAACAGGCATTGCTCCAGGCGCTGCTGCAGAACCCCGGGCGGGTGCTGTCCAGCGAGCAGCTCAAAGACTGCGTGTACGGCTTCAGCGACGAAGTCGAGAGCAATGCCCTGAACGTGCATATCCACCATCTGCGGCGCAAGCTGGGCAACGGCATCGTCGAGACCGTGCGCGGCCTGGGCTACCGCCTGGGCCCGGCGCAGGCGCCGGAGGAGGCCGCATCATGAGCCTGCGGGTACGCCTGAGCCTGATCCTGGGCAGTGCCTTCGTGATCATCTGGGTGCTGGCTGCCGCGTGGATGCTGCGCGACCTGCGCCAGCAGATGATGTTCTCCCTCGACCAGCGCCTGGTGGCTTCTGCGCGCATGGTCGCCGGGCTGATCGACCAGCTGCCGCAGCCGTTGACTGCCAAGGGTGGGGAGGCGCACTTTTCCGCCGACCAGTTCAGCGTGCCGGACGGCATGGCCTGCCAGGTCAGCTCGCTGCGGGGTGAAATACTTGCCAGCAACCACAAGCATGATGGCGCCATGGATGATGAGCGCAGCGGTTTCCGTGACCAGACCATCGATGACGCGCTGTGGCGCACCTTCACCTACAACCATGGCGATGTGCGTATCACCACCGCTGACCGGCACATGGAGCGCGAGGCGCTGAACCAGTCGATCCTGCTGGCGGCCTCGGCGCCGGTGCTGATGGCCCTGCTTGGCAGCCTGGGGCTGTTGTGGATCGGCCTGGGCAAGGGCCTGGAGCCGCTCAACCGCATGCGCGATGCCCTGCGCCGCCGGCGCGCGGACAGCGTCGAGCCATTGCAGGTGGCGGGCATGCCCAGCGAACTGCAACCATTGCTGGAAACCCAGAACCAGCTGTTTTTGCGCATTGCCCAGACCATCGAGCGTGAGCGGCGCCTGACCGACGATGCCGCGCATGAACTGCGCAGCCCGCTGACGGCGATCAAGACTCACTTGCAGGTAGCGCGGATGACCGACGGCGCCGTGCGCGAGCAGGCGTTGGAGCATGCCGAGCAGGGCGCCGACCGCATGCACCGCACGCTGGAGCAGTTGTTGATGCTGGCGCGTGTGGAAGGCAGCCTGTCGTTCGAGGATGGCGTGCAGTGCAGCGCCGAGCAGGTGGCCCGGCAGGCGGTGCAGGATGCCGGCGGCGGCGACAACCGGCGCATCGTGCTGCGTTTGCCTGAAGCCGCTACGCAGATTTACCTGGGCATGCCGGGACCGTTGGCGGTGGCAGCGCTGCGCAACCTGCTGGACAACGCCTTGCGCCATGGCGGCGACGAGGCGGTGGAGCTTGAGGTGCAGATGGCTGACGGCCAGGTGGGCTTCATGGTGCGTGACCATGGGCCGGGGATTGCCGAGGCGGACCTGGAGCACCTGACCGAGCGTTTCTGGCGTAACGGGCAGAGTGGTGGCTGCGGGTTGGGGCTGGCGATCGTACAGGCGATCGTGCAGCGTTGTGCCGGTAGCCTGAAGTTCGACAGCCGCAGTGATGGGTTGCGGGTGCTTTTGCAAGTGCCGGCGCGCTCGGGGCATTAATTTTTATTGCCTGTGCCGGCCTCTTCGCGGGTAAACCCGCTCCCACAGGTGCAGCATCAACCCTGAGGTCCGTGCAAATCCTGTGGGAGCGGGTTTACCCGCGAAGGGGCCGGGCCTGCTTTCAAAAATCCCGCAGCAACCGCTAAATCCTCCCCGCACTCAAGCGTTTCCCAAGCGACGAACACCCGCACTTTCGCTTGCTTGCGAGGAATCACCATGTCCACTGCTTCCTGCCTTGCCCAGGTCCCGCCGGCCAGCGCGCCGCGTGCCTTGTACGAGTTCACCGATTCACCCTTGCTGCAACGCCAGCAGCAACAGGAGTCCAATGCCCGCAGCTACCCGCGCCGAATTCCGCTGGCGCTCAAGCGCGCCCGTGGCATCCATGTGGAAGATGTCGAAGGTCGCCAGTTCATCGACTGCCTGGCCGGCGCCGGCACCTTGGCGCTGGGCCACAACCACCCGGTGGTGGTCGAGGCGATCCAGCGGGTACTGGCCGATGAGCTGCCCCTGCACACGCTGGACCTGACCACGCCGGTCAAGGACCGCTTCGTCCAGGACCTGTTCGGCGTACTGCCCGAGGCGTTGCGCCGTGAGGCCAAGGTGCAGTTCTGCGGCCCGACCGGTACCGATGCGGTGGAAGCAGCGCTGAAGCTGGTGCGCAGCGCCACCGGCCGCAGCACCGTGCTGGCCTTCCACGGCGCCTACCATGGCATGAGCCAGGGTGCGCTGAGCCTGATGGGTAGCCATGGGCCGAAGCAGCCGCTGGGGGCCTTGCTCGGCAACGGTGTGCAGTTCATGCCGTACCCCTACGACTACCGTTGCCCGTTCGGCCTGGGCGGCGAAGCCGGGGTCAAGGCCAACCTGCATTATCTGGAAAACCTGTTGCTCGACCCGGAAAGCGGCGTGCCGCTGCCGGCGGCGGTCATTCTGGAAGTGGTGCAGGGTGAGGGCGGGGTGATCCCGGCCGATATCGAGTGGCTCAAGGGTGTACGCCGTATCACCGAGCAGGCCGGCGTGGCGTTGATCGTCGATGAGATCCAGAGTGGATTTGCCCGCACCGGGCGCATGTTCGCCTTCGAGCATGCCGGCATCGTTCCGGACGTGGTCACCCTGTCCAAGGCCATTGGCGGCAGCCTGCCGCTGGCGGTGGTGGTGTACCGCGACTGGCTGGACACCTGGAAACCGGGCGCCCACGCCGGCACTTTCCGTGGTAACCAGATGGCCATGGCGGCGGGCTCGGCGGTGATCGATTACCTGGTCGAGCATCGCCTGGCCGAGCATGCCGAGGCCATGGGGCAGCGCCTGCGCCAGCACCTGCAGCAGCTGCAGCGGGCTTATCCGCAGTTGGGTGATGTTCGCGGGCGTGGGCTGATGCTCGGGGTAGAGCTGGTGGACCCGCAAGGGCAGCGGGATGCACTTGGGTATCCGGCGGCCAACCGCGAGCTGGCGGCGAAGGTGCAGCGCGAATGCCTCAAGCGTGGGCTGATCCTGGAGCTGGGTGGGCGGCATGGGGCGGTGGTGCGCTTCCTGCCGCCATTGATCATCAGTGGCGAGCAGATCGATGAGGTTGCGCAGCGCTTTTCCGAGGCGTTGATCGCGGCGGTCTGATCGATTGCCGGGGCCGCTGCGCGGCCCTGTCGCCGGCAAGCCGGCTCCCACGGAACTGCACATAACTCATTG
>NZ_JAMBDI010000005.1:0-130318 GCF_036858055.1 Pseudomonas sp. SF2 | reverse complement strand
AGTTATCTGTGCGACAGCGCAAGCCTTCCGGTCGGCGCAGTCCCCCTGGCAATCCCGGCTACCAGCCGCGCCCGGAGTTCACCCAGAAGTTCACCGACAGCGAGGTGGTCACAGACTCCACCTGGTGGAACCACCCTTCGGGCAGTAACAGCAGGTCACCAGCCTGCAGCACAACGCGCAGGAACGGCACTTCGCGTGCCGCCGGGAAACGCTGGTAGTCCGGGGCGTCGGGGTTGAAGTCGCAGCCGTCCAGGCCGCCCTTGGGGCTGGTCGACCAGGTGCCCAGGGCTGGGCGATGGTGCGGTGCGGCAAGGATGAAAGACTTCTGTCCCCATACCTGCGCGAACAGGTTGTCGGTGTCATCGCGGTGCAGTGGCGTCAGGGTGCCCTTGGGGCCGATCCAGATACGCGGCGCAATGAACTTCTCGCGGGCGAAGTACTGCGGGTAGCGAATCAGCGCCAGCAGCTTTTCCGGCACGATGTTGTTGCCCATGTAGGCCGGGGTTTCGCCGGGTTTGGCCGGGGTGTCCAGCGAGGCGATGAAGTCGGCCATGGAAGTGGAACGGAAGTCGCGGTCGGTGGAGAAGGTCTTCTTCACGTAGTCGCCGTGCCGGGTGATGCCCTGCAGTTCGGCGAAATGCTCCAGCGAAGCTTCGCGGCCCATGCTGAACAGCGGCCAGTCCTGCAGGGCATCACTGATCACCACGGGTGTTCCGTGCTCCAGGTACTCTCCCTGGAAGCGCGCCGGCGGCATGTCGGCGCGGGCAATGCGTGCCACCTCGCGCTGCACCGGTTGCGCGGCCGACACCCGTTCGCTGAGGCGTGCCGGTGTCGGGTAGCGCTGGTTCATCGACACCTTGGTCGCCGGCGCGCCGCGCCGGGCGTTGCTGATGATCTGCGGCAGCAGGGTGGCCAGGCCCATGTTGCCGCTGATCTTCAGGCGGGCGCTGGCGAACAGCTCTTCGATGTTGGCGGTGCCGCCCATGATGCCCATGAAGTCACGCTCGGCCAGCTCAATGGTGACGTCCGGGGCGCTGTGCCGGCCGGCACCGGTGCGGCTGCTGTCGCGCACCTCCGACCAGAAGGCCCGGTCCTGGCTGAAGACGAACTGGAAAACGCCTTCGATGCCCACGGCATGAGCGTTGGCGAACAGTTTGCTGAGAATGCTCTGAAGGTCCACGGTATGCCTCTGGCGGTCTTTCGTTGTGCAGGGATAACGAGTGCCTGCACCAACGATTTAGCTGTGTGGGCGGGTAATTTTTCGGTGTGCTGCTACGTCCCGTAGGGAGGCTTGAGTCACATTGTTCACCCAAGGAACCCACATGGCACTGCACCCTGATCTGGCGGCATTTCTGGAACTGGTCGAATTTGGCCGGCTGACGGGCAGGAGCCTGCCCATGCACGCGATGGACGTGGCCCAGGCCCGTGCCGAGTTCGAAGGCAGCTCGCAGGTGCTCGACCCGAGCCCGCCTGGCAACGTCACGGCCAGCGAGCTGCAGATTACCGCACGCGACGGCGCCCGCCTGGCGGCTCGCTTGTACCGCCAGGGCGATGCCGGCGCTGCCTTGCAACCGGTGATCCTGTACCTGCACGGCGGCGGCTACGTGGTCGGCAGCCTCGATTCGCACGACTCGGTGTGCCGTCGCCTGGCGGCCCTGGGCGAGTTCGCGGTGCTGGCGGCAGACTACCGGCTGGCACCGGAGCAGCAGTTCCCGGTGGCCCTGCACGATGCGCTGGACGCCGCCAACTGGCTGGCTGAGCAGGCGGCCTCGCTGGGCCTGGACAACCGCCGGGTGGTGCTGGCAGGGGACAGTGTGGGCGCCAGCCTGGCGGCGGTGCTGGCCATTACGGCGGTGGAGCAGCCCGAAGCGCTGGCGTTCAAGCCGCTGGCGCAGTTGCTGTTCTACCCGGTGACCGATATCTCCTGCCAGCGTGAGTCCCATCGCGAGCATGCCGAGGGTTACCTGCTGGAGACACCTACCCTGGCGTGGTTCTACCAGCACTATGCACCGCAGCGCGAACAGCGCCTGGACTGGCGGGTGTCGCCGTTGCTGTCGACGCTGCGCGAGCCATTGGCGCCGGCGTACCTGTTCGTGGCCGAGTATGACCCGTTGCACGATGAGGGCATGGCCTATCGTGACTGGCTGATGGCGGGCGGGACGGCGGTGACCTTTGCCCGGGTGGAGGGGTTGACCCATGACTTCTTGCGCATGTCGGGGATCGTGGGGCAGGTGGAGGGGATTTACCGGGATGTCGGGGAGTGGTTGAAGCGGGTCGGCGGCCAATCCTGACTTGAGCTCGCCGGGGCCGCAAAGCGGCCCCAGGGCTTCACCCGCGAACGTGCTTCTTCAATGCATCGACCAATCGCTCGATCTCCGCCTCGGTATTCAACAGCCCAGGCGCTGTCCGCACCACCGGCCCGACATCCCGCGACACCGCATCGACCACAATGCGCTGGCTGTTGAGATACCGGGCAATCTCGTCAGCATCCTGCCCCGTGACCCGGAAGAAGGTGAACCCCGCCGAATACTGCGCACTGCGCGGTGTTACCAGCTCGATCCCCGGCAGCGCTTCAAGCCGCTGCCTGAGATAGTCATTAAGCCCATGAATCCGCGCCTGGACCGCCGCCTTGCCCAACTGCAGGTGCAACTCGAACGCCTTGCCCAATGCCCAGCGATGCTCGAACGCGTGGTAACCCCCGGGCGTCATCACCGTGGCAAAGTCTTCATTCTCGGAAAACGTGGCAATGGTCGGGTTCAGCTGCTTCAGTTCGGTGGACGCCGCGCAGATGATCCCGGTACCGCGCGGTCCGAACATCCACTTGTGCGTGCCGGCGATGAAGTAATCGCAGTTGAGGTCGGCAAAGCGCATGTCTTCGACACCAAAGCCGTGCACGCCGTCGATCACGTAGATGATCCGGTCCTGCTCGTCACGCTGGCGATTGACCTCGCGCACCAGCGCGCCGATCTCGCCCACGGGCAGTTTCACGCCACTGCCCGAATGCACCCAGGTCATGCCCAGCACCCGGGTTTTCGGCCCGATGGCAGCCGCAATGGTGGCCAGTACCTGGTCGCTGTTGACCTTGGCGGGGTCTTCGAACAGGCGCAACCGGTGCACTGGCGTGCCATCGCGCGTGGTGCGAAAGCCCATGGTGTGACGGGCGGCCGAATGCTCGTGCACGGTGGTGAGAATTTCCTGCCCCGGGGCAATCTTCAGCCCGCCATAGATCAGCCCCAGGCCTTCGGTGGTGCTGCCGGTCAGGGCGATTTGCCGGGGCGTCACTTCGAGGTAGCGGGCTGCCCATTCACGCACGGCGGCTTCGTGCTTCCACTCCGACTGGCTGTCCCAGTCGACCATGCGGGCCGGGTGGCGGTCGAAGCGGGCGCGCAGCGCCTCGATGGCTTCGCGCACGGGCCTTGGGTGCGAGGTGATCAGGAAGTTGGCAAAGTGTGCGTAGGCCGGGTCCAGCTCGAACAGGCTGCGAAACGCGGCCCAGCCGTTGGCAGTGGCAGGCTGTGCAGGTGCCGCGTGGGCGGCAGGCAGCAGCGGGCCTGTGAGGGGCAGGGCGGCCGCCAGCAGGCCGGCCTGCTTGAGAAAGGTGCGACGATCGTTCATCAAGTTGCTCGCAAGAGTCAGGGGGATGAGGTGGCGACGGGTTGCGCGGTGCGCTGCACCTGCTCCCACACCCGCAGGAAGTTACCGCCCCAGAGCTTGGCAATATCGGCTTCGGAGTAGCCGCGGCTGATCAGTTCGGCGGTGACGTTGCGTGCTTCACTGGCGTTCTGCCAGCCGTCGATGCCGCCGCCTTCGTTGAAGTCCGAGCTCAGGCCGACATGGTCGATGCCGATCTTGCGCACGGTGTAGTCGATGGCGTCGCCATAGTCCTTGAGCGTGGCCGGCGGTTCTTCCTCGAGAATGCCATACAGCGCGTTGGCGTACTGGCCGACCTTCTGCTCGGGCCAGCCGGCGATCACCGGGTCGCCGGGCATCAGTGCGTAGTTCAGGTTGGCCAGCGGCGGCAGGTCGTAGCCGGCGCGCAGGGCGTCGAGTTTGTCCCGGGTCTTGCTGCTCAGGGGCTTGAGGTAGGTGGAGAAGGCCACCAGCTGGACCACGCCGCCACTGTCCTTGATCAGCTGCAGCTCCTTGTCGGAGAGGTTGCGGTCGATGTCGACCATCGCTCGTGGCGCCGAGTGCGAGGCCACCACCGGCGCCCGGCTGAGGGCGACGGCCTGGGCCAGCGCCTTGCTGGACATTTGCGACACATCGATGATCACGCCCAGGTCGTTCAGCCGCTGCACGGCGCGCTTGCCAATCGGCGACAGGCCGTCCAGGGCATCGGCGGTGTCATTGAAGAACGGCAGCGGGCGCGAGGAGTCGGCCCAGCTGTTGTTGCCCACGTAGCTGAAGCCGAACATGCGCACGCCGCGCGCGGCCCAGCGGTCGAGCTGGTCGATGTCGTCGCCCAGCGCATAGGCGTTGAGCATGCTGAGGAACACCGCGAACTTGCCTTCGCCGTGCAAGCGCCGCATGTCTTGCGGGGTGTAGGCAATACCCACCTGCTGCGGGAAGTCGCGGACCATGGCGGTGATGGCGTTGTAGCGCACTTCCTGGGTGTGGCGGGCGGCTTCGACGAAGCCTGGGGTGGGGCGGTGCGGGCCACCGTCACCAGTCCAGGATTCTGGCCAGGCGAAGATGGTCAGGGCCGCGCCGGACAATCGCCCGCGTGCGGCCTTGGCCAGGTCGAAGCGGCCATTGCCGTCCTTGTCGGCCTCGCTGCCCTCGGTGCCGAAAGTCAGCGGCAGGGTGACGTGGCTGTCAAACGAGATGATGCGTTCCTGCAGGTCGTCGGCCTGGCGGGTCACCTCCCTGGAATAGCCGGCAGGTGTGGCGAAGTAGTGCCAGGCGGCAAGCCCGGCGCCAGCGGCAACCGCCGCGGCCAGGCTGATAAACAGGGCTTTCTTCCAGCGTGGAGTCGTCATCTTGGTCTCAGTAGGTTCACCGTCGAGGGATGGGCACAGAGGCCGCCGCTACCTGCAGTGAACGAGCACGCACCCGGGAAATTTAGCCGCTATCAGGACTCCGGCGCAGGGCCCTGTAGGAGTGGCCGAGTAGCCTTCAAGGTTTGGGGTGGGTAAGCCGCTAAATTTCGCCTGCCGTGCAACGTTCTAGCCTTGGACGGGCCGTGCTCCATGGCCGCAATGAATGCACAGGTATGCAATGACGATTTCCCGACGCGGTTTCATCGCCGGTGTGGCATTGACGGGTGTGGTGGTGCCCGGTGCGCTGGGGGCGCTGTATGTGCAGCGCCAGCGTGCCGACGAGGAATTCCCGGCAACCCCTGGCGAGGCCGTCGTCGAACTGGCCGATACTCGCCTGCAGCAGTTGGGCGATACCCTGCGGGGTATCTGGCGCTGGACCCTGCAGGGCCAGGATGCGGGGCTGGACGGTCTACCCACAGGTGAGCTGGAGCTGTTCCTGGATGTGGCAACCAGCGGGCGAGCCCTGCGCGGCTACCTGGATACCCCCGAGCGCCTGCGTGGGCAGGAAGAGCCGCGCTACCGCGTGGTAGGCGACCTTCTGGCCGACAAACCGGGCACCTTGCGCTGGCGTCTGTGTTCGGCCCATGCCCGCTATGAATGCCATATCGTGCTCGACGAGGTCTGGGGCCGGTTCGGCAACGCCGGGCCGGCGACCCTCAACGGGCGTATTGCGCGCCTGGACCGCGCGCTGACATTGCCCGTGGAGGACAACCACTTCCTGGCCTTGAAGCGCACCTTCCCCGAGGCGCGCGAGCGTACCCCGCTGAACCCGCAACTGCTGGCCTGGCTGATCGCCCCGGAGCATCGCCTGTTCCACCAGTTGTGGCATGCCTCGCGGGACAAATGGCACAAACTGGACAAGGACAAGCAGGGCGCCCTGCGTGGCCTGGGCTGGCAGCCTGGGCCACGTGACCGCGAGCGTGACGCCCGGGGCCGGCACAAAGACCGCAACGGCTCGGGCGAGGACTTTTTCTTCATGCACCGGCACATGCTTGGCAATGCCCGTGCCTTGCAGGACTTGCCGTCATGGCCGCGCTTCCCGCTGCCGCAGCCGGAACTGGAGCGCGACCGCGCCGGGTTCGCCCGCTATTTCGACAACCATGACGGCAATGCCCTGCCGCCCACCTGGCTGGCCAGCGGTGATGCGGAATACACCCAGTGGGTGCGCGACATCAAGACGCCGGATACCTTCCATGGCA
The DNA here is from genome assembly GCF_036858055.1 of Pseudomonas sp. SF2. Taxonomy (NCBI): domain Bacteria; kingdom Pseudomonadati; phylum Pseudomonadota; class Gammaproteobacteria; order Pseudomonadales; family Pseudomonadaceae; genus Pseudomonas; species Pseudomonas sp. SF2. The sequence goes on along the minus strand of NZ_JAMBDI010000005.1, from coordinate 124,080 downwards.
ACTTCCAGGTCTGGGAGTCACGCTATACCGACCCGGAGTACCTGAGCACCTTGACCCTGGGCCAGTTCGGTTCGGAAGTGGAGCTGGGCCTGCACGACTGGCTGCACATGCGCTGGGCATCGGTGCCGCGCGACCCGTCCAACGGTATGCCGGTGCCTACGGCGCGTACGCCGGATGATTTTGCCGAACGCTGGTTCGCCGAGCAGAACGATTTTCTTGGTGACCCGTTTTCATCCCATGTGAACCCGGTGTTCTGGCAATTTCACGGCTGGATCGACGACCGCATCGAGGACTGGTTCCATGCCCATGAGCGGCTGCATCCGGGCGAGGTGCGGCGCCTGGAGGTCAATGGTGTGCCATGGTTTGCGCCAGGGCGCTGGGTGCAAGTGGCGGACCCGTGGCTGGGGCCGGATACCCACGGCTGCTCGACGGTGCCGGGTTTGCGGCCCGGGCGCAGTGTCGAGATGGACCCGGAGACCATGAAGCTGGCGTTGCGCATCATCTACAGCGATGACGACCTGCTCGACAAGCTGCGGCTCAAGGTACCGCAGCGGCCGTGGTATGCGCGCAACCTGAAGGTGGCGCAGCGCTCGCGTTGATTGGGGGCGCTCTGCGCCCTTTTCGCGACACAAGGCCGCTCCCACATGACGGTGCATGGCATGAACCTGTGGGAGCGGCCTTGCGTCGCGATGGGCTGCGCAGCAGCCCCGGAAAGCAACGCGGTTTACTGCCCGACCTGCCACCCACCCCCCAATGCCTTGTACAACGCCACACTGCCCTGCAACCGGGCCAGGCGCAATTGCACCTGCTGGTCCTGCGCCACATACAAGGTGCGCTGGGTCTCAAGCACGCTCAACAGCGTTTCCGCTCCCGCGCCATAACGCTGCTGCGCCAGTTCGAACGCCAGCCGCGCCTGCGCCACCTCTTCATCCTGCCACTGCCGCTGGCGGTCCACACCCTGGATCGCATTGAGCGCTTTCTCGACATCGGCAAAACCGGCCAGGATGCTGCTGCGGTAGGTCTCCAGCAACTCTGCCTGTTCCGCCTCGGCCAGTTCACGCGCGGCGCGCAACCGGCCGTTGTTGAAGATCGGCGCGACCAGGCCGCTGGTGAGCGTGTAGTAGGCGCTGTCGAACAGATGGGCAAAGGTGTTGGCGCCAGCCCCCAGGTTGGCCCCGAGGGTGAGCTTGGGCAGCATGGCGGCGCGGGCGACCTGCAGGTTGGCGCTGGCGGCGGCCAGCCGTGCTTCCGCCGCGGCAATGTCCGGGCGACGGGTGAGCAGTTCGCTGGGTACGCCGCTGCCAATGGCGGGCCATTGCAGGGTGATGATCGCTTCCTGGCTGGCGGGTAGCGACTGCAACGGGTCGCCGAGCAGGGTTGCCAGGGTGACCCGGCTGTCCTGCCACTTCTGCTCCAGTAACGGCAGCTGGCGTTGCTGCGTGGCTACCAGGCTGCGTTGCTGGGCCAGTTCCAGGCGTGTGGCGGAACCGCTGCGCTGGCGTGCCTCGACCAGGCCCAGTACGTCCTGGGCATTGCGCAGGTTGAGGCGGGCAATGCGCAGCTGTTCTTGCAGGGCCAGGCCCTGCAGGTAACTGTCGGCCACCGCGCTGACCAGGGTCAGCTCCACGGTCTGGCGGTCGAAGCGGCTGGCATCCAGGTTGCGCAGGGCGCTGTCGCGGGTCGCCCGCAGGCCACCCCAGAAGTCGATTTCGTAGCTGGCGCTGAGCTGCATGTCGAACGAGGTACTGGTGGGTTCGTTGCGGCTGACATCCAGCTGGTCATTGCCGTCACCGTGCAGCAGGCGTTGACGGCTGCCGTCCAGGCCCAGCTTCAGCTCCGGCAGCAGCGGCGCGCCGGCGATGACCGCGCGGGCCCGGGCCTGGCGCACCCGCGCCGTGGCGGCAGCCAGGTCATGGGCATTGTGCAAGGCGTGCTGTACCAGGCGGTCGAGCTCGCGGCTGGCGAAGGCTTGCCACCACTGTGCCGTTGGCAGTTGTGCCGAGGGTGATGCGGCCTCGCCTTGCCAGGCAGGTGGCGTGGCGATACCGCTGGCAGGTGTGGGTGGCGTGCTGCAGGCGGCGAGGCATACGCATAAGGTCAACAGGCTGATGCGGCTAGGCAGAGTCATGGGTTATTCGCTGGTAAGGGCTTTGACCGGGTCGAGGCGGGCGGCCTTGCGCGCTGGCATGAAGCCGAACACGATGCCGGTGACGACGGCGCAGGCGAAGGCGCCGAGCATGGCGGGCAGGGCAAAGGCCACCGCCACTTCGGCCAGCATCAGGCCGCCACCGATGGCCAGGGCCAGGACGATGCCGGCCAGGCCGCCAACCATCGACAGCATCACCGCCTCGCTGAGAAATTGCCGCAGGATGTCGCGCTGGCGCGCGCCGGTGGCCATGCGGATGCCGATTTCACGGGTACGCTCGCGCACGGTCATCAGCATGATGTTCATCACGCCGATGCCGCCCACCAGCAGCGAGATCGCGGCGATCGCCCCCAGCATCAGCGACAGGCTGTTCTGCGTGCGCGCTTCGGCCTGGATCAGCGCCGCGTCATTGGTCAGCTCGAAGTCCTGGCGGCCGTTGTGGCGCTGGCGCAGCAGCTTGTCGATGGCCGCTTCGGCTTCATTGACCCGCATGGAGTCGAGGGCGGCAACGGCGATGTAGTCCGGGTCACGCTGGCCGAACAGGCGGATGGCGGCGGCGGAGTAGGGCACCACGATGCGCCCGTCGCTGTCCTGGTCGCCAGAGCTGGCGCCCTTGCCGGCCAGGATACCGACCACCTGGAACGGCACATTGCCAATCAGCAGGTACTGCCCCAGCGGATCGCGCCCGGGGTCGAGCATCTTTTCCCGCACTTTCTGGCCGATCACCGCCACCGCCGCAGCGTTGGCTTCATCGGCATCGGTGTAGAAGCTGCCTTCCACCACCGGCCAGTTGAAAATCTCGGGGAACCCGGTGTTGTTGCCGCCCACATAGAACCGCTGGCTGCTGTTGCCGTGGCGCACCATCATCTTTTCGCCGATCACCGGCATCACGTGCTTGACCTGCGGCAGTTGGCCGATGGCGGCGACATCGTCGAGGGTGATGGTGCCAGCCTGTTCGCCCAGGCTCGCCGGCTTGCCGTTGAGGTAGAGGATGTTCGAGCCGAAGGCGGCCATCTGCGCCATGACCTGGCGCTTGCTGCCTTCGCCCACGGCCAGCATCACCACCACCGAGGCTACGCCAATGACGATGCCCAGCAGGGTCAGGGCGGTGCGGAAGCGGTTGACCCACATCACCCGCCAGGCCGCCTGCAGGGCTTCGAGCAATTCGCCTTTCCACGCCCCGTGCAAGGTTGCGCCACGGTCCAGGCGCTGGCGCAGCTGGTCGGCCTGCAGCCCGCGGCCGTCGTGGGTCGTGGGCTTTTCGGCGGCGGAATCGCTGATGATCAGGCCGTCACGAATTTCGATCACCCGCTGCGCCCGCGCCGCCACGTTGCGGTCGTGGGTGATCAGGATGATCACGTGGCCCTGGCTGGCCAGCTCGTCGAGCAACGCCATCACTTCGGTGCCGCTGTGGCTGTCGAGGGCGCCGGTGGGTTCGTCGGCGAGGATGATATGGCCGCCGTTCATCAAGGCCCGGGCAATCGACACCCGTTGCTGCTGGCCGCCGGACAACTGGTGCGGGCGGTTGCCGGTGCGGCTGGCCAGGCCAAGGCGGGCGAGCAGGGCGCTGGCGCGGGCGTGGCGTTCGCTGGCGGCGACGCCGGCATAGATAGCCGGCATTTCGACGTTCTCCTGGGCCGAGCCCGAAGGGATCAGGTGGTAGCCCTGGAACACGAAGCCAAACGCCTCGCGGCGTAACCAGGCCAGTTCGTCGCTGCCCAGCTCGGCCACATCCTTGCCGGCGAAGCGGTAGCTGCCGGAAGTGGGGCGGTCAAGGCAGCCGAGGATATTCATCAAGGTCGACTTGCCGGAGCCGGAGGCGCCGACGATGGCGACGAACTCGCCGGGATGGATGCACAGGTTGATGCCATGGAGGATATCGACCTTGGGCGTTTCGACGCCGCCGTAGGATTTCCGGATGTCGACCAGCTCGATCAGGGGTGTGCTCATTCAACCTCCACTGACGCCAGGGGCGCCGATCACCAGGCGTTCGCCTTCGTTGAGGCCGTCCAGCACCTGCACCCGCAGGCGGTCGCTGAGGCCAGTGCGAACCTGGCGCTGTTCGACCTTGCCGTCGCGGGTCAGTACATGGGCCAGGCGCAGGCCATCACCGTCGTCCAGCGCAGCCAGTGGTACGGTCAGCACCTGGCTGGCTTTGCCTGCGACGAAGAACACCTGGGTGGTCATCTCGGCCATCAGCGCACCGTCCGGGTTGTCGACATCCAGCAGCACGCTGTACTGCACCACCTGGCTGCCGGCGCTGCCATTGCTGACGCTGGCCGGGCTGCCGCCGCCCTGGCTGGCCTGCTCCAGCGGCTTGGGCGGGATCGGCAGTACCTGCCGCACGGTGCTGGTCCAGCGGCGCTTGCCGCCGGCCAGGGTGGTGAAGTAGGCGGTCATGCCCGGGGTGACCTTGCCGATGTCGGCCTCCGACACCTGGGCCCACACGGTCATCGGCGAGAGCTTGGCGATGCGCAGGATCAACGGGGTTTGCTGCTGGGCATTGAGGGTTTGCCCTTCACGGGCATCCACCGCCACTACCGTACCGTCCATCGGCGCGTAGATGCGCGTGTAGCCCAGCTCGGCCTCGTCGCTGCGCAGGCTGGCCTGGGCCTGGCGGATCTGCGCCTGGAACATGTCGATGCGCGCCTGGGTGACCTTCAGCTGCGCTGCGGCCGTTTGTACGTCCTCGTCGCGGGTGGCACCGGCGGCGGCCAGGTCGCGTTGCCGTTTGAGCTGTTGTCGGGCCAGTTGGAACTGCGCGCGTTGTTCGGCCAACTGGGCCTTGAGGTTGTCGATCGAATAGCGGCCGGCATCCAGCCGGGCCTGCTGGGTCGACGGGTCGATCTCGACCAGCAGCTGGCCTTTGCGCACCGTGTCGCCGACCTCGACGTGCAGGGTGTGGATCTGCCCGGACGCCTGGGCACCAACGTCCACGTAGCGCCGTGGTTGCAGGGTGCCCAGTGCGGTGACGCTGCTTTCGATGTCGGCACGGGTTACGGCGACCGTACTGAGCGGCTGCGCGCCGTAGGGCAGGGCCTTCCAGGCCAGCAGGCTGCTCAGGCCGAGCAGGCCCAGGCCAGTGAGCAGGACCCGGCGACGGGTGTTGGTTAAAGGTCTCATGCAGACTTCCAGCCGAGGGGGTGCCAGATAGACGAAAGCGGCAGGAGGGGATTTAGCGAATGTTGGGTAGGGGCTGACAGGTGTATGGCGACAGGGTTGTGGCGCCTGCGAGATCGAGCGCCGCCCGCGCGGCGCATCGCGAGCGAAGCTCGCTCCTACATTTGTTTCGGGCCAGTAACGCCTGCGCCAGCGCGCGCGACCGCCTTGTTTGTTCCACACAATATCGAGGTGAACGCCAAAGGGCCGCGCGCCTCTGCCTCAGGATTAACTGGCCCGAAACAAATGTAGGAGCGAGCTTCGCTCGCGATGCGCCGCGCGGGCGGCGCTCGGTCTCCCAGGCGCTAACGCCCTCCAGCCATTCCCCTCTTGTTGCTGAGAATAATTATAATTTGTAAGATCGCACGTTGACATCACTCGGTCCCGCGTTGCTGCCTGAAAGGGCTTTCTGGCATAGGCTGGCAGGACGATCTCAGGTAACGTCGTGGAACATTACTATCGCGAACTGGTGGGCTTCCTTTCCGCGCGCCTGGGCAATCGTCAGGCCGCCGAAGACGTGGCGCACGATGCCTATCTGCGGGTGCTGGAGCGCACCGACGGCGAGCGCATCGAGCACCCGCGTGCCTTCCTTTACCGTACCGCGCTCAACCTGGTGATCGACCGCCACCGGCGGCACCAGGTGCGCCAGGCCGAGCCGCTGGAGGTGCTGGACAGCGACGAGCGCTGGCACACCCCGGCACCGAGCCACGGCATGCAGCTCGACCAGCGCCTGGCGCTGATGCAGCGCGCCCTGGATGAGCTGAGCAAGGTCTGCCGCGACTGCTTCCTGCTGCGCAAGCTAGATGGCCTGTCACACCAGCAGATTGCCGAGCGCCTGGGTATTTCCCGCAGCCTGGTAGAAAAGCACATCGTCAATGCCATGAAGCACTGCCGGGTGCGCATGCGCGCGTGGGAATCCTGATTGCCGGGTTAAAGGCAAATGCAAATTCCGTCAGTCAGTCACTTGATTTCCGCGGTTTTCCCGACTTCTATCAAAGAAGACCCCTGCCAGGCATAACCTTGGCAGCAGCCGTTACTGGCGCAGTATGGTCAGGGAGCGTACCCATTACCCAACTGCCCAGGTCCGACCATGGCCAACAAGACCCTGCGCATCCTCATTGCCGACGCACACCCGTGCCAGCGCCTGCAGCTGGAGCGGCTGCTCAATGGCCTGGGCTACTACCGGATAGCGCCAGTGGACAGCTTCGAGGAGCTGCAGCGCCTGGTGCTGTGTGCCTTGCAGCCTTTCCACCTGCTGTTGGGCAATATCGAGCTGGCCAGCCATGCCGGGGTCGACCTGGTGCGCTTCTGCCGCGTCAGTACGCAGATCCAGCATGCCCTGCTGTATCACTCTACCCAGTTGATAGTGCCCTCGGTGCCGCAGACCGAGCGCCAGGCCGTCAGCCTGAGCCTGCCCCAGGTGCCCGATAACGAGGCGCTGGAGACGTTCATGGCGATCATCGATACACCGCTGCTGGTCGGCAAGCTGCCACTGCCGGGCGCCATGCCGGCTACTACGCCGCGGCCACGGCCGCGGGCCAATTTCGTCAATACCATGTTCAACCGCTAAAGCCGCAGCGGGCGGGGCAAGGGGGGCGCTATTTGCTATCCTCTTGCCCTTTGCCGATTTGCGGACCCTGCCATGACTGCCATCGATACCGCTCGCCCGCCCCGGTTCAGCCGCGGTGACCACCGGACCCTGGGCCTGGCGGCGTTGGGCGGCGCGCTGGAAATCTACGATTTCATCATTTTCGTGTTCTTTGCGCTGACCCTCAGCCAGCTGTTCTTCCCGCCCGAGATGCCCGAATGGCTGCGCCTGCTGCAAAGCTTCGGGATCTTCGTCACTGGCTACCTGGCGCGGCCGCTGGGCGGCATCCTGATGGCACACTTCGCCGACCACCTGGGACGCAAGCGGGTCTTCAGCCTGAGCATCCTGATGATGGCCCTGCCGTGCCTGTTGATCGGGGTGATGCCGACCTACGCCGACATCGGCTATGCGGCGCCGCTGATCCTGCTGGCCCTGCGCATCCTGCAGGGCGCGGCGGTGGGCGGCGAGGTGCCGAGTGCCTGGACCTTCGTCGCCGAGCACGCACCAGCCGGGCGCCGCGGCTACGCCCTGGGCTTCCTGCAGGCCGGGTTGACCTTCGGCTACCTGCTGGGAGCGCTGACCGCGACCTTGCTGGCACAGCTGTTCACAGCGCAGGAAATTCTCGACTACGCCTGGCGCTACCCGTTCCTGCTCGGCGGGGTATTCGGCGTGATCGGCGTGTGGTTGCGCCGTTGGCTCAGCGAAACACCGGTGTTCCTCGCCCTGCGCGCACGCCAGGAGCAGCCGGTGAGCTTCCCGCTACGGCGGGTGCTGGGCGAACACCGCCGGGCGTTGATCCCGGCGGCACTGCTGACTTGTGTGCTGACATCCGCCGTGGTGGTGCTGGTGGTGATTACCCCGACAGTGATGCAGCAGCGCTTCGGCATGAGTGCCGGGCACACCTTTGCCCTGAGCAGCGTGGGCATCGTCTTCCTCAACATTGGCTGCGTGCTGGCCGGGCTGCTGGTCGACCGTGTAGGCGCCTGGCGCGCGCTGATGCTCTATAGCCTGTTGCTGCCGGTGGGCATCGGTGCGTTGTACGCCAGCCTGGTGGGGCAGTGGGGCCTGACCTGGCTGGCCTATGCGCTGGCAGGTTTGTCCTGCGGCGTGGTAGGTGTGGTGCCGTCGGTGATGGTCGGGCTGTTCCCGGCCGAGATCCGCGTGTCGGGCATTTCCTTCACCTACAACGTGGCTTACGCGCTGTGGGCCAGCACCACACCGCTGGCGTTGATTGCACTGATGCCGTGGAGCCCGTGGGTGTGTGTCGGCTTTTGTCTGGTCATGGGCACGGTCGGGCTGCTGACAGCCCTGTATTTCGGGCGTCGTGAGCCATTGGCGTTTGTGGCGGAGCCGATGCCGATCATGTGCGGTGACAAATGAGCCGGTAACGGCTGCAGGGCATTGAGGCAGACTTCCGGGCCGGGGTTATTGGAATAACCTATTAGCCAAATTTAACCTGGAAGGTTAATTTCTCATGGAAAAGAGAATGCCTCACTGCCCGCTGCAGCGGGTGAAGGCGCTGTTGAGTCTAGGCAAAGTGCGTACTACCGGGGTAGCCACGCAGGGTGCGCGGGCACTTGGCATTGAGCCTTTCGCCATGCTGAACATTGTTCGCGAGCTAACGCCAGGCGACTTTCATAAGAGCATGACGACCTACAACAATCATCGAGTCTGGCAGGACGTCTATCGTCCCCAGACCGCTGTAGGAAGGGTTTACCTCAAGTTGATGGTGGTTGACGACCTGCTCATCGTGTCTTTCAAGGAGCTATGAAATGAAATGCCCACTGTGTGGAGGAGCGGAATTGGTCGCGCAATCCAAGGACATGCCTTATCGCTACAAGGGTGAAGCTACCGTTATTCCCGATGTTTATGGCGACTACTGCCCTGCTTGTGGTGAGGTGATACTGGGCATGGGAGAGGCGCAGCGCATGAGTGACCTGATGTCGGCCTTTGAGCGACAAGTCAATGGAGCCGTTGTTGACCCTGCTTTCATTGCAGCCATGCGCCGGAAGTTCGACCTCGACCAGCGTGAAGCGGGGGAAATTTTCGGTGGTGGGGTCAATGCGTTCTCTCGTTATGAAAATGGCAAGACCACCCCGCCAGTGGCGCTGGTGAAACTGCTCAAGCTGCTGGACCGCCACCCAGAGCTCTTCGAGGAAGTGCGAACTGCCTGATATTGGCAGGCAATAAAAAGCCCCCGGCTCGTGAGAACCGGGGGCTTTTCGTTAGCGCAAGAGCAGCGGCCTTACATGTTCGGGTAGTTCGGCCCGCCAGCGCCTTCAGGGGTGACCCAGGTGATGTTCTGGGCCGGGTCCTTGATGTCGCAGGTCTTGCAGTGCACGCAGTTCTGCGCGTTGATCTGGAAGCGCTTGCTGCCGTCTTCCTGGGTGACCACTTCGTACACGCCCGCCGGGCAGTAGCGCTGGGCCGGCTCGTCGTACAGCGGCAGGTTGCTGGCGATCGGCACGTTCGGGTCGGTCAGCTTCAGGTGGCAGGGTTGTTCCTCTTCGTGGTTGGTGCTGGAGAGGAATACCGAGCTGAGCTTGTCGAAACTGAGCTTGCCGTCCGGTTTCGGGTAGTCGATCTTCTGCGACTCGGCCGCCAGCTTCAGGCAGGCGTAGTCCGGCTTGGTGTCGTGCAGGGTGAACGGCAGCTTGCCGCCGAACCAGTTCTGGTCCACATAGTTGAACGCCGCGCCCAGCAGCGGGCCGAACTTGTGCATGGCCGGGCCGAAGTTGCGGCTGGCGAACAGTTCTTCGTACAGCCAGCTGGCCTTGAAGGCACTGACGTAGCCGTTCAGCTGGTCACCGCCTTCGCTGCCGGCGATCAGTGCGTCAGCCACTGCTTCGGCGGCCAGCATGCCAGACTTCATCGCAGTGTGGCTGCCCTTGATCTTGGCGAAGTTCAGGGTGCCCAGGTCACAGCCGATCAACGCGCCACCGTTGAATACCATCTTCGGCAGCGAGTTGAAGCCGCCCTTGCAGATGGCACGGGCACCGTAGCTGATGCGCTTGCCGCCTTCGAGGTACTGGCTCATCACCGGGTGGTGCTTCAGGCGCTGGAACTCGTCGAACGGCGACAGGTACGGGTTGGCGTAGGACAGGTCGACGATCAGGCCGACCACTACCTGGTTGTTTTCCAGGTGATAGAGGAACGAACCACCGGTGTTGTCCTTGGCCATCACGTCCAGCGGCCAGCCAGCGGTGTGCACCACCAGGCCCTGCTCGTGCTTGGCCGGGTCGATTTCCCAGATTTCCTTCAGGCCGATGCCGTAGTGCTGGACGTCGGCCTCGCTGTCAAGGTTGAAGCGCTTGATCAGTTGCTTGCCGATATGGCCACGGCAGCCTTCGGCGAACAGGGTGTACTTGGCGCGCAGTTCCATGCCCGGGGTGTACAGGCCGTCCTTCGGGTTGCCTTCACGGTCGACACCGAGGTCACCGGTGACGATGCCGCGGACCACGCCGTTGTCGTCGAACAGTGCTTCCTGGGCGGCGAAGCCCGGGTAGATTTCCACGCCCAGGTTCTCGGCCTGCTGGGCCAGCCAGCGGCACAGGTTGCCCAGCGAAATGATGTAGTTGCCCTGGTTGTGCATGGTCTTGGGCACGAACAGGTCAGGCACCTTGGTCGAGCTGCCGGCATCCTTGAGCACGTAGATGTCGTCGCGCTTCACTTCGGTGTTCAGCGGCGCGCCGAGCGCTTTCCAGTCGGGGAACAGCTCGTTCAGGGCACGGGGTTCGAACACCGCGCCGGAGAGGATGTGGGCGCCGACTTCAGAGCCTTTTTCCACCACGCAGACGCTGATTTCGCTACCGGCTTCGGCGGCCTTCTGCTTCAGGCGGCAGGCGGCGGACAGGCCCGCCGGGCCGGCGCCGACGATGACCACGTCGAATTCCATGTATTCGCGTTCCACTGGTTCTCTCCTACTCATCAAGGCTCGTGCTGTTGCTTTGTCTTATGGGTGCGCGGGGGCATTCGCAGCGGTTCTACGCAACGGCGGAACTGTAGCTGGGCAAATGACGGACTACACCGTTTTGTCTTGGCCGCGCATTATATCTACACCACTTGGCGGGTCCAATACAAACGTTTGTTTGAATTTGCCGCAGGCCAGTAAAATCACAGGAGCGCGGCTGGAGGGTGACCGATTTGCCGTATTGACCGGATTGGGTGTTACGGTCAAGATACGAGCGGTTTTACGTTCGCCGTAGGCTTGCAGCCGGGCGCAGGTACACCTCTAAAGACCAGGTGTGGAGCAGGGTTTTGCGGCCTTGGGCCGGTTTGTAGTGGAGTTTACACGCCACGACAGAAAATGACCCGTGAGTATTTGTCGCAAGAGTCCGGACACGACTGGTTCGGTCACTGTGAAGTTACCGCCTCCCGGTACGTTTTTAGAGGTGCCCTTGTACCCACGCGCATCGCAGGGCTCAGCCCCAGGCGACTATCTATTCACCGGAGAGTAACGAGGAATCCATGAAGGTTCTTGTAGCTGTCAAACGAGTGGTCGACTACAACGTCAAGGTTCGTGTCAAAGCGGACAACTCCGGCGTCGACCTTGCTAACGTCAAGATGTCCATGAACCCCTTCTGCGAAATCGCCGTGGAAGAAGCCGTACGCCTGAAGGAAAAGGGCGTTGCGACCGAGATCGTCGTCGTTTCCGTCGGCCCGGCCACTGCTCAGGAGCAGCTGCGTACCGCCCTGGCCCTGGGTGCCGACCGCGCCATCCTGGTCGAGGCCGCTGACGAACTGAACTCCCTGGCCGTGGCCAAGGCGCTGAAAGCCGTTGTCGACAAAGAGCAGCCGCAGCTGGTCATCCTCGGCAAGCAGGCCATCGACAGCGACAACAACCAGACTGGCCAGATGCTGGCTGCGCTGACCGGCTACGCTCAAGGCACCTTCGCCTCCAAGGTGGAAGTGGCGGGCGACAAGCTGAACGTCACCCGTGAAATCGATGGCGGCCTGCAGACCGTTGCGCTGAACCTGCCAGCCATCGTCACCACCGACCTGCGCCTGAACGAGCCGCGCTACGCGTCGCTGCCGAACATCATGAAGGCCAAGAAGAAGCCGCTGGAGACCGTCACTCCAGACGCGCTGGGCGTTTCCCTCGCCTCCACCAACAAGACCGTGAAAGTTGAAGCCCCGGCTGCCCGCAGCGCGGGTATCAAGGTCAAATCGGTGGCCGAACTGGTCGAGAAGCTGAAGAACGAAGCGAAGGTAATCTAAATGACTATCCTGGTTGTCGCTGAATACGAGAACGGTGCCGTAGCCCCGGCCACCCTGAACACTGTTGCCGCTGCCGCCAAGATCGGTGGTGATGTGCACGTGCTGGTCGCTGGCCAGAACGTGGGCGGCGTTGCCGAGTCTGCTGCCAAGATCGCTGGCGTGGCCAAGGTGCTGGTTGCCGATAATGCTGCCTACGCCCATGTCCTGCCGGAAAACGTTGCGCCGCTGATCGTCGAGCTGGCCAAGGGCTACAGCCACGTGCTGGCCCCGGCCACCACCAATGGCAAGAACATCCTGCCGCGCGTTGCTGCGCTGCTGGATGTGGACCAGATTTCCGAGATCATCTCGGTCGAGTCCGCCGACACCTTCAAGCGCCCGATCTATGCCGGTAACGCCATTGCCACCGTGCAATCGAGCGCGGCCATCAAGGTCATCACCGTGCGTACCACCGGCTTCGACGCCGTGGCCGCCGAAGGTGGTTCGGCTGCCATCGAGGCCGTCGGCGCTGCCCACAACGCCGGCATCTCGGCCTTCGTTGGCGAAGAGCTGGCCAAGTCCGACCGCCCAGAACTGACCGCTGCCAAGATCGTCGTTTCCGGCGGCCGTGGCATGGGCAACGGTGACAACTTCAAGCACCTGTACAGCCTGGCCGACAAGCTCGGTGCTGCCGTCGGTGCTTCGCGCGCCGCCGTCGACGCCGGCTTCGTGCCGAACGACATGCAGGTCGGCCAGACCGGCAAGATCGTTGCGCCGCAGCTGTACATCGCCGTCGGCATCTCTGGCGCGATCCAGCACCTGGCCGGCATGAAAGACTCCAAGGTGATCGTGGCGATCAACAAGGACGAAGAAGCACCGATCTTCCAGGTAGCCGACTACGGCCTGGTCGCTGACCTGTTCGAAGCGGTTCCGGAGCTGGAAAAGCTGGTCTGATCCGCCTGCTTCACTTATAAAGAACCCGGCCCTCGCACAGGGGGCCGGGTTTTTTTGTGGTCTGTTCCGGCCCAATCACCGGCAAGCCAGCTCCCACAGGTACAGTACAGTTCTCAAGGGCGGCGCTGTGCCTGTGGGAGCTGGCTTGCCGGCGATTGGGCCAGGCCAAGCAATACAAGGAGTGAGCAATGGTGCTGCGTAAAGCAGGCAGGGTGCTGGCATGCACGGCGTTGTTGGTGTCGCCGCTGGTCATGGCGGCAGGCAAGTGCGAACGCCTGGTGGCAACCGGTAGCCCCGATGCGCCGCCCTATTCATGGCAAGACCCGAGCGACCCGAAACACCTGATCGGCGCCAACGTCGACCTGCTGCGCCAGGTGGCTGGCGAGCTGGGCGTGAAGGTGGAGGTGCTGAACGCCGGCCGTCGTGACCAGGCGCTGGAAGAAGTGCGTAGCGGGCGCATGGACCTGCTGCTCGACACCCCCATGCAGGTGGAGCAACTGACCGCGTTGGACTACCTCCACCCACCCCTGCAGCTCAACGAATACCTGGTGTGGACGCGCCACGACGCCACACTGGTCTTCGAAGGCCCGGCGGACCTGGCCCAGTATCAGGGCAGCTTGTCCGAGCGCGCGCGGCTGACCCCGGCCTTTACCGCTTTCGCCAAGGCCCAGCTGAAGCTGGTGCCGGCACAGAACCTGACCCAGGCGTTCCAGAAACTGGTGCTTGGCCAGGTGGATTATGTGCTCGCTGGCCGCTATTCAGGCATGGCCATGGTCCAGAGCCTGGGCATGAGCAATGACCTGATCGCCCGCGGCCTGCCGGTGGATCGGCCGGGCCTGTACCTGGCCCTGTCGCACAACTCGGCCTGCAATGACAGCTGGTTGCGTGGGCAACTGGCAAAAAAACTGACAGAATTGCCGATCTCCGGTGCGTCCGAGGCCGTGCTGCAACGTAATGTCGAGCGCTGGAAAGCACAGCTGCAGGTGCCGTCGGACGCCCCCAAACACTAGGAAGATTGCGTGAGAACCCAACCACTAATCCTTGCCCTGGCCGTGCTCGGCCTGGCTGGCTGCGCCAACGATCCGGCCCCTAACGAGCAGATGCGCATTTCCGAACAGGCACTGGAGCAGGCCAGGGCCGTCGGTGCCACCGAACAGGTCGAAGCGCTCAAGCTGGCCGAAGACAAGCTGGCCCGGGCCAAGACCAATATGCTCACCGAAGACTACCGCGATGCGCGCATGCGTGCCGAGCAGGCCGAGCTGGATGCGCGCCTGGCCGAGGCCCAGGTGCTGAACCAGAAGAGCGAAGAGCAGCTGCAACTGCTGCAGTCGCGGGTCAAGCGCCTGCGCAAGCAGCTGGAGGTGCAGCCATGATCCGTCGCATGCCATTGGCTGCGCTGGCAGTGCTGGCGCTGTCGGCAGGTCTTCAAGGTTGCGCCAGCCAGCGCAGCAGCGCAGCGCTGGATGAAGCCACCGCAGCCTTCCAGAAGGTCAAGGATGATTCCGATGTGCTGCGCAGCGCACCGCGTGACGTGATTCGCGCAGGCGAGTCGCTGGCTCGCGCCGAGCGCCTGTCCAGCTATATCGGCACCGGTGCCGACGTGCGCCATTACGCTTACCTGAGCCAGCGTTACAGCGAGATTGCCAGCGAGCATGCCAAGCTGGCGCTGAATCAGGAACGCCAGGCCAAGCTCGACCTGGAGCGCCAGCGCCTGCAGCTGGCCCTGCGCGAGGCCAAGCTGGCCAGTGTGCAGCAGCAGGGCAAGTGGATCGAGTCGCAGATTGCCGCGCTGGCCTCGGAGCAGACCGACCGTGGCCTGGTGATGACCCTGGGTGACGTGCTGTTCGACACCGGTCGTGCCGACCTGAAGAACTCGGCCAGCCGTACCGTGCTCAAGCTGGTGCAGTTCCTTCAGCTCAACCCGCGCCGGGTAGTGCGGATCGAGGGTTATACCGACAGCACCGGCCCGGCGGAGGACAACCTGAAGCTGTCCCGTGATCGGGCGCAGGCCGTGGCCGACATGCTGGTGGACCTGGGGATCGACGAAAAGCGCCTGCAGGTCGAGGGGTATGGCGACCAGTACCCGATCGAGGCCAATGCCTCGGAGCGGGGCAGGGCGCAGAACCGCCGCGTGGAGATCGTGTTCTCCGATGACAAGGGCAAGCTGGCGCCAGCGCGCTGAATCATGTGAAAAGGGGGCTGCGAAGCAGCCCCGGCTTTTCGTCGGGCTAGCCGGGCTTGATCGTTTCTATAGCTGTCACGCAACTGTATTGTTGACTATCCTGCGATCTGTCCCAGTACACTTTGCAACTGTTACGGTATTCTCTACTGTCAGTGAGCTACACAAGAATAACGAGCCAGTCCGCGCGTCGAGATAAAGCCATGACCAACCTGTTGCTGTACCAGCGTATCGCCCAGCAACTGGCCGATGACATCCGTCGCGGTGTCTACCAGCCAGGCGAGCGGGTACCCTCCGTGCGCAAGATGAGCGCCCAGCTCAATGTCAGCCATGCCACGGTGCTGCAGGCCTATGCCAATCTCGAGGATCAGGGGCTGATCCGTGCGCGGCCGCAGTCCGGCTACTACGTGCACCAGACCCCGGCCCTGACTGCGCAGACCCCGGACATCGCCCGGGTGGAGCGCCCCGGCCTGGTCACCCGTGCCAGTATCATCCAGCAGGTACTGACCGAAGCTCGCCGTGATGGCGTGTTCCCGTTCGGCGCCGCGGTGCCGCACGTCGACTACTTGCCGGTCCGGGCCCTGCACCAGCAGATCGCCAAGGTGACGCGCTTTCACAGCCCGCGCGCCTTCAGCTACATGTTCAGCCCCGGTTTCGAGCCGCTGCGCCGGCAGATCGCCATTCGCATGCGTGATGCCGGCGTGCTGGTCGACCCGCGTGAAGTGATCGTGACCCATGGCTGCGTCGATGCGCTGCAGATGTCACTGCGCGTGCTGACCCGTCCCGGCGACTTGATTGCCGCCGAATCACCCACCTATTACGGGCTGTTGCAGCTGGCCGACCTGCTGGGCCTGAAGGTGATCGAGATCCCCAGTGACCCGTCCACCGGCATCAGCCTCGAAGCCTTGCAGCTGGCGGCCAATCAGTGGTCGATCAAGGCCCTGGTGCTGACTGCGCGCCTTAGCAACCCGCTGGGCGGCACCGTCCCGGAGGAGCGACAGAAGCAGTTGCTGCGCCTGGCGTCGGACTTCGATATCCAGATCGTCGAGGATGACATCTATGGCGAGCTGATGTTCGAGCAGGGCAAGACCAAGGCGCTGAAGGCATTCGACCGGCTGGACCGGGTGATCTATTGCTCGAGTTTTTCCAAGACCCTGTCCCCCGGTGTACGCGTAGGCTGGATGATTGCCGGGCGCTATCGGGACGAAATCCAGCGCCTGCAAACCTTTACCACCCACTCGGCCTGCAGCGTGACGCAGATGGGTGTGGCGGCCTACCTGGAGAATGGCGGCTACGACCGGCACCTGCGTTACATCCGCCAGGAGTACCGCAAGAACCTCAGTGCCTATCAGCTGGCGGTGCAGCAGCACTTCCCCGAGGGTACCCAGATGACCCGGCCGACGGGCGGTTTCATTCTGTGGGTGAGCCTGCCCGGGCGGGTCAACACCCAGGAGCTGCATGTGCGCGCGCTGGAGCAGGGCATCAGTATTGCGCCCGGGCTGATCTTCAGTAACACCGAGCAATTCAACCACTGCATCCGCCTTAATTGCGGTATACCTTGGAACAAGGAAGCCGAGCGCGCGGTGATCACTCTCGGCCTGCTGGCCCAGCAATTGTGCCGGGAGCCAGCGGCCGCGCTTTTGTAGGCTTGCCACGCGCCTGCGGAACAGGGAGCATACGCACTTTTCCTGCCAGTCTGTCCATTTGCCATGAATGCTTTGCGCCGTTTTGCCCTGATCTTGTGCCTTGTACCGCTCTGCAGTCTGGCTGGTGCTGCCCAGGCTGCGCAGCCGGCAGGCCAGGCGCAAGCGGCCAAACCGGTGCAGAAAGCCAAGCCGGTGCAGAAAGCCGCAGCCAAGCCAGCGCACAAGCAGGCGGCCAGGAAAGCCGGCAACAGCAAGGCCAGGCCGGCACGCAAGCCCGTGAGCAAAGAGGTTGCCCAGCCGTTGCCCAAGGCAAAGCTCGACCTCAGCCTGCCTGCCGATATGGTCAATAGCCTGAAGCCGAATGTGGGCAGCCTTGCGCCGATCCAGCGACGTAAACCTTTGCTGCCGCCCATGTTCACTGAAAAGCCAGAGGCCGATGACAGCCCGTTCCAGCTCAATGGTCGGCTGATCAGCAACGAAATGCAGCTGCAACTGCGCAATGACAGCCGTCGCGACGTGGAAGGGGCGGCCATCGATTTCGAGTACCGCCAGTAGTCAGCGAACTGACTGCCGGGTCATGGCAGATTTCATCGTGCCAGCAATTTCAAACGCCTGTTTGAGCGGTTACTATCCAGGGACGTTCGTCCCGTTTTGTTCCAGGGAGTCCTGATTTTGGTGAATAGCCATGAATTGCCGTGAGGGCTGTGGTGCCTGCTGCATTGCCTCGTCCATCACCTCTGCGATGCCGCGCATGCCCAATGGCAAGCCGGCTGGCGAGCGCTGCCTGCACCTGACCGTAGACAACCTCTGCGACCTGTTCGGCAAGCCCGAGCGGCCGGCGGTGTGTGGCGGTTTCAAGGCGGATGTCGAGGTGTGCGGCAATGACCGTGACGAGGCCATCAGGATTCTCGGCTGGTGGGAGCAGATGACGGCGGCGTGACAGGCTGGATCTTCGACAACAAGGATAAACATGATGAGATCGTTCAAGCGTATTGCTCTGCTGTGTGGCATGGGTGTTCTGCTGTCGCCTGCGGCCTGGGCCGAAAACTGGCAGGTGGCCAAGGACGAGGAGGGGATCAAGGTTTCCCTCAGTGAAGTGGCCGGTTCCAAGTACAAGGCCTATCAAGGCGTCACCGTGATCAAGGCGCCGCTGGCCAAGGTGCAGGCGTTGCAGGAAGACGTGGTAGGTGCCTGCAAATGGATTCATGAGTGCAAGTCGCAGAAGCTGCTCAAGCATGAAGGTGACCAGAGCTGGACCTACACCCAGTTCAATACGCCATGGCCGGTGACGCCGCGGGACTCGGTATTGCATGTGACCACGGTGAAGCAGGCTGATGGCAGCCTGGTACGCAACCTGAAGGAAGAGCCGACCTACATCCCGGAAGAGAAGGGCTTTGTGCGGGTGGCGAAGGTCGAAGGCTTCTGGAAACTGGTGCCCAAGGGCGACAGCACGGAGGTGACCTATCAGGTACACACCGAGCCAGGTGGTAGCGTGCCGGCGATGGTGGCCAACAAGTTCGTGGTGGATGCGCCGTTCAATACCCTGAAAGGGTTGCGGGAGCGGGCTGAGAAAAACTGAGGCTTTGTACTGTCTGTACTGGCCTCTTCGCGGGTAAACCCGCTCCCACAGGGCCTTCACAGACCCGGAGGATTGTGAGAACCCTGTGGGAGCGGGTTTACCCGCGAAGAGGTCGGCACAGGAGGAATAAAAAAGGCTGCCCGAGGGCAGCCTTTTTGCGTTCGGCTATGGAAGCTTACTTGCGGTCCTGCAGCGCAACGATGTCGCGCTTCTGCTCGCCGGTGTACAGCTGGCGCGGGCGGCCGATCTTGTACGGGCTGGAGAGCATTTCTTTCCAGTGCGAGATCCAGCCCACGGTACGTGCCAGGGCGAAGATCACGGTGAACATGCTGGTCGGAATGCCGATTGCCTTGAGGATGATCCCCGAGTAGAAGTCGACGTTCGGGTACAGCGAGCGCTCGATGAAGTACGGATCGGTCAGGGCGATCTCTTCCAGGCGCATGGCCAGTTCCAGCTGCGGGTCGTTCTTGATGCCCAGCTCGCGCAGGACTTCGTCGCAGGTCTGCTTCATCACGGTGGCGCGCGGGTCGCGGTTCTTGTACACGCGGTGACCGAAGCCCATGAGCTTGAACGGGTCGTTCTTGTCCTTGGCCTTGGCGATGAACTTGTCGATGTTCGAGACATCGCCGATTTCATCGAGCATGGTCAGGACCGCTTCGTTCGCACCGCCGTGGGCCGGGCCCCACAGTGCGGCGATACCGGCGGCGATACAGGCGAACGGGTTGGCACCCGACGAGCCGGCCAGACGAACGGTGGAGGTGGAGGCGTTCTGCTCGTGGTCGGCGTGGAGGATGAAGATCCGGTCCATCGCCTTGGCCAGCACCGGGCTGATCGGTTTGATCTCGCACGGGGTGTTGAACATCATGTGCAGGAAGTTTTCCGCGTACGACAGGTCGTTGCGCGGGTACATCATCGGCTGGCCCATGGAGTACTTGTAAACCATCGCGGCCAGGGTCGGCATCTTGGCGACCAGGCGCACCGCGGAAATTTCGCGGTGTTGCGGGTTATTGATGTCCAGGGAGTCGTGATAGAACGCCGACAGGGCGCCGACCACGCCGCACATCACCGCCATCGGGTGAGCGTCGCGGCGGAAGCCGTTGAAGAAGGACTTCAGCTGCTCGTGAACCATGGTGTGGTTCTTTACGGTGCTGACGAACTGGGCCTTCTGCTCGGCATTCGGCAGTTCGCCGTTGAGCAGCAGGTAGCAGGTTTCGAGGTAGTCGGATTTTTCAGCGAGCTGCTCGATCGGGTAGCCGCGGTGCAGCAGGATACCTTTGTCGCCGTCAATGTAGGTGATCTTCGACTCGCACGAGGCAGTCGCCATGAAACCAGGGTCGAAGGTGAAGTGACCAGTGGCCCCCAACCCGCGGACGTCGATTACATCAGGACCAACGGTGCCGGTTAAAATGGGCAGCTCGACGGGGGCAGCGCCCTCGATGACCAACTGCGCTTTTTTGTCAGCCATGTGGCCTCCTATTAATGCTTGAAATCATCAGACAGACCCCCCACGCAGGGCCCGCACCACTATAGAGGGATAAATTCAGATGTCAATTTGCCTAAAGGCTTGTTGAAACAGGCATTGAGGCCTGATTTTTCACGAAATTCTCGCCCATTTACGCCTTTTGTCCGTTAAAGGCAATGCGCTATTTGGGCTACCCCCTCACGTTGTCATAAGCAGCCTAACTGTCTATACTCGCAACCCGACCGCCAGGGGCTTGCAAGCCCGAACTGCTGGGGGTCGCCGTTCCCTGGGTGGTGGGTACCTGACCAGTACACTTACCAACAACTTTGCCCTGATTCGCTAGGGGCTCTTCAGTGTGAAAAAAGCCGTGAAAAGCCAACGACCTGTAAACCTAGACCTAAGGACCATCAAGCTCCCCGTCACTGCGTACACGTCCATCCTGCACCGTATCTCCGGCGTCATCCTGTTCCTCGGCCTTGCCATCATGCTTTATGCACTGGGCAAGTCGCTGGGTTCCGAGGAAGGCTTTGGTGAGGTGAAGGCGTGTCTGACCAGCCCGCTGGCCAAATTCGTGACCTGGGGCCTGCTATCCGCCCTGCTTTATCACCTCGTGGCAGGTGTACGTCACCTGATCATGGACATGGGTATCGGTGAGACGCTGGAAGGCGGCAAGCTGGGCTCGAAAATCGTGATCGTCATCTCCGTGGTGCTGATCGTTCTGGTGGGAGTTTGGGTATGGTAACCAATGTCACGAACCTGTCGCGTTCGGGCC
This sequence comes from Pseudomonas sp. SF2, assembly GCF_036858055.1. Classification (NCBI taxonomy): domain Bacteria; kingdom Pseudomonadati; phylum Pseudomonadota; class Gammaproteobacteria; order Pseudomonadales; family Pseudomonadaceae; genus Pseudomonas; species Pseudomonas sp. SF2. The sequence goes on along the minus strand of NZ_JAMBDI010000005.1, from coordinate 103,402 downwards.
TCTATGACTGGATGGCGCAGCGCGTATCTGCGGTCGTTCTCGCGGCTTACTTCCTCTTCCTGATCGGCTACGTGGTCGCCCACCCAGGCATCGACTACACCCAGTGGCATGGTCTGTTCTCCAACAACGCGATGCGGATCTTCAGTCTGCTGGCCCTCGTTGCCCTGGGCGCTCACGCCTGGGTCGGCATGTGGACCATTGCAACCGACTACCTGACGCCAATGTCGTTCGGCAAGTCGGCAACTGCGATTCGTTTCCTGTTCCAGGCGGTATGCGGCGTTGCGATGTTCGCTTACTTCGTCTGGGGTGTGCAGATTCTCTGGGGTATCTGATCCATGGCTAGCATTCCAACCATTTCCTTCGACGCCATCATCATCGGTGGCGGCGGTGCCGGCATGCGCGCTGCGCTGCAGCTGGCTCAAGGCGGTCACAAGACTGCCGTGGTCACCAAGGTCTTCCCGACCCGTTCGCACACTGTATCCGCCCAGGGCGGCATCACCTGCGCCATCGCTTCGGCCGACCCGAACGACGACTGGCGCTGGCACATGTACGATACCGTCAAAGGCTCCGACTACATCGGTGACCAGGACGCTATCGAATACATGTGTCAGGAAGGCCCGGCTGCGGTCTTCGAGCTGGACCACATGGGCCTGCCGTTCTCGCGTACCGAAACCGGCCGCATCTACCAGCGTCCGTTCGGTGGCCAGTCCAAGGACTTCGGTAAAGGTGGCCAGGCCGCCCGTACCTGTGCTGCTTCCGACCGTACCGGTCACGCGCTGCTGCACACCCTGTACCAGGGCAACCTGAAGGCCGGCACTACCTTCCTCAACGAGTACTACGCTGTTGACCTGGTGAAGAACCAGGACGGCGCGTTCGTCGGTGTGATCGCGATCTGCATCGAAACCGGCGAAACCATGTACATCAAGTCCAAGGCCACCGTTCTGGCCACTGGCGGTGCCGGTCGTATCTACGCCTCCACCACCAACGCCCTGATCAACACCGGTGACGGTATCGGCATGGCGCTGCGTGCAGGCGTGCCGGTGCAGGACATCGAGATGTGGCAGTTCCACCCGACCGGCATCGCCGGCGCCGGTGTACTGGTTACCGAAGGTTGCCGCGGTGAAGGTGGCTACCTGATCAACGCCCACGGCGAGCGCTTCATGGAGCGTTACGCGCCGAACGCGAAAGACCTGGCCGGCCGCGACGTGGTTGCCCGTTCCATGGTCAAGGAAATCATCGCCGGCAACGGCGTGGGCCCGAACAAGGACCACGTACTGCTGAAGCTGGACCACCTGGGCGAGGAAGTGCTGCACAGCCGCCTGCCAGGTATCTGCGAACTGTCCAAGACCTTCGCCCACGTCGACCCGGTGGTCGCGCCGGTTCCGGTCGTACCGACCTGCCACTACATGATGGGCGGCGTTGCCACCAACATTCATGGCCAGGCCATCACCATGGACGCCGAAGGCAAGGACCACATCATCCCGGGTCTGTTCGCCGTGGGTGAAGTGGCGTGCGTATCGGTCCACGGTGCCAACCGTCTGGGTGGCAACTCGCTGCTCGACCTGGTGGTATTCGGTCGTGCCGCTGGCCTGCACCTGGAAAAATCGCTGTCCGACGGCGTGGAATACCGCGACGCCAGCGACACCGATATCGATGTTGCCCTGAACCGCCTGAACAAGCTCAACGAGCGTACCACTGGCGAAGACGTTGCCAGCCTCAAGCGCGAACTGCAGAGCTGCATGCAGAACTACTTCGGTGTATTCCGTACTGGCGAATACATGCAGAAGGGTATCGAGCAGCTGGCCGGCCTGCGTGACCGTATTGCCAACGTCAAGATCAACGACAAGTCCCAGGCCTTCAACACTGCGCGTATCGAAGCGCTGGAGCTGCAGAACCTGCTGGAAGTCGCCGAAGCTACCGCCATCGCGGCCGAAGCCCGTAAAGAGTCCCGCGGCGCTCACGCCCGTGAAGACTTCGAAGACCGTGACGACGAAAACTGGCTGTGCCACACCCTGTACTACCCGGGTGAGAAGCGCGTTGCCAAGCGCGGCGTCAACTTTGCGCCGAAGACTGTTCCAGCCTTCGAACCAAAAGTCCGGACTTACTAAGGGTGGCTGCTATGTTGAAAGTCGAAGTTTATCGTTACAACCCGGACACCGACTCGGCGCCAAAAATGGAGTCGTTCGACGTCGATACCGGCGGCAAGGACCTGATGGTTCTCGATGTGTTGGCGCTGATCAAGGAAAAGGACGAAGGTTTCTCGTACCGTCGCTCCTGCCGTGAAGGCGTTTGCGGTTCCGACGGCATGAACATGAACGGCAAGAACGGCCTGGCCTGCATCACCCCGCTGTCGGCAGTGGTGAAGGGCAACAAGCTGGTTCTGCGCCCGCTGCCGGGCCTGCCGGTCATTCGTGACCTGGTCGTCGACATGAGCATCTTCTACAAGCAGTACGAGAAGGTGAAGCCGTACCTGCAGAACGACACCCCGGCGCCGGCCATCGAGCGCCTGCAGTCGCCAGAAGACCGCGACAAGCTGGACGGCCTGTACGAGTGCATCCTGTGCGCTTGCTGCTCGACTTCCTGCCCATCGTTCTGGTGGAACCCGGACAAGTTCCTGGGCCCCGCCGCACTGCTGCAGGCCTATCGCTTCCTGGCCGACAGCCGTGACACCAAGACCCAGGAGCGCCTGGCGTCCCTGGATGACCCGTTCAGCGTATTCCGCTGCCGCGGGATCATGAACTGCGTCAACGTTTGCCCGAAAGGTCTGAACCCGACCAAGGCAATCGGCCACGTACGTAACATGCTGCTGCAAAGCGGTACCTGATACAAAGTGTTGTACCTGCAGTAAGCCGAGGTGCGGGTGGTGAGCCCGCACTGCGGTAAAACCCGAACAAGGGCCCACAAAGCCTGCGTTCATTACCTATGAAGATATGAGACCAGCAGGGGCTTCCGGGCTGGTACCCGGAAAATCAGCAGGATCCAAGTGGCGTGGTTCAGTCGCTGTATTCGGACTTTTCCAGGTTTGCTGTGGCTCTCGCCGATCAGTCCCCTAACCGAGGGTGACCAAGCATGCAAGAAAGCGTGATGCAGCGCATGTGGGAAAGCGCCCACCTTTCAGGTGGTAACGCTGCATATGTGGAAGAGCTTTATGAGCTCTACCTGCACGACCCTAACGCTGTGCCAGAAGAGTGGCGCACCTACTTCCAGAAGTTGCCCGCCGACGGCAGCACCGCTACCGATGTATCGCACTCGACAATCCGCGACCATTTCGTACTGCTGGCAAAGAACCAGCGCCGCGCCCAACCGGTATCCGCCGGGAGCGTGAGCAGTGAACACGAGAAGAAGCAGGTTGAAGTTCTGCGACTGATCCAGGCCTATCGTATGCGCGGCCATCAGGCTGCCAAGCTCGACCCGTTGGGGTTGTGGCAGCGTCCTGCGCCCGTAGACCTGTCGATCAATCACTACGGCTTGACCAATGCCGATCTTGATACGACCTTCCGTGCCGGCGACCTGTTCATCGGCAAAGAGGAGGCGAGCCTACGCGAGATCTTCGAGGCGCTCCAGAAGACATATTGTCGCACCATTGGCGCCGAGTTCACCCACATCGTCGATTCCGAGCAGCGCAGCTGGTTCCAGCAGCGCCTGGAAAGCGTGCGCGGCCGTCCGGAGTTTTCCGCTGACGTGCAGGCCCATTTGCTCGAGCGCGTAACCGCCGGTGAAGGCCTTGAGAAATACCTGGGCACCAAGTACCCGGGCACCAAGCGTTTCGGCCTCGAGGGCGGCGAAAGCCTGATCCCGATGCTGGACGAGATGATCCAGCGTTCCGGTTCCTACGGCACCAAGGAAGTCGTGATCGGCATGGCCCACCGTGGCCGTCTGAACGTTCTGGTCAACACCTTCGGCAAGAACCCGCGCGAGCTGTTCGACGAGTTCGAAGGCAAGAAGATGAACGAGCTGGGCTCCGGTGACGTGAAGTATCACCAGGGCTTCTCCTCGAACGTGATGACCCCGGGCGGCGAAGTGCACCTGGCCATGGCGTTCAACCCGTCCCACCTGGAAATCGTCTCGCCAGTGGTCGAGGGTTCGGTGCGCGCCCGTCAGGACCGCCGCAACGACACCGTTGGCGACAAGGTGCTGCCGATCTCGATCCACGGCGACGCAGCGTTCGCCGGCCAGGGCGTGGTCATGGAAACCTTCCAGATGTCGCAGACCCGCGGTTTCAAGACCGGCGGCACCGTGCACATCGTGATCAACAACCAGGTTGGTTTCACCATCAGCAACCCGCTGGACGCGCGCTCCACCGAGTACGCCACCGACGTCGCCAAGATGATCCAGGCGCCGATCCTGCACGTGAACGGCGACGACCCGGAAGCCGTGCTGTTCGTGACCCAGCTGGCCATCGACTACCGCATGCAGTTCAAGCGTGACGTGGTCATCGACCTGGTCTGCTACCGCCGCCGCGGCCACAACGAGGCCGACGAGCCGAACGGCACCCAGCCTCTGATGTACCAGCAGATCAGCAAGCAGCGCACGACGCGTGAATTGTACGCCGAGGCACTGATCCAGGCCGGCCGCATCGATGCCGAGCGCGCCCAGGCCAAGATCGACGAATACCGCAGCGCGCTGGACAACGGCCTGCACGTGGTGAAGAGCCTGGTCAAGGAGCCGAACCGCGAGCTGTTCGTCGACTGGCGTCCGTACCTGGGCCATGCCTGGACCGCGCGTCACGACACCCGCTTCGACCTCAAGACCCTGCAGGAACTGTCGGCCAAGCTGCTGGAGATCCCGGAAGGCTTCGTCGTCCAGCGCCAGGTCGCCAAGATCTACGAAGATCGCCAGAAGATGCAGGCCGGTGGCTTGCCGATCAACTGGGGTTATGCAGAGACCATGGCCTACGCCACCCTGCAGTTCGAAGGTCACCCGATCCGCATGACCGGTCAGGACATCGGCCGTGGCACCTTCTCGCACCGTCACGCGGTGCTGCACAACCAGAAGGACGCCAGCACCTACGTACCGCTGAAGAACCTGTTCCCGGGCCAGCCGCAATTCGAACTGTACGACTCCTTCCTGTCGGAAGAAGCGGTACTGGCCTTCGAATACGGCTACTCGACCACCACGCCGAACGCGCTGGTGATCTGGGAAGCCCAGTTCGGTGACTTCGCCAACGGTGCGCAAGTGGTGATCGACCAGTTCATCACCAGCGGCGAGCACAAGTGGGGCCGCCTGTGCGGTCTGACCATGCTGCTGCCACACGGTTATGAAGGGCAGGGCCCGGAGCACTCCTCCGCGCGCCTGGAGCGTTACCTGCAGCTGTGCGCCGAGCACAACATCCAGGTCTGCGTACCGACCACCCCGGCCCAGATCTACCACCTGCTGCGTCGCCAGGTCATCCGTCCGCTGCGCAAGCCGCTGATCGTCCTGACGCCGAAGTCGCTGCTGCGCCACAAGCTGGCCATCTCGACCCTGGAAGACCTGGCAGAAGGTTCGTTCCAGACCGTCATCCCGGAAATCGACAGCCTCGATCCGGCCAAGGTCGAGCGCCTGGTCCTGTGCGGCGGCAAGGTTTACTACGACCTGCTGGAAAAACGCCGTGCCGAAGGCCGCGAAGACATCGCCATCGTGCGTATCGAGCAGCTGTATCCGTTCCCTGAGGACGACCTGGTCGAAATCCTGGCGCCTTACACCAACCTCAAGCATGCGGTCTGGTGTCAGGAAGAGCCGATGAACCAGGGCGCCTGGTACAGCAGCCAGCACCACATGCGCCGTATCCTGGGCCGCCTCAACAAGGCACTGGTCCTGGAGTACGCCGGCCGCGACGCTTCCGCCGCGCCAGCCTGTGGTTACGCATCGAAGCACGCCGAGCAGCAGGAAAAACTGCTGCAAGATGCCTTCACTGTTTAATGCCTTCGCGCACCTGAAACCGAATTTAAGGAAACACAGATAATGGCTATCGAGATCAAAGCCCCAACCTTCCCGGAATCGGTTGCCGATGGCACCGTTGCCACCTGGCACAAACAGCCGGGCGATGCCGTCAAGCGTGACGAGCTGATCGTCGACATCGAGACCGACAAGGTCGTCCTGGAAGTGCTGGCCACCGCCGATGGCGTGCTGGGCGCCATCGTCAAGGGCGAGGGCGACACCGTCCTGTCCGACGAAGTGCTGGGTTCGATCGTTGAAGGCGGTGCTGCCGCCGCTGCACCAGCTGCCGCCCCGGCCGCTGCTGCCCCGGCTGCCGCTGCTGCCGACGCTGGCGAAGACGACCCGGTTGCCGCCCCGGCCGCGCGCAAGCTGGCTGAAGAGAACGGCATCGACCTGGCTACCGTTGCCGGCACTGGCAAAGGTGGTCGCATCACCAAGGAAGACGTCGTCGCTGCCGTCGCCAACAAGAAGTCGGCGCCTGCTGCGGCTGCCAAGCCTGCCGCTGCTGCCGCTGCTGCCCCGGTTGTGGTTGCCGCTGGCGACCGCACCGAGAAGCGTGTGCCGATGACCCGCCTGCGTGCCAAGATCGCCGAGCGTCTGGTCGAAGCCCAGTCGAGCATGGCCATGCTGACCACCTTCAACGAAGTCGACATGACCGAAGTCATGGCCCTGCGTTCGAAGTACAAGGACCTGTTCGAGAAGACCCACAACGGCGTACGCCTGGGCTTCATGTCGTTCTTCGTCAAGGCTGCCACCGAAGCCCTGAAGCGCTTCCCGGCTGTCAACGCCTCGATCGACGGCAACGACATCGTCTACCACGGCTACGCCGACGTCGGCGTTGCCGTGTCCAGCGACCGTGGCCTGGTGGTACCGGTACTGCGTAACGCCGAGTCGATGAGCCTGGCTGAAATCGAGAACGGCATCGCCACCTTCGGCAAGAAGGCCCGTGACGGCAAGCTGGCCATTGAAGAGATGACCGGCGGCACCTTCACCATCACCAACGGTGGTACCTTCGGTTCGATGATGTCGACCCCGATCGTCAACCCGCCGCAGGCCGCTATTCTCGGCATGCACAACATCATCCAGCGCCCGATGGCCATCAATGGCCAGGTAGTGATTCGCCCGATGATGTACCTGGCGCTGTCGTACGATCACCGCCTGATCGACGGCAAGGAAGCGGTAACCTTCCTGGTCACCATCAAGAACCTGCTGGAAGATCCGTCTCGCCTGCTGCTGGACATCTAACCCTCTGGCTGCGTACCGTGCCGGCCCTGGCTTCGCAGGAAGCCATGCCGCGCGGTCCGCGGCTTGTAGCTTGTAGCTGATAAGGAATCTTTTATGACCCAGAAATTCGACGTAGTGGTGATTGGTGCAGGTCCTGGCGGCTATGTGGCTGCCATCAAGGCCGCACAACTTGGTCTGAAGACTGCCTGTATCGAGAAGTACACCGACGCCGAGGGCAAACTGGCCCTGGGCGGCACCTGCCTGAACGTAGGTTGCATTCCTTCCAAGGCGCTGCTGGACAGCTCCTGGAAGTACAAGGAAGCCAAAGAGAGCTTCAACGTCCACGGTATCTCCACTGGCGAAGTGAAGATGGACGTCGCCGCGATGGTTGGCCGCAAGGCTGGCATCGTCAAGAACCTGACCGGTGGCGTTGCCACCCTGTTCAAGGCCAACGGCGTAACTTCGATCCAGGGCCACGGCAAGCTGCTGGCAGGCAAGAAAGTCGAAGTGACCAAGGCTGACGGCACCACCGAAGTCATCGAAGCCGAGAACGTGATTCTGGCTTCCGGCTCGCGTCCGATCGACATTCCGCCGGCTCCGGTCGACCAGAACGTCATCGTCGACTCCACCGGCGCCCTGGAATTCCAGGCCGTGCCGAAGCGCCTGGGTGTTATCGGTGCTGGCGTGATCGGCCTGGAACTGGGCTCGGTATGGGCTCGCCTGGGTGCTGAAGTCACCGTTCTGGAAGCCCTGGACACCTTCCTGATGGCTGCCGACACCGCAGTGTCGAAAGAAGCCCAGAAGACCCTGACCAAGCAAGGCCTGGACATCAAGCTGGGCGCGCGCGTCACCGGCTCGAAAGTCAACGGCAACGAAGTCGAAGTGACCTACACCGACGCCAACGGCGAGCAGAAGATCACCTTCGACAAGCTGATCGTCGCGGTCGGCCGTCGCCCGGTGACCACTGACCTGCTGGCTGCCGACAGCGGCGTGACCATCGACGAGCGTGGCTACATCTTCGTCGACGACTACTGCGCTACCAGCGTGCCGGGCGTCTACGCCATCGGTGACGTGGTGCGCGGCATGATGCTGGCCCACAAGGCTTCGGAAGAGGGCATCATGGTGGTCGAGCGCATCAAGGGCCACAAGGCCCAGATGAACTACGACCTGATCCCGTCGGTCATCTACACCCACCCGGAAATCGCGTGGGTCGGCAAGACCGAACAGGCCTTGAAGGCCGAGGGCGTTGAGGTTAACGTGGGCACCTTCCCGTTCGCGGCCAGCGGCCGTGCGATGGCTGCCAACGACACCGGTGGTTTCGTCAAGGTCATCGCCGATGCCAAGACCGACCGCGTCCTGGGTGTACACGTGATTGGCCCATCGGCTGCCGAACTGGTGCAGCAGGGCGCAATCGCAATGGAATTCGGCACCAGTGCCGAGGATCTGGGCATGATGGTCTTCAGCCATCCGACCCTGTCCGAAGCGTTGCATGAAGCAGCGCTGGCAGTGAATGGCGGCGCCATTCACGTGGCCAACCGTAAGAAGCGTTAATTATAAGAAACCACGGCGGGCTGCCCGTCGTGAGTCTTGCGTGCATGACTCACCGCGGAAAGTCCGCCGGACCGGATCACACGGGAAAACCCGGGGTCAACGGTCACAGGTGGTGCGGCGCCAGTGATGGCGCAGCGCCGAAGCGCAGTACCTAACGAAGACGGTAAAAAGCATGAATCTTCACGAGTATCAGGGTAAGCAGCTGTTCGCTGAGTACGGCCTGCCAGTTTCCAAGGGTTTCGCTGTCGATACCCCTGAGCAAGCTGCAGAAGCCTGCGACAAGATCGGCGGGAACGAGTGGGTGGTAAAAGCCCAGGTTCACGCCGGTGGTCGCGGTAAAGCGGGCGGCGTCAAGCTGGTTCGCAGCAAAGAAGACGCCAAGGCGTTCGCTGCACAGTGGTTGGGCAAGAATCTGGTTACCTACCAGACCGATGCCAACGGTCAACCCGTCTCCAAGATTCTGGTCGAATCCTGCACTGACATCGCCAAAGAGCTGTACCTGGGCGCTGTAGTCGATCGTTCGAGCCGCCGTATCGTGTTCATGGCCTCCACCGAAGGTGGCGTGGACATCGAGAAAGTCGCTCACGAAACGCCTGAGAAGATCCTCAAGGCCACCATCGACCCGCTGGTCGGCGCTCAGCCGTTCCAGGGTCGCGAGCTGGCATTCCAGCTGGGCCTGGAAGGCAAGCAAGTTCAACAGTTCGCCAAGATCTTCGTGGGTCTGGCCAAGCTGTTCAAGGATCACGATCTGGCCCTGCTGGAAGTGAACCCGCTGGTGATCAAGGCCGACGGCGACCTGCACTGCCTCGATGCCAAGATCAACATCGACGCCAACGCCATGTACCGTCAGCCGAAGCTGAAAACCTTCCACGACCCGTCGCAGGACGACGCCCGTGAAGCCCACGCTGCCAAGTTCGAACTGAACTACGTTGCCCTCGAAGGCAACATCGGCTGCATGGTCAACGGTGCCGGCCTGGCCATGGGTACCATGGACATCGTCAACCTGCACGGCGGCAAGCCGGCCAACTTCCTCGACGTTGGCGGTGGTGCTACCAAAGAGCGCGTTACCGAAGCGTTCAAGATCATTCTGTCCGACAGCAATGTCGCGGCCGTACTGGTCAACATCTTCGGCGGCATCGTTCGCTGCGACATGATTGCCGAAGGCATCATCGGTGCAGTGAAAGAAGTCGGCGTCAAAGTTCCGGTCGTCGTTCGCCTTGAAGGCAACAACGCCGAACTGGGCGCTAAAGTACTGGCAGAAAGCGGTTTGAACATCATTGCGGCAACCAGCCTGACCGACGCTGCTCAACAAGTTGTCAAAGCTGCGGAGGGCAAGTAATGAGCGTCCTGATCAATAAAGACACCAAAGTCATCTGCCAGGGCTTCACCGGCTCGCAGGGTACTTTCCACTCCGAACAGGCCATCGCCTACGGCACCAAGATGGTCGGCGGTGTAACCCCAGGCAAGGGTGGCACCACCCACCTGGGCCTGCCAGTGTTCAACACTGTGAAAGAAGCTGTAGAAGCTACCGGCGCTGACGCTTCGGTCATCTACGTTCCGGCTCCTTTCTGCAAGGACTCGATCCTGGAAGCTGCCTTCGGCGGCATCAAGCTGATCGTGTGCATCACCGAAGGCATTCCTACCCTGGACATGCTGGATGCCAAGGTCAAGTGCGACGAGCTGGGCGTGACCCTGATCGGCCCTAACTGCCCAGGTGTCATCACCCCGGGCGAGTGCAAGATCGGCATCATGCCAGGCCACATCCACCTGCCAGGCAAAGTCGGTATCGTTTCGCGTTCCGGCACCCTGACCTACGAAGCTGTGAAGCAGACCACCGACGCCGGTTTCGGCCAGTCGACCTGCGTCGGCATCGGCGGTGACCCGATCCCGGGCTCCAACTTCATCGACATCCTGAAGCTGTTCCAGGAAGACCCGAAGACCGAAGCGATCGTCATGATCGGTGAGATCGGCGGTTCGGCTGAAGAAGAAGCCGCGGCCTACATCAAGGCCAACGTCACCAAGCCTGTCGTTTCCTACATCGCTGGTGTTACTGCACCTGCGGGCAAGCGCATGGGCCACGCTGGCGCCATCATCTCCGGCGGCAAGGGCACTGCGGACGAGAAGTTCGCCGCCCTGCAGGACGCTGGTGTGAAGACCGTGCGTTCCCTGGCTGACATCGGCAAGGCCCTGGCCGAGCTGACTGGCTGGGAAGTCAAGAAGTAATACTGCTACACCCCCCACGCGCACAGAGGCCACCTTCGGGTGGCCTTTGTCGTTTCCGGGGTTTGGGTATTCCTGGGCCGGCCCCTTCGCGGGTAAACCCGCTCCCACCGGAAATCACTAACCTTGAGCATTGTGAAGTACCTATGGGAGCGGGTTTACCCGCGAAGAGGCCAGTACAGTCAGCAAGGATTTTTCGATGGGTTTGATAGGGTTTTTCACGCAGACGAAAGTTTCAATGCGAGGATAATCCCCCTGTCCCGGTTGCACAGACGACAAACAGATACGCACATCGGACAAGCAGCACTGTGCCAGTGCGTTTAAGTGACAAAACAGTTACCCTACGCGCTCACTCTGTGCCCGTCCCCCAAAAGGGAACGACACGCTAAACGGGTCTGGCTTATCAAGCCGGGCAGCATTTCCCCCACCCCATGGGGAAATCCCTTCTCGAATCCCGATTTCAGCAGTGTGGTACTACCTTAAATGAAAGTTTTAAAAGGCCAGGACATTCTGGCACTTGGCTTTATGACGTTTGCGCTTTTCGTAGGCGCGGGCAATATCATCTTCCCGCCTATCGTCGGCCTGCAGTCTGGTCCGCACGTGTGGATGGCCGCCCTGGGCTTCCTGGTTACTGCCGTGGGCCTGCCGGTCATCACCGTGGTTGCCCTGGCCAAGGTCGGCGGCGGCATGGATGCCTTGAGCAGCCCCATCGGCAAGTTCTTCGGTGGCCTGCTGGCGGCCGTGTGCTACCTGTCGGTCGGCCCGCTGTTCGCCACCCCGCGTACCGCGACCGTGTCGTTCGAAGTGGGTGTTGCACCGCTGACCGGCGAAAGCCCGCTGGCGCTGTTCATCTACAGCCTCGTGTACTTCCTGGTGGTACTGGCCGTGTCCATGTACCCGGGCAAGCTGCTCGACACTGTGGGCCGCTTCCTGGCGCCGTTGAAGATCATCGCCCTGGCGGTGCTGGGCATCGCTGCCTTCGCGCTGCCTGCCGGCACCATTGGTGAAGCGCAGCCGGCCTATGCTGCCGCGGCGTTCTCCAAGGGCTTCTCCGATGGTTACCTGACCATGGACACCCTGGGTGCCCTGGTGTTCGGTATCGTCATCGTCAACGCCATCCGCTCGCGCGGTGTCGAGTCGCCGAAGCTGATCACCCGCTATGCCATCATTGCCGGCCTGATCGCCGGTGTCGGCCTGGCCCTGGTGTACATCAGCCTGTTCCGCCTGGGCGCCACCAGCCACGAAATCGCGGCTGACGCCACCAACGGTGCGGCGGTACTGCATGCCTACGTGCAGCACACCTTCGGCTCGTTGGGCAGCGGCTTCCTCGCCGTGCTGATTGCGCTGGCCTGCCTGGTGACCGCGGTTGGCCTGACCTGCGCCTGCGCCGAGTACTTCAGCCAGATCCTGCCGCTGTCGTACCGCGCACTGGTGGTGATCCTGGCGGGCTTCTCGCTGCTGATCTCCAACCTCGGTCTGACCAAGCTGATCATGTTCTCGATCCCGGTGCTCACCGCGATCTACCCGCCGTGCATCGTGGTGGTCGGGCTGAGCTTCGTGAAGGACCTGTGGAACTCGCCAACCCGCATCCTGGCGCCAGTGATGCTGGTGTCGCTGCTGTTCGGCATGGTCGATGCGATCAAGGGCAGCAGCATTGCCCACGTGCTGCCGGACTTCATGGCGCACCTGCCGCTGAGCGACCAGGGCCTGGCCTGGCTGGTGCCTTCGGTGGTGACCCTGGTTGGCGCCGTGGCCTGCGACCGCATGCTCGGCAAGCCGCGCGAGGCGCTGGCCTGATAGTCGAAGCCTGAGGGCGGCACCGGCCACAAGCCGAAGGGTGCTCGCCAAGGGTGGAAACTTCAAAGCCCCGTATCCGAGAGGATACGGGGCTTTTTCTTTGCCTGTACCAGAATTGGCGCTGTACCTGTGGGAGCGGGCGTGGCCGCGAAGAGGCCGGGATGAGCAGTGCAAATATCAGGATGGATGTGTGCCTTTTGCCGCTTGCCAGCGTCGAAATCCGGTCCCTATCCTTCAGGTATCTGGCCCTCTCGGGAATCCTGCATGAACTTCATCCAAAGCAACTTCAACAACCTGTTGGCCATCGCCTGGTTCGCCCTGTGCTGGGGCGGGTACACCCGCTATGCCATCTGGAAGGGCCGCGACACCGCGTGCCTGGCCAGCGTGCTGCACCTGTACCGCGAAGACTGGATGCGCCGCATGCTGCTGCGCGACAACCGCATCGCCGATGCCAGCGTGATCGGCAACCTCGAGCGCAACGCCTCGTTCTTCGCCTCCAGCACCCTGATCATCCTCGCAGGCATCCTCACCGTGCTCGGGGCCTCCGACCGGGCGCTGTCGCTGCTGGCCGACCTGCCGCTGGTGCAGCAGACCTCCCAGGGCATGTCGGAGATCAAGCTGCTGTGCCTGGCCATGGTGTTCGTCTACGCCTTTTTCACCTTCAGCTGGTGCATGCGCCAATACAACTTCGCCGCAGTACTGGTGGGCTCGGCGCCGATGATCGGCGAACGGCTGGTCAATGAACTGGAGCGCAAGGCATTCGCCTCGCGGGCGGCTCGGGTGCTGTCACTTGCCGCCAACCAGTTCAACTTGGGCCTGCGTTCCTATTACTTCGGCATGGCCATGTTGAGCTGGTTCATCAGCCCTTGGTTGTTCATGGTCATGAGTGTCGGGGTAGTGCTGATTCTGTATCGCCGCGAGTTCCATTCGGATGTGCTGGATGTGATGGTGTTCACACCGACTGAAAGTATCTCGATCGAACCTGCCAAGGAAACCACCGCAGCGGGCACCTGAAACGTTTAATCCATAAGTTTCAGGCACAAAAAAACCCGACAATTGTCGGGTTTTCTTGTTTTAGCCGATTACTGCTTGGCAGGTTCGGCCGGTGCAGCTGGGGCAGCTTCTGTTGCCGGGGCGGCTGGCGCGGCTTCTGGAGCCGGAGTAGCCGGAGCGGCTTCTTCGGCGGCCTTCTGCTCGGCTTCGGCCTGATCTTTGGCGGCTTCGGCGTTTTCCTTGGCAGCCTCGTTCATCTTATCCTGAGCTTCGCCCGCTTTTTCCTGGGCTTGTTCGGCGTGTTGCTGTGCGTCCTGGGCTTTGTCTTCGCTCGCTTTATCGCAAGCGGCCAGGCCCATGGCTGCGGCCAGCATCAGAGCAAAAGCAAAAGGTTTACGCATGGGGGTGTTTCTCCTTGGTGGAATAAGTGACTTGTTCCTTCGAGTGCAACTACGCGGAATAAGTTCCGCGAAGATTACACATATATAACGCCCCGTTCTATATGGACTTTTTAACGATTTTATGCGCTGCGGCAGTGCGCGTGGAAACAGCCTATGAGCGAATCGACCTTGATGGCCATGGCCGAGCGTTTTCTCTCGGCCCTGAAACATTGTCAGTTGTTGCAAATGCGCGTGGCGCAAACCAATGCCGATGGCATGACCCTGGTCCTGCCCTGGTCGCTGGCCATCGTCGGCAACCCGCAGACCGGCGCCGTGCATGGCGGCGCGCTGACCACGCTGATGGACACCACCTGCGGCATGGCCACGCTGTGCGTGCTGCCGCGCTTCGAGGTATGCCCGACACTGGACCTGCGCATCGACTACATGCACCCGGCCGAGCCCGGCAAGGACATCTACGGCCACGCCCAGTGCTACCGGGTCACCCGCGATGTCATCTTCACCCGTGGCACGGCCTACCAGGACGACCCCGCCCAGCCGATCTGCCAGGTGGTGGGCACGTTCATGCGCCTGGGCCAGGAGATCAAGGGTGGCATCCGCTTCGGCAACAGCCTGAAGGAGGGCGGGGCATGATTCCACGCGAGGTTCGCCAACAGCTCAACGCCGCCCACGCGGTGGGCGACTATCGGCCTTTGCTGGCGCTGATCCCCTATGCCGGCCTGATCGGCATCGAATGCGAGCGCGAAGGCGATGACCTGCTGTTCCGTCTGCCAGCCAGCCAGGACAACATCGGCAACCCGCTGCTGCCGGCCATCCACGGTGGGGTGATCGCGGGCTTCATGGAGCTGTCGGCAGCGCTGTACCTGCTGATCTTCAGCGAGAGCGCGAGCATTCCGAAGATCATCGACTTCTCCATCGATTACCTGCGTGCCGGGCACTTTCGCGATACCTACGCCCAGTGCCAGCTATGGCGCCAGGGGCGGCGGGTGACCAATGTGGCCATCACCGCCTGGCAGGGTGACAGGCAGTCGCCGATTGCCACGGCTCGCGCACATTTCAAGATCGAACCGGAAAAGCCCTTGAAATCATCCGGGCAGCCCCCATCTGCATGACATCCGCCGCTAACGCAGGCCGAACCGGCCGCCAGGCGTCAACTGCCATCAGATCGGAGTTTTGAAGACCATGAGTGTGGAGACTCAAAAAGAAACGCTGGGCTTCCAGACCGAGGTAAAGCAGCTGCTGCACCTCATGATCCATTCCCTGTATTCGAACAAGGAGATCTTCCTGCGTGAATTGATCTCCAACGCCTCCGACGCCGCCGACAAGCTGCGTTTCGAGGCCCTGGCCAAGCCAGAGCTGTTCGAAGGCGACGCCGACCTGAAGATTCGCCTGAGCTTCGACAAGGACGCCGGTACCGTGACCCTCGAGGACAACGGCATCGGCATGAGCCGCGAAGACGTCATCGCCCACCTGGGCACCATCGCCAAGTCCGGCACTGCCGACTTCATGAAGAACCTCACCGGCGACCAGAAGAAGGACTCGCACCTGATCGGTCAGTTCGGTGTGGGCTTCTACTCCGCGTTCATCGTGGCCGACAAGGTTGATGTGTACAGCCGCCGCGCTGGCCAGCCGGCCGCTGAAGGCGTGCACTGGTCGTCGAAAGGCGAAGGCGAGTTCGAAGTCGCCACCATCGACAAGCCACAGCGCGGTACCCGCATCGTTCTGCACCTGAAGAAGGACGAACAGGAGTTTGCCGATGGCTGGCGCCTGCGCAACGTGGTCAAGAAGTATTCCGACCACATCGCCATGCCGATCCAGCTGCCAAAGGAGCAAGCAGCCGCCGAAGGCGAAGAACAGCCGGCCGAAGAGTGGGAAACCGTCAACCGCGCCAGCGCCCTGTGGACCCGTCCGCGTACCGAGATCAAGGACGAGGAGTACCAGGAGTTCTACAAGCACATCGGCCATGATTTCGAAAACCCGCTGACCTGGAGCCACAACAAGGTCGAAGGCAAGCTCGAATACAACTCGCTGCTGTACGTGCCGGCCCGCGCGCCGTTCGACCTGTACCAGCGCGAAGCGCCACGCGGCCTGAAGCTGTACGTGCAGCGCGTGTTCATCATGGACCAGGCCGAGTCGTTCCTGCCGCTGTACCTGCGCTTCATCAAGGGTGTGGTCGATTCCAACGACCTGTCGCTGAACGTGTCGCGTGAAATCCTGCAGAAAGACCCGATCATCGATTCGATGAAGACCGCGCTGACCAAGCGCGTGCTGGACATGCTGGAGAAACTGGCGAAGAACGAGCCCGAGCAGTACAAGGGCTTCTGGAAGAACTTCGGCCAGGTGCTGAAGGAAGGCCCGGCCGAAGACTTCGCCAACAAGGAAAAGATCGCCGGCCTGCTGCGCTTCGCCTCCACCCAGGACGACAGCGGCGAGCAGAGCGTCGCGCTGGCCGACTACCTGGCCCGCGCCAAGGAAGGTCAGGACAAGATCTACTACCTCACCGGCGAGTCGTACGCGCAGGTCAAGAACAGCCCGCACCTGGAAGTCTTCCGCAAGAAAGGCATCGAAGTGCTGCTGCTGACCGACCGTATCGACGAGTGGCTGATGAGCTACCTCAACGAGTTTGACGGCAAGGCCTTCGTCGACGTCGCCCGTGGCGACCTGGACCTGGGCAAGCTGGATTCGGAAGAAGACAAGAAGGCCCAGGAAGAAGTCGCCAAAGACAAGGAAGGCCTGGTCGAGCGCCTGAAAGGCGCGCTGGGTGACAGCGTGGCCGAAGTGCGCGTGTCGCACCGCCTGACCGACTCGCCGGCGATCCTGGCCATCGGTGAGCAGGACCTCGGCCTGCAGATGCGCCAGATCCTCGAAGCCAGCGGGCAGAAGGTACCGGAGTCCAAGCCGATCTTCGAGTTCAACCCGACCCACCCGCTGATCGAGAAGCTGGACAACGAGCAGAGCGAAGACCGCTTCGCCGAACTGTCGCACATCCTGTTCGATCAGGCGGCCCTGGCGGCCGGTGACAGCCTGAAGGACCCGGCGGCTTACGTTCGTCGCCTGAACAAGCTGCTGGTCGAGCTGTCTGCTTGAGTTGATGCATAGGAAAGCCCGCTTCGGCGGGCTTTTTCATGACTGCCTTTTTCATGACGAGTGCCAAAGGAGTGCTTGATGAGCAAAGTAATCGTCGAATCGCTGGTTTATCACCTGTCCGGCAAGACCTACGAAAGCCGTCTGGTCCATGAGCCAGGGGCGCTGGGCCGCCCAGGCCTGGTGATGGCACCGAACTGGATGGGTATTGGCGAAGGGGCAGAGCGCATTGCCAAGGAAGTGGCCGAGAAGGGTTATGTGGTGCTGATTGCCGACCTGTATGGGCAATCGGTGCGCCCGTCCAATGCCGACGAAGCTGGCGCGGCGATGATGCCGTTGAAGAACGACCGGGGCGAATTGCGCAAGCGCATGCAGGAAGCCCTGGCGCAACTGTTGGGGCAGTCGAAGGCGCTGCTGGAGCCGGGCAAGGTGGGCACGTTTGGCTTCTGCTTTGGTGGCTGCTGCGCCCTGGAGTTGGCCCGTACCGGTGCCGATCTGCGTGCGGCGGTGTCGTTCCATGGCACGCTGGACACGCCGAACCCTGAAGATGCCAAGCGCATCAAGGGCTCGGTGCTGGTGCTGCATGGCGCTTCCGATCCGCTGGTGCCGAAGGAGCAGTTGCCGGCGTTCGAGGCGGAGATGAATGCGGCCAAGGTTGACTGGCAATTGCTGAGCTATGGCGGCGCGGTGCACTCGTTTACCGACCCGAGCGCCAACGTGCCGGGCAAGATGCAGTATGACCGGCGTACCTCGGAGCGGGCGTTCCGCTCAATGCACAACCTGCTGACCGAAGTGTTCCAGCGCTGACATTGCAGGGGGCCGCAGAGCGGCCCCCAAATCAGCGCGGCAGCTCGATCCTCGAAGTTTCCCCCGGCACCACCGGCCAATCCCCCGCAGCCCACCTGGCTCGGGCCTGTTCGATCAGTTCCACATCACTGGCGACAAAATTCCAGTTCATCCGCCGCGGCCCATCCAGTGGCGCGCCACCAATCAGCACCAACTGGCACTCACTTTCCGCGTACAGCGTCACCTCTTCGCCCTCCGGTAGCACCACCAGGCTGCACGGCTCCACGTCCTCATCGTTCATCATCAGCTCACCATCGAGCAGGTACAGCGCCCGCTGCGCATGCTCATTCGGCACCAGCAAGGTGGTTGCCGGCTGCATCCGCACATGCGCGTAAAGGGTAGGGGAGAGTACTGGCACCGGCGATTCCAGGCAGAACCCGCTACCGGCAATCATGCAGATGCGCACCCCGAGGCTGTCACTGACCGGCAGGCTCGCCGCCGGGTGATGGCTGTAGCTGGGCGCGCCTTGCTCATGTTCGCGCGGCGAGGCCAGCCATACCTGCAACCCGTGCAGGCGTGAACCA
Source organism: Pseudomonas sp. SF2 (assembly GCF_036858055.1). Classification (NCBI taxonomy): domain Bacteria; kingdom Pseudomonadati; phylum Pseudomonadota; class Gammaproteobacteria; order Pseudomonadales; family Pseudomonadaceae; genus Pseudomonas; species Pseudomonas sp. SF2. Next base: position 84,846 of record NZ_JAMBDI010000005.1, on the reverse strand, counting down.
TGGGCCAGGGCATCTTCAGGCGTGCGCTCAACGTGGGCCACGCCGCTGCCAGCCGTCATCCAGCTGACATCACCAGGTAGCACCCGCTGGTCCGAGCCAAGGCTGTCCTTGTGCAGGATTGCCCCTTCGAACAGGTAGGTCAGGGTCGACAGGCCGATATGCGGATGCTGGCGGATGTCCATGCCATGCCCCGGGGCATAGTCGGTTTCGAGCATATGGTCGAAAAACACGAACGGGCCGACGCTGCGGCACTGGGCCGATGGCAGCGGGCGCAGGATCGGCTGGCCCTCGACCGATTCGGCGCGTGGGCGGATGACCAGGGGGCTGCTCATGGGTGCGGCTCCAGACGAGGTGGAAGTGCTTCAAGCATAACGGTTTGCCTGTTGTGGCTGAACCGTCTCGTTGGCCTGCCGGTCTACTCTTTTCGTACTCGAAGAAGGAAGCTGCCGATGTTTGCCAGAGCGCTGGCCTGCCTGCTGTTGTCCGGTTGTATGTGCCAGGCCCAGGCACGCGACTACCGCTACAGTGATGCCCACCTGCACTATGTCGACTTTTTCCAGGAAAGCGAGGGCATGCCGGCGTTGATCAAGGCCATGGATGCTGCGGGCATCGAGCAGTCGATGATCTCCGGCATCCCGGTGGCCAAGAAATGGCACGAGGATGAGCCCAAGCGCCCGCGCTATTACGCCGGGGATGACGCCGAAGCCTACTGGTACAGCGCCACCGACACCTACGTGGCCGCGGCGCTGCAGAAATTGCCCGACGAGCAGCGCCGGCGCTTTCATCCGTTCCTGGCCGGCTTCAACCCGGTGGACAAGAACGCTGCCAGCCATATCGAGCGCATGCTCGAACTGTACCCGGGGCTCTGGCAGGGCATTGGCGAGGTGTTCACCCGCCACGATGACCTGACGGCACTGACCAGCGGTGACACGCCGCGCGCCAACAACGAAGCGATGACACGTATCTACCACCTGGCGGCCGAGCGCGACCTGCCGGTGCTGCTGCATTCCAACATCACCTCCAAGCGTGAGCGCAACCCGCTGTACCTGGCGGAGATCGAAGAGCCGCTGCGCAATCACCCGCACACGCGGTTCATCTGGGCGCATGCCGGCAGCAGCATGGAGATACACCGGCACCAGACGCAGATGGATTTTCTGCTGCCGGTGCTGACGCGGTTGCTGGAGGACTACCCGAACCTGTATGTCGATTTGTCGTGGAGTGTGCTGGAGCCTTATCTGCTGGATGACCAGGGGGAGCCGCGCAAGGAGTGGCTGGCACTGGTCGAGAAGTATCCGGAGCGTTTCATGCTGGGTTCGGATGTGGTGGGGCGGTTTGACAGCCTTGGGGAGCAGATGCACGGGTTCAGGCCGTTTCTGGATGCATTGCCGGAACAAGTTGCCAACAAAGTGGCCAGGGAGAATTTTCTGGCTGTGTTGCCTAAGCAATAGTATTTCGCCTGTGCCGGCCCTTTCGCGGGTAAACCCGCTCCCACAGGTACAGCGCCAGTTTCAAGAGCAGCGCGGTCCCTGTGGGAGCGGGTTTACCCGCGAAAGGGCCGGCACAGGCGATACAAATGAAAACGCCCCGAACCAGTCGGGGCGTTTTCGCTTACTGCAGCAGCGTCTTACTTGCCTTCCCAGCGCTTGAGCACCAGGGTGGCGTTGGTGCCGCCGAAGCCGAAGCTGTTGCTCATGACCGTGTCGATCTTGGCGTTTTCTTCGGTCTTGCGCAGGATCGGCAGGTCGGCGACCTCCGGGTCCAGCTCGTCGATGTTGGCGGAGCCGGCGATGAAGTTGTTTTCCATCATCAGCAGGCAGTAGATCGCCTCGTGTACGCCAGCAGCGCCCAGCGAGTGGCCCGACAGGCTCTTGGTCGAGCTGATCTTCGGTGCCTTGTCGCCGAACACGGCGCGAACGCCCTTGATCTCGGCAACGTCACCGACCGGGGTCGAGGTGCCGTGGGTGTTCAGGTAGTCGATCGGGGTGTCGACGGTCGACAGCGCCTGCTGCATGCAGCGGATGGCACCTTCGCCGCTCGGGGCAACCATGTCGTAGCCGTCGGAAGTGGCGCCGTAACCGACGATTTCCGCGTAGATCTTGGCGCCACGGGCCAGGGCGTGCTCCAGCTCCTCGACCACCACCATGCCGCCGCCACCAGCGATGACGAAGCCATCACGGTCGGCGTCGTAGGCGCGCGAGGCCTGTTCCGGGGTTTCGTTGCGCTTGGTCGACAGGGCGCCCATGGCATCGAACAGGAACGACTGGCTCCAGTGCTCTTCTTCACCGCCACCGGCGAAGACGATGTCCTGCTTGCCCCACTGGATCTGCTCCAGGGCGGTGCCGATGCAGTGTGCCGAAGTGGCGCAGGCCGACGAGATCGAGTAGTTGATGCCCTTGATCTTGAACGGGGTGGCCAGGCACGCCGAAACGGTGCTGCCCATGGTGCGGGTAACGCGGTACGGGCCGACGCGCTTGACACCTTTCTCGCGCAGGGTATCCAGCGCTTCCATCTGGTTCAGGGTCGAAGCGCCGCCGGAGCCAGCCACCAGGCCGGTACGCGGGTTGGAAACCTGCTCTTCGGTCAGGCCGGCGTCCTTGATCGCGTCCTGCATCGCCAGGTAGGCGTAGGCGGCAGCGTGGCCGACGAAGCGGTAGACCTTGCGGTCGATCAGTTCTTCGAGGTTGAGGTCGATGGACCCGGAAACCTGGCTACGCAGCCCCATTTCCTTGTATTCCGGGTTGTAACGGATACCCGGACGGCTGTTGCGCAGGTTTTCGGTGACGGTAGCTTTGTCATTGCCCAGGCACGATACGATGCCCAGACCAGTGATAACGACGCGGCGCATGCGAATAACCCTTAGAAATTGTCAGTGGAGGTGAACACGCCGACCCGCAGGCCTTCGGCAGTGTAGATCTCGCGGCCGTCGACGCTGACCGAGCCATCGGCGATGGCCATGTTCAGCTTGCCCTTCAGGACGCGCTTGATGTGAATGTTGTAAGTGACTTTCTTGGCTTCGGGCAGTACCTGGCCGAAGAACTTCACCTCGCCCGACCCCAGGGCGCGACCGCGGCCTGGCAGGCCCTGCCAGCCGAGGAAGAAGCCTACCAGCTGCCACATGGCGTCGAGGCCCAGGCAGCCCGGCATTACCGGGTCGCCTTCGAAGTGACAGGCGAAGAACCACAGGTCCGGATTGATATCCAGCTCGGCGACCAATTCACCTTTGCCGTACTTACCGCCTTCTTCACTGATATGGGTGATGCGATCGACCATCAGCATGTTCGGCGCGGGCAGTTGCGCATTACCTGGGCCGAACAGCTCACCGCGACTGCAGCGCAGCAGGTCTTCCCGAGTAAAGGCGTGTTGTTTGGTCATGCGAGCTCCTCAATAACCCCCTGCGGCAGGGGATGAATCTTCCCGGCCGGCCCGAAACGCATCGCGTCCGGGGCGGCAGCCTACAGGTAGACTATTGCGTTGTGGTGAAAGTCACAGTGCACCTGGTGAAAGAAGTACAGGTGTGCACTGAAACGTCTATTTTCAGGTCCGATGAAGGTCCTGTCCAGTGTTTAAGACTGCCGCACTTTAGCATTTATCGCCAGTCGCGGTTGTCTGACCGGGAAGCCAGCGCTGCAGTACCCGCTGCAGTTCGGTGCGGCGCAAGGGTTTGCTCAGGTAATCGTCCATGCCGGCTGCCATGCAACGCTCACGGTCGCCCTGCAAGGCATTGGCAGTCAGGGCGATGATCGGTAGTCCGGCACCGTTGGGCAGTTGGCGGATACGCCGGGTGGCTTCATAGCCGTCCAGGTGCGGCAGGCGGCAGTCCATCAGCACGGCGGCAAAACGCTGCCGGCTGACCCGGTCGACCGCCTCCAGGCCGTCCTCGGCGGTGCTTACCGCCAGTCCCAGGCTGCGCAGCATGGCCCCGATGACACTTTGGTTGACCGGATTGTCTTCTACCAGCAGCACCTGATCGTTGTCGGTCATCGCCGGTGGCGCAGCGCTTGGCAGCGTCAGCGAGACCGGGGCTGGGCTGGCCAGGGCCAAAGGCATCTCCAGGGTAAACGTGGAACCAAGCCCCTCACGGCTTTCGCCACGCAGCTTGCCGCCCATGCGTTCGGCCAGGGTGCGGGCGATCGACAGCCCCAGCCCGGTGCCGCCATAGCGGCGGGAAATCGAGCTGTCGGCCTGCTGGAAGGCGACGAACATCATTTCCAGGCGGTCGCTGTCGATGCCGATGCCGGTGTCGCGCACGCTGCAGGTCAGCCAGATCAGTTGCCGATCGAGCACCTGCCAGCGTGCCTCGACCTGTACCTGGCCGCGTTCGGTGAACTTCAGCGCGTTGCCGACCAGGTTCAGCAGGATCTGGCGGATGCGTGTGGGGTCGCCGTTTACCTGCAACTGCTCGATACCGGCCGGCAGTTGCAGGTGCAGGGCAAGGCCGCGCTGCTGGGCGCTGTGCTGGAACGACTGGACGCTGCTGGTGATCAGCTCACCCAGGTTGAAGTCGATGTGTTCCAGTTGCAGTGCGGCGCGCTCGATGCGCGAGAAGTCGAGGATGTCGTTGATGACCTTGAGCAGGTGCCCGGTGGACTCGCTGGCCACTGCGGTGTACTCGGCCTGTTCATTGCTCAGCGGCGTGGTTTCCAGCAACTGCAGCATGCCCAGCACGCCATTCATCGGCGTGCGCAGCTCGTGGCTCATCATCGCCAGGAAGTCCGATTTGGCGCGGTTGGCCTGTTCGGCCTCTTCGCGGGCCTGGATCAGCTCGGCAATGGCCTGCTTCTGTTCATCGCTGGCCTGCTCCAGGGCGTGGGCCAGGTTGTTGATGTGGCGCGCCAGGTGGCCCAGCTCGCTGTCGTCGACCACCGGCAACAGGGTGTTGTACTCGCCCTGCTGGATGGCCTTGACCGCATGGCCCATGTCGCTGATCGGCTTGGCCAGGCTCAGGGCCAGGCGCCGCGCCAGCAGGAAGGTGAACAGCAGGGCGAACAGCGCGAGGATGCCGGCCTTGATCACGATTTCCTGCTGGCGCTGGCTGAAGGCGTCATCGGACATGCCGACGATTACCCGGCCCAGATAGTCGTCGCCGATGGCCGGGGTGGTGGCCTTGCCCTGTTGCAGGAAGTCGCTGTCCAGGCGGATTTGCTGCAGGCGGATGGGCGCCTGGAACACTTCGACGCGCTGCGCGCGGTTGGCGCTTTCGTCGGACTGCTCGACGTAGACCAGGATGTGGTTGCGGCTGTCCTGCACCTCGAGGAAGCGCACGTGGGGGATGCTGAGCGTGGCGCGCATCAGGCCCTCGAGCACTTCGTTGTTGCCCGAGATCACCCCATACTCCGAAGCTGGCGCCAGCTGGTTGGCGATCAGTTGCCCGGTGTGGTTCAGTTCCTGGCGCAGGTCCTGGATGCGTACGAAGGTGAAGAAGCTGATAAGCAGCAGGGTCAGCAGCAGGGCAGGGCCGAGGCTGATGATCTGGGTGCGGGTGTGGATGTCCCAGCTCAGGCGCTTGCTCATGGGGTGGGTTCTCCTTCGGCCAGGGCCTTGGCGGCGGCGTTCGGATCGATCGGTTCAAGGCCCAGGGCGCGCGCAACCTGCTGGTTGCCGCTGACGCCGAAGCGTGCCGGGTAGAGGTTGCGCGGCCAGCGTGCCGGTGGCTGGTCGAGCAACTGGTCGAGCACCGCCAGCCAGTCGTCCTGGTCGCTGAAGGTGCTGGCCAGGGCGCCGGCGCGGACGAACCCGGCGTTCGGGCCGATCAGCGCCATCTGTCGGCCATAGCTGCTCAACAGCACGTTCTTTGCGGTCTTGGAGTTGTACAGGTTGGTGTCGTCCAGGCCCAGCAGCACGTCACTGTTGGCCAGCAAATGTTGCAGAGGACGGCTGTCGCGCGGGTCGGGCCAGTCCTGGGCAATGATCTCCAGGCCCAGCTGGTGGGCGGCATGGCGCAACTCTTCAAGCAAAAAGCTGCTGTGCTCACCGTACAGCACACCAATGCGCTGGGCCTGTGGCAGCAGGTAGCGCGCCAGGCGCAGCTGCCGGCCCAGTGGTGGGTCGCTCCACAACAGGGTGAGGAACGCGGGACGCGACTTTCCCAGGCGCTGTTCAGCCTGTACCCGGCTGACCCGCATGGCCAGGGCCGGCGGGCCGGCGGTTTCCCCAAGGCGCCATTCCAGTGCGGCGTTGTCCAGCAGGATCAGGCGCAGGTCAGTCCTGAGCTTGCCCGGGCGTGGCAGGTCGGCGGTGGTCTGGAAATGCACATGATCCTGGGGCCGGCGGCTTTCCAGCGCAGCGACGAAACTGCGAATGCCGGGCTGGTCTTCCGCGCCTACCAACACGATTTCGCTGGCGGACAGCGGCCCCAATGGCCACAGGCACAGCAGCAACAGGCGCAGCAGCAGGGCCATCAGAACTCCAGCTCCGCGCTGACGCTCAGGCGGTGGCGGCTGTCGAAGCGGTTCTGGATTGCCGTGGTCGGCTCATCGTCCAGGCGCTGTTGCCACAGCGCCGCCAGTTCCAGGTTGCTGCCATGCACCCGGAAACGCTTGGCCAGGCGCAGGTCCAGTCGCTCGTAGCGGTACTGGTTGAGCGCATCGTCGCCGTAATAGAACAGTGCGCTGGACCAGCCGTCGCTCCATTCGCGCATCCACCCGGCCGAGCCGCTGTTGCGGGCGCTGAGGCGGCGGTCGTCGGGGTTGCTGGCCCAGGCATCGACATAGGCGTAGGTCAGGCGCAGGCGGTCGCGCAGGGTCGGGCGCCAGTCCAGTTGCGCCTCGCTGCCGCTGAAGCGGGCCTTGTTGGCGTTGCTGGCGATGTACTGGTTGTTCTTCAGGGGCTCGCTGATCATTCCGGTGATCTCGTCGTAGAACAGCTTCACATCCATGTTCAGGTCGATGTCGCTGAAGTAGCCGTTGTAGCCCAGTTCGCGCGAGCGCATGCGTTCCTGGTCGAGGTCGCCCGGGCCGCGGGTCTTGACGAAGTACTCGCCGTTTTGCAGGCCGAATGCGTTGGGGGTCAGGTTCTTGACCGTGTAGCTCCAGTTGATGTTGTTCTCGAACATGTCGGGCGAGCGTACCGCCTCGGAATACACCGCTCGCAGGCCATGGCGCGGGGTGATCAGGTAGTTGACCGCCACCCGCGGGGTCAGCGAGCTGCCGGACAGGCGCGAGTCCTCGAACATGGCGCCGCCCTGCAGGATCCAGTGCTCGTCGGCGCGCCACTCCAGCTGGCCGAACAGGCGCCAGGTCTGGTCGTCGATGCTGCCGTTGAAGTAGGTCTGCGAGTCGGCTCGATCATAGCGGTAGTTCATGCCGCTGAGCAGGCGCAGGCTGTCGGTCAGGCTCAGGGTGTCCTGGATTTCCAGGTCGTAGCGGGTTTCGCGGGTGCTCTGGTCGACGTCGCCGCAAACTTGCTGCTTGCCACCGTTTGCCCATTGCTGCTGGACCTTCTCCAGAAGCCCGCTCATGACGGGATCGTTGGTTGAAAGGGGGGCGCCGGTAGCAATGCCGCGCGCCACCTTTTCGGCGAAGTCAGGGTTCATTTGCCAGAGCTGGGTCAATTCCGGGCTGAACGACTGCAAGGCGTCACAGGCACGCCACACCTGCTGGCGGTCGAAATGCTGGGCCGAGCCCTGGATATAGAGGCTGTGCTCGGAACTGAAGTCCTTTGTCCAGCGCAACGAGCCGGCGTAGTCCTTGGCATTGACGTCAGCATTGTTACCGGCTTCGTATCTGGCGAACACCGGCTGATAGGTATACGGCCGCTGGTTGCTGCCTTCCTTCGCCGCCAGTTGCCATTCCAGTGTCTGGTCGTGCGTCAGGTTGTGGCTGGCATTGAGGGTGAAGCGCGTCAGCCGGCGGCTGTCACGGTAGTCCTGGCCGAACTGGTTTTCGTCGAAGCCATCGTCCTGCTGGCCGGACAGCGACAGGCGCATGTCGCCGCCCTCCCAGCCGAAGCCGTGGCTGGCGTAGAAGTCGTTGATGCCATCCTGGCCGCGGGTCATCTTCAGCCGCGTGCCATGGCTGTCGGCGGGGTTGCGGGTAAGGATGTTGACCACCGCCATCAGCGCGTTGGCGCCGTAGCTGACAGTGTTGGGGCCGCGGAACACCTCGATGCGCTCGATGTCCTCCATGGCCAGGGGGATGTCGCTCCAGTCCACCGTGGCCAGGCCGGCGCGGTATACCGAGCGGCCATCGATCAGCACCTGCATGCGCCGGGCGTCGTTGACGTTGCTGCCATGGTAGTTGACCGTGGGTTGGTTGCCGGCGTTGTAACCCACCATCATGCCCGGCACCAGGCGCAGCAGCTCGGGGATGTCACGGGCGCCGCTGGCGCGGATCAGCTCGCTGTCGAGCACGGTCATGCTGCCTGGCACTGCGGCCGGGGACTGTTTCAGGCGCGTGGCGGTCAGAACCTGCGGCAGGTCCGTGTTGTCGATGAACAGATCATCGGCCATGGCCGGGCCACCGAGCAGGGCGGTCAGTATGAGCAGGCGCGGGTACGGGGGCGTGCCAGGGAACACAAAGCGGCCTTGTATCAGGATTGAAACAGGCATGGTAACTGACCGTGGCGTATTTGCCAGTGATCTGCATTACCCGTGATGGCCCTTTCGCGGGTAAACCCGCTCCCACAAGGACCGCACCGCTACTGAAGGCTTCGTTGTACCTGTGGGAGCGGGTTTACCCGCGAAGAGGCCAGTACTGACACTGGTTCTGTAGCAGGCGAGCCGTATAATGGCTGGGTCGCCACTTAACTTTTGGCTTTAACGGATTGGATATGACTGAACAGCAACCTGTTGCAGTTCTGGGAGGCGGCAGCTTCGGCACCGCCGTGGCGAACCTGCTGGCGGAAAACGGTGTGCCGGTGCGCCAATGGATGCGCGACCCGGATCAGGCCGAGGCCATGCGCGTCAATCGCGAGAATCCGCGCTACCTCAAGGGCATCCGCCTGCACGACGGCGTCGAGCCGGTCAGCGACCTGCTGGCCACCCTGCAGGCCAGCGACCTGGTTTTCGTCGCCCTGCCATCGAGCGCCTTGCGCAGCGTGCTGGCCCCGCATGCCGAGCTGCTGCGTGGCAAGGGCCTGGTCAGCCTGACCAAGGGCATCGAAGCGCAAAGCTTCAAGCTGATGAGCCAGATCCTCGAGGAAATCGCCCCCGAGGCGCGCATCGGCGTGCTGTCCGGCCCCAACCTGGCCCGTGAAATCGCCGAACATGCGCTGACCGCCACGGTGGTCGCCAGCGAGGACGAAAAACTCTGCCAGCAGGTGCAGGCCGTGCTGCATGGGCGTACCTTCCGCGTCTACGCCAGTGCCGACCGCTTTGGCGTCGAACTGGGCGGGGCGCTGAAGAACGTCTATGCCATCATCGCCGGCATGGCAGTGGCCCTGGGCATGGGCGAGAACACCAAGAGCATGCTGATTACCCGCGCCCTGGCCGAGATGACCCGCTTTGCCGTAAGCCAGGGCGCCAACCCCATGACCTTCCTCGGCCTGGCCGGTGTCGGTGACCTGATCGTCACCTGCTCCTCGCCCAAGAGCCGCAACTACCAGGTCGGCCACGCGCTGGGCCAGGGCCTGAGCCTGGAGCAGGCGGTCAACCGCCTGGGCGAAGTGGCCGAAGGCGTCAACACCCTCAAGGTGCTCAAGGCCAAGGCGCAGGAAGTGCAGGTGTACATGCCGCTGGTGGCGGGCCTGCATGCCATCCTGTTCGAAGGCCGCACGCTGAACCAGGTGATCGAGCACCTGATGCGTGCCGAGCCGAAGACCGATGTCGATTTCATTTCCATCAGCGGTTTCAACTGAGCCTTGAGCGGCTCTGACAACAGCAAGGAGCAACACATGAACGATACGCCCGAGCGCGCCCAGCGCGAGTCGATCATCCTGCGGGTCCTGTGGATGCTGGTGTTCCTGGTGGTCTGGCAGTTGGCCGAGCTGCTGCTCGGTGGCCTGGTACTGGTACAACTGATCTACCGTCTGGTGTACGGCGCCCCAAGCGCCAGCCTGATGAACTTCGGCGACAGCCTCAGCCAGTACCTGGCGCAGATCGGCCGCTTTGGCAGCTTCCACAGCGACCAGAAACCGTGGCCGTTCGCCGACTGGCCGGCACCGCGTGCCCCGGAAGGCGAGGCCCCGCACGCCGTGGCCCCGGCCCCGCACCCGGTGCGTGATGAGGAGCCCAAGCTGTGAAACTATGGGTGCTGCGCCACGGCGAAGCGGAGCCGCGGGCCAACAGCGATGCCGAGCGCCGGCTGACCGCCCACGGCCGCGAGCAGGTGCTGCACAGCGCCGCCCGCCTGCTGGGGCAACCGTTGCAGGCGATCATCGCCAGCCCTTACGTACGTGCCCAGCAAACGGCCGCCCTGGTGCATGACACCCTGGGCTTCGCCGAGCCGGTGCGCACCGTGCCCTGGCTGACGCCCGACACGGATGTGCAGCAGGTCATCGGCGAAATCGAGCGCCTGGGCCTGGAGCATGTGCTGCTGGTCAGCCATCAGCCGCTGGTGGGTACCCTGGTCGGGGTGCTGGAGCATGGCCACCAGCAACACCCGGCGGGCATGAGCACGGCAAGCCTGGCGGAGCTGGACGGGGACTGGCCGTTGGCTGGGCTGATGACCCTTCGGGCGATCAACTCGCCGGCGTGAACCCACGGGGCCGCTGCGCGGACAGGTACCGCCCACGCCCTGAACGGTGGGAGCGGCTTTAGCCGCGGCTAAAGCCGCTCCCACAGGGTTCGCGGATTGCTTGCGAACTCAGTTATCTACGCGACAGCGCAGCCCAAAGGGCTGCGATCTCCCACAAGCCTGACCTGATAGCCCTCGCCGATGACCTTTCCGGACGTTGCCGAACCGCCCCGGGATACCGACAATGGGCCATCATCCCCGATCCGGACCCGGTGCCATGTCGCAGCAGATCTTCTTCGCCCATGCCAACGGTTTCCCCTCGGCCACCTACGGCAAGCTGTTCGCTGCCCTGGCACCGGACTATCAGGTGCAGCACCTGGCCCAGCACGGGCACGATCCGCGCTTTCCGGTGGACGACAACTGGCAGAGCCTGGTCGACGAACTGTTGCACCACCTGGCCCGGCAGGACCAGCCGGTATGGGGTGTCGGCCATTCGCTGGGCGGGGTGTTGCACCTGCACGCCGCCTTGCGCTGCCCCGAGTACTACCGTGGCGTGGTGATGCTCGACTCGCCGGTGCTCACCCGCGCCGACCAGTGGCTGCTGCGCACCGCCAAGCGCTTCGGCTTCATCGACCGCATCACCCCGGCTGGCCGCACCCTGGGGCGCCGCGAAACCTTCAATGACCGCGACAGCGCCCGGGACTATTTTGCCGGCAAGTCACTGTTCCGCCATTTCGACCCCGACTGCCTCGATGCCTACATAGAGCACGGCCTGCAGGCGAAGGAGCAGGGGCTGCAGTTGCGCTTCGACCCGGCCACGGAAATCAGCATCTACCGCAGCATCCCGCATACCAGCCCTGCACCTGCGCGGCAGTTGCAGGTGCCACTGGCCATGGTTCGCGGCGAGCGCAGCAACGTCATTCGCCACCACCACACCTTGGCCGTACGCGGCATGCCCAAGGGCGAATTCCACAGCGTGCCGGGTGGACACATGTTCCCGCTGGAGCGGCCAACCGACACCGCCAGCCTGATCAAGGGCCTGTTCGACCGCTGGAGCCAGGCATGAGCGCGCAGGTCGAGGAAATTCGCCTGAGCCTGGGGCATATCGAACTGGCGGCGCACCTGTTCGGCCCTGAGGACGGGTTGCCGGTGATCGCCCTGCATGGCTGGCTGGACAACGCCAACAGCTTCGCCCGCCTGGCGCCGCAGCTCAAAGGCCTGCGCATCGTCGCCCTGGACCTGGCCGGGCATGGTTACTCGGAGCACCGGCCGCTCGGCGCCGGCTATGCCCTGGCCGACTACGCCCATGACGTGCTGCGGGTGGCCGAGCAGCTGGGTTGGCAACGTTTCGCCCTGCTGGGCCATTCGCTGGGGGCAATCATTTCGGTGCAACTGGCTGGTGCGTTGCCGGAGCGGGTCAGCCATCTGGCCCTGATCGACGGCGTCATCCCGCCGACTGGCGCCGAGCAGGACGCCGGTGAGCGGCTGGGCATGGCCCTGCAGGCCCAGTTGCGCCTGGATGGCAAGCGCAAGTCGGTGTACACGACCCTGGAGCAGGGCGTGCAGGCACGCATGAAAGGCATGGTCGCGGTCAGCCGCGAGGCAGCCGAGCTGCTGGCCCAGCGAGGCCTGATGCCGGTGCCTGGTGGTTACAGTTGGCGCAGCGACAGCCGCCTGACCCTGCCTTCGCCAGTGCGCCTGAGCGAGGCCCAGGCCATGGCCTATGTGCGCCGGGTAAGCTGCCCGGCGCGCCTGGTGGTGGCCGCCGATGGCATGCTGGTGCGCCACACCGGGTTGCTGGAGCAGCTACCCTTTGAGCAGGTGACGCTGCCCGGTGGCCATCACCTGCACCTGAACGATGAGCAGGGCGCGGCCCTTGTCGCAGACTGTTTCAATCGCTTCTTTGGCTTTGCTTGACTTGCACCGGACAAGTGTCGAGGCTTGGCGGGTTGAACAGGGAGACAACCATGCAACTGCCAGACATCCTGGAGCTTCACCTCGGCGCTGAGCGCCGCCTGGGTCGCCAATGAGCGCGCCTGTAGCCATCCGTAATGCCTTCGCTGCCTGTCTGGTGTTCGCCAGCCCCGCGCTGTGGGCCGGTAGCCTGCCGGTACCGGTGGACGCCAAGGTGGTCGACCAGCGCCCGGCCGTGGAGCAGGAGCGTGTCTACCCCATGGGCCCGCTGCGCAAGATCAGCGGCCGCCTGCGGGTCGAGGACAAGGTCGAAAGCCGCGGCCAGGTCAGCTCGGTCACCTATGAACTGCCGGTGGAACGTACCGCCCGCGAAGCCTTCACCAGCGCTCGCGAAGCACTGCAGCGCGACGGCGGCTACCCGCTGTTCTGGTGCCAGGGCCGCGATTGCGGCGAGGCCAGCCTGTGGGCCAATGATGTGTTCGGCAATGCCCGCCTCAACGGCGGCGACGAGCAGCAGGCGTTCATCCTGCTGCGCCGCTCGGCGGAGCAGGCCGACACCCTGGTCGCGCTGTACAGCGTCACCCGCGGCAACCGCCGCGCCTACCTGCACGTGGAAGAGTTCGTCGCCGGCAGCCCGCTGGGCGAACTGCTGCCGACCGCCGCCACGGTGCTGCGGGAAATGCGCGATACCGGCAAGCTCGACTACCCTGACCTGGCCGCGCCGCAAGACACCTGGGCGAACCTGCTGGCCCGCAGCCTGAACCTCGACAGCACCCTGCGTGCCAGCCTCAGTGGCGCCCAGGCCGAAGCCTGGCGCGAAGCGCTGGTCAAGGCGGGGGTACGCAGTGGCCGCCTGGAAGTCGGTAGCGCGCCTACCGACGGCCTGCACCTTGAACTGATCCGTTGAACGAGCACCACCATGGCTAACAATGACCGCTTGCTGGTCCAGATTCTGCTGCTGGCGCTGCTGGGGGCCGGCCTGTGGGTAATGGCACCGTTCATTTCAGCGCTGTTGTGGGGGGCCATCCTGGCCTTTGCCAGCTGGCCCTTGATGCGCTTGCTGACGCGTGTGCTGGGCGGTCGCGAAACCCTGGCGGCAAGCCTGCTGACCAGCGCCTGGATCCTGATCGTGGCGTTGCCGCTGGTGTGGTTGGGGTTCAACCTGGCCGATCACATTCGCGATGCGACGGCATTCGTGCGTGACGTGCAGGTGGACGGCCTGCCCGATGCACCGGCCTGGCTGGGTGGTATCCCGTTGGTTGGCGAGCGCCTGGTCAGCTGGTGGCAATCGCTGGACCAGCAGGGCGCAGCCTTGCTGGCCTCGGTCAAACCGCACCTGGGGCAGGTGGGCAACTGGTTGCTGGCGCGCAGCGCGCAGATCGGCAGCGGCGTGCTGGAGCTGACCCTGAGCCTGGTGTTCGTGTTCTTCTTCTACCGCGACGGCCCACGCCTGTCGGCATTCGTCCTGCGCTTGCTGCACCGCTTGATGGGCGACCGCGCCGAGTACTACCTGGAACTGGTGGCCGGTACGGTGCAGCGAGTGGTCAACGGGGTGATCGGTACGGCCGCCGCGCAGGGCGTGCTGGCGTTGATCGGCTTCCTGATCGCCGGTGTGCCCGGGGCCATCGTGCTGGGCCTGGTCACCTTCATGCTCAGCCTGATCCCCATGGGCCCGCCACTGGCCTGGATCCCGGCCACCGGCTGGCTGGTATGGAAGGGCGAGTACGGCATGGCGGTGTTCCTGGGGGTTTGGGGCACCTTCATCATCAGTGGCGTGGACAACGTGCTCAAACCGTACCTGATCAGCCGTGGCGGCAACCTGCCGTTGGTGATCGTGCTGCTGGGCGTGTTCGGCGGTCTGATTGCCTTTGGCTTCATTGGCCTGTTCATCGGGCCGACCTTGCTGGCTGTCGGTTACAGCCTGCTGTTGGACTGGAGCCGCAACGCGGCGCAGCAGCCGCCCCAGCGGTAACCTGTACTGGCCTCTTCGCGTCGAACCGCCGCGAAGAGGCCGGTACCGACAACCGAAAAGCCTGATCTTTACACCTTCTTTATTCCCATCCCCACCCCCCGATCTCGCCCCTTTACGCCCCTCCCTCGGACAATTTCCCCAAAGCGGCCCAAGCCGCACCACGGGGAGAACCACACATGAACATGCTCGACGGGCTGTCACTGCTGCTGGCAGTGGCATTGGCGTTTTATCTGCTGGTGGCGCTGCTGCGCGCCGATCGCAGCTAGGGAGCGGCCATGCACAGTTACGACTTCGCCTTGCTCCTGGCATTTTTCGCCATCGTGCTGCTACCGGCACCCTGGCTCGGGCGGTTCTACTTCAAGGTCATGGAAGGCCAGCGCACCTGGCTGTCGCCCGTGCTGGGCCCGGTCGAGCAGGCCTGCTACCGGCTGGCAGGCGTGCGCGCCGGCCAGGAACAGAACTGGCAGCAGTACACCCTGGCCCTGCTGGCCTTCAACCTGGCCGGGTTCCTGCTGCTGTTCACGGTGCTGCTGTTACAGGGCTACCTGCCATTCAACCCGCAGCATCTGCCCGGCCAGGAATGGTCGCTGGCGTTCAACACCGCGGTCAGCTTCGTCACCAACACCAACTGGCAGGCCTACAGCGGTGAGGCGTCGGTCAGCTACCTGAGCCAGATGCTCGGCCTGACCGTGCAGAACTTCGTCAGCGCTGCCACCGGCCTGGCCGTGCTGGTCGCGCTGTGCCGTGGCATTGCCCGGCGCAGCGCGACGACACTGGGCAACTTCTGGGTCGACATGACCCGCGCCACCCTCTACGGCCTGCTGCCGCTGTGCCTGCTGCTGGCATTGTTGCTGGTGTGGCAAGGTGTGCCGCAAACCCTGGCCGACTACGCCCATGCGGTCACTCTGCAAGGCACCGAACAGACCATCCCGCTGGGCCCGGCCGCCAGCCAGATCGCCATCAAGCAACTGGGCACCAATGGCGGTGGCTTCTTCGGCGTCAACTCGGCGCACCCGTTCGAAAACCCCACGGCCTGGAGCAACCTGTTCGAGGTGGCTTCGATCATCCTCATTCCGGTGGCGCTGGTGTTCACCTTTGGCCACTACGTGAAGGACCTGCGCCAGAGCCGCGCCATCCTCGCCTGCATGCTTGCCCTGTTCCTGATCGGCGGCAGCACGGCGTTGTGGTCCGAGCACCAGCCCAACCCGGCCCTCGAGAGCGCGCAGGTACAGCAAAGCGCCCCCATGGAGGGCAAGGAAAGCCGCTTCGGCACCACCGGTTCGGTGCTGTGGACGGTGACTACCACTTCCGCTTCCAACGGCTCGGTCAATGCCATGCACGACAGCCTCAACCCGCTGACCGGCATGGTGGCAATGGTCAACATGATGGTCGGTGAGGTGATCTTTGGCGGCGTTGGCGCCGGGCTGTACGGCATGCTGCTGTTCGTGCTCATCGCAGTGTTCCTGGCAGGGCTGATGATCGGCCGCACCCCGGAATACCTCGGCAAGAAACTGCAGGCACGCGAGGTGCAGTTGCTGGTGGCGACCCTGCTGGTGATGCCGGTCGGCGTGTTGGTGCTCGGCGCCATCGCCGCCAGCCTGCCAGGCCCGGCGGGTGCGGTCAGCAACCCGGGTGCGCATGGCTTCAGCCAGCTGCTGTACGCCTACACCTCCGGTACGGCCAACAACGGCTCGGCCTTCGCCGGCTTTGGTGCCAACACGGTGTTCCACAACCTGATGATCGGCCTGGCCATGCTGGTCGGCCGCTTCGGCTACATCCTGCCGGTGCTGGCCTTGGCCGGCAGCCTGGCGGCGAAGAAAAGCGCGCCCCAGGGCCTGAACAGCTTCCCCACCCATGGCCCGCTGTTCACCGGCCTGCTGCTGGTCACCATCCTGCTGGTCGGTGGCCTGACTTTCCTGCCAACCCTGGCCCTTGGGCCGATCGCCGAACACTTGAGTCTGGGTTTTTGAGGACCGACCATGAACATGCCCATTCCTGAAGTACAAGCCCGGCACAGTGCCAAGGACCAGACCCGCTTCGCCGCGTTGTGGCGCCCGGCGCTGGTACAGGCCTTCGTCAAGCTCGACCCGCGGCAACTCAAGCGCTCGCCGGTGATGCTGGTAGTCGCCCTGACTGCTGTGCTGACCACTGTCCTGTGCTTTGCCCCTGACAGCGGTGTGAGCACCGGCGTGGCCGTGCAGATCGCCCTGTGGCTGTGGTTCACCGTGCTGTTCGCCAACTTCGCCGAGGCCCTGGCCGAAGGCCGTGGCAAGGCCCGCGCCGACAGCCTCAAGGCTGGCAGCCAGGGCCTGACTGCCCAGCGTCGCAAGCGCGATGGCAGCTACGAGACCGTCGCCGCCAGCGCGCTGCGCAAGGACGATGTGGTGCGCGTGGTGGCCGGCGAAATGATCCCCGGTGACGGTGAGGTGCTTGAAGGCATCGCTGCGGTCAACGAGGCCGCCATTACCGGCGAGTCCGCGCCGGTGATCCGCGAATCCGGCGGCGACCGCTCGGCGGTGACCGGCAATACCCGGCTGGTCTCCGACTGGCTGTTGATCCGCATCACCAGCAACCCGGGCGAATCGACCCTCGACCGCATGATTGCCCTGGTCGAAGGCGCCAAGCGGCAGAAGACCCCGAACGAGATCGCCCTCGACATCCTGCTGATTGGCCTGACCCTGATCTTCCTGATCGTGGTGGTGACCTTGCAGCCGTTCGCCCACTTCGTGGGTGGCAGCTTGCCGCTGATCTTTCTCGCTGCGCTGCTGGTGACGCTGATCCCCACCACCATCGGCGGCCTGCTGTCGGCCATCGGTATCGCCGGCATGGACCGGCTGGTGCGGTTGAACGTTATCGCCCGCTCGGGCCGCGCGGTGGAAGCGGCCGGTGACGTGCATACACTGATGCTCGACAAGACCGGCACCATCACCTTCGGCAACCGCCGTTGCAGCGCGCTGCACGCCGCACCGGGCATCACCCCCCGCGAGCTGGGGGAGGGCGCCTTGCTGGCCTCGCTGGCGGACGACACCGCCGAGGGCAAGTCGATCGTCGAGTACCTGCGTCAGTTGCACGACTTCGTCGAACCGTCCACCGGGCAGTTCGAGGCCGTGGCCTTCAGCGCCGAGACGCGCCTGTCGGGCATCGACTTGCAGCAGCACCGCTACCGCAAGGGCGCCGTGGATGCCGTGTTGGCGTTTGTCGGCATGCAACGCCTGGAAATGCCTCAGGCACTGGCCCGTGAAGTGGAGCGCATCGCCCAGAGCGGCGGTACACCATTGCTGGTGTGCCTCGACAAGCGCCTGCTCGGCGTGATCCACCTCAAGGACGTGGTCAAGCCCGGCATCCGCGAGCGCTTTGCCGAGCTGCGCAAACTGGGCATCCGCACGGTGATGGTGACCGGCGACAACCCGCTGACCGCCGCCGCCATCGCCGCCGAGGCCGGCGTGGATGACGTGCTGGCCGAGGCCACGCCAGAGAAGAAGCTGGCACGCATCCGCCATGAGCAGAACGACGGCCGCCTGGTGGCCATGTGCGGCGACGGTGCCAACGACGCCCCGGCACTGGCCCAGGCTGACGTGGGCATGGCCATGAACGACGGCACCCAGGCCGCGCGCGAGGCGGCCAACATGGTCGACCTGGACAGCGACCCGACCAAGCTGCTGGACGTGGTGCAGGTCGGCAAGGAGTTGCTGGTGACTCGCGGCGCGCTGACCACCTTCTCCATCGCCAACGATGTGGCCAAGTACTTCGCCATCCTGCCGGCGCTGTTCGCTGCCATCTACCCGCAGTTGGGCGTGCTCAACCTGATGCACCTGGCCAGCCCGCAGAGTGCGATTTTGTCGGCCATCGTGTTCAACGCGCTGATCATCATCGTGCTGATCCCGCTGGCGCTGCGCGGTGTGCGGGTGCAGGCGGCCAGCGCGGCGCACCTGCTGCGGCGCAACCTGTTGATCTACGGGCTGGGCGGCATTGTCGTGCCGTTTGCCGGGATCAAGCTGATCGATCTGCTGCTCAATGCCCTGCACCTGGTCTGAGGAGGCCACCATGAATGCTTATGTACGCCCGGCGCTGAGCCTGGCCTTGTTGATGACCCTGGTGACTGGCGCGCTGTATCCGCTGGCAGTGACCGGCATTGCCCAGGTCGCTTTCCCGAGCCAGGCCAACGGCAGCCTGGTGCGCGACGACCAGGGCCAGGTGCGCGGTTCGGCGCTGATCGCCCAGGACTTCCAGGGTGATGGCTGGTTCCACCCGCGCCCGTCGGCGGGCGCCTACGCCACCGTGGCCAGCAGCGCCAGCAACCTGTCGCCGAGCAACCCGGCGCTGGCCGAGCGGGTCAAGGGCGATGCGGCTGCGTTGTACCAGGCGCAGCAGGGGCCGGTGCCCCAGGCGCTGCTGACCACCTCGGGCAGCGGCCTCGACCCGCACCTGCCGCCGGAGGCCGTGGCCTACCAGATCCCTCGGGTGGCGGCGGCACGGCAATTGCCGGCGGAGCGCTTGCAAGGCTTGCTGGAAGAGGCCACCCTCCACCCATTGATCGGCCCGCCGGTGGTCAATGTGCTGGCCTTGAACCAGGCCTTGGAAAACCTCAGCCATTGATAGATGGCTTGAGGGGCTGGCAGGGACCCTGTGGGAGCGGGTTTACCCGCGAATGCGTCGGTGGCGCTACTACTGCATTCGCGGGTGAACCCGCTCCCACAGGTACGGTGATGGTCCCTGGATTTGCTGCTTGCTGGAAATGGCAAAGGATGAAAGATGAGTGACTCCGCCCGCGCAGATGCGCTGTTGGCTACCCTCCCGCGATCCGGCCGGGGCCGGTTGAAGGTATTCCTTGGCGCCGCCCCCGGCGTCGGCAAGACCTTCGCCATGCTCCAGGCCGCCCACGCCCAGCAACGCCAGGGTGTGCAGGTGCTGGCCGGGGTGGTGGAAACCCATGGCCGCGCCGAAACCGAAGCCCTGCTTGGCGGCCTTCACCAGCAGCCCCTGCTGCGCAGCCAGTACCGCGGCGTCACCCTCGAAGAAATGGACCTCGACGGCCTGCTCAAGGCCGCCCCGGCCTTGGTGCTGGTCGACGAACTGGCCCACACCAATGCCCCTGGCAGCCGCCACGCCAAACGCTGGCAAGACGTACAGGAACTGCTCGCCGCCGGCATCGATGTGTACACCACGGTCAACGTCCAGCACCTGGAAAGCCTCAACGACAAGGTCCGCGACATTACCGGCGTGCAGGTGCGCGAAACCCTGCCGGACTGGGTGCTGCAGGAAGCCTTCGAGCTGGTGCTGATCGACCTGCCACCCCGTGAACTGCTCGAACGCCTGCGCGAAGGCAAGGTGTACGTGCCCGAGCAGGCGCGGGCCGCCATCGATGCGTTCTTCTCGCAAACCAACCTTACCGCCCTGCGCGAGCTGGCCATGCAGACCGCTGCGGCCCAGGTGGATGCCGACCTGGCCCACGGCTATCGCCAACGCGGCCAGGAAGCCCCGGCCCTGCGAGGGCGCTTGCTGGTGGGCGTGGATGGCGACGACCAGGCAGAGCGCCTGGTGCGTCATGCCAGCCGTGTGGCCCAGCGCCGCCACCTGCCTTGGAGCCTGGTGCATGTGGACAACGGCCGCCTGCGCGACGAAGCTGCGCGCCAGCGCCTGCAAGCTGCCCAGCAACTGGCCGAACGCCTGGGCGGGGAGGTGGTGCTGCTGCGCGCCGGCGAAGTGGTACGCACGCTGATCCAGCACGCCGCCGAGCGGCGGGCCAGTCTGGTGCTGGTCGGGCAGTCTCGCGACCGCCTGCGCCGGCGCCTGTTCGGTGCCGGTGTGGCCACGCGGCTGCTGCGCGAAAGCCACGGCCTGGAAATCAACGTGCTGGACCGCGACGTGCAGCCGCAAGCGCCACGTTCGGCCGTGCGGCGGGTGTGGGTCTGGCGCCATTACCTGCTGGCGCTGCTGGCCACGGTCATGGCCGCGGGCCTGGCCTGGGCGGTGTCGAGTGTGCTGGCCTTGCCCAACATCTCGCTGGTGTTCCTGGCCGCGGTGTTGCTGGTGGCGGTGCGCAGCAGCCTGGGGCCTGCGCTGGCCTGTGCGGTGCTGTCGTTCCTGACCTACGATTTTCTGTTCATCCCACCCAACCTTTCGTTCAGGATCCAGCGCGAAGAAGACGTGCTGACCCTGGTGTTCTTCCTGTTGATGGCCGCGCTCACCGGCAACCTGGCCGCCCGCCAGCGCCGCCAGTTGCAGGCACTGCGCGAGACCCAGGCGCAGACCAGCCAGCTGCTCGACCTTTCGCGCCGGCTGACCGTGGCCACCGACCGCCAGGCGGTGTTCAACGCCGCCGGCCAGCATCTGGACGGCTGGCAGGACATGCAGGTGTGCCTGCTGGAGCGCAATGTCGAAGGCCAGTTGCAGGTGGTCAGCGGCGAAGCCCATGCCTTTAGCGATAATGAGCGCGCGGCCGCAGAGTGGGCCTGGCAGCATGTCCAGGCCGCCGGGCATGGCAGCGACACCCTGCCCAATGGCCGCTGGTGGTGGTGGCCGCTGGCGGTGGATGAACAGCCTCTGGCATTGCTCGGTGTGCGCCCACGCTCCGGCCAGCCGCTCAGCGACCCGCGCCGGCGCCTGCTCACCGCCCTCGGTCAGCCACTGGCCCAGGCCCTGGCCCGCGCCCGGCTGGCTGAACAGCTGGAGGCCGCGCGCCTGCATGGCGAAACCGAGCAACTGCGCAGCGCCTTGCTCGCGTCCGTTTCCCACGACTTGCGTACCCCGCTGACCGCCATGCGTGGCAGCATCGACAGCCTGTTGGCGTTGGGCGAGGCGATTCCCGCTGCAGACCGTCGCGAACTGTTGGAGGGCACCCGCAACGAGGCCGAACGCCTCGACCGCTACATCCAGAACCTGCTCGACATGACCCGCCTGGGCCACGGCGGCCTCAAGCTGGCCCGCGACTGGGTGGCCCCGGCCGACATCGTCGGCAGCGCGCTCAACCGCCTGCGCGTGGTGCTGGCACCGCTGCGCGTGCACACCGACGTGCCGGCCGAGCTGCCGTTGCTGTTCGTGCATGCGGCGTTGATCGAGCAGGCACTGGTCAACGTGCTGGAAAATGCCGCGCGTTTCTCGCCAGACAATGGCCGGCTGGAGTTGCAGGTGTCGGTGCAGGACGCCCAGTTGCGCTTCGCCGTCAGCGACCAGGGCCCCGGCATTCCCGTGGCCGACCGCGAGAAGATCTTCGACATGTTCTACACCGCCGCCCGCGGCGACCGCGGTGGGCAGGGCACCGGCCTGGGCCTGGCGATCTGCCAGGGCATGATCGGCGCCCATGGCGGGCAGATCCTGGTGGGCGAAGGCATCGATGGCCAGGGCACCAGCATCACTTTATGCTTGCCGCTGCCCCCTCAACCTGAAGCCGAAAGCGAAACCCCATGAGTCAGTCCGCCACCCTCCTGGTCATCGACGATGAACCGCAGATCCGCAAGTTCCTGCGCATCAGCTTGGCCTCCCAAGGCTACAAGGTGCTCGAGGCCGCCACAGGTGCGCAAGGGCTGGCCCAGGCCGCTTTGGGCAAGCCGGACCTGGTGGTGCTCGACCTTGGCCTGCCGGATATGGACGGCCAGCAGGTGTTGCGTGACCTGCGCGAATGGAGCGCGGTGCCGGTAATGGTGTTGTCGGTGCGTGCCAGTGAGCTGCAGAAGGTCGATGCGCTGGATGGCGGTGCCAACGACTATGTAACCAAGCCGTTTGGCATTCAGGAGTTTCTGGCGCGGGTGCGTGCCTTGCTGCGCCAGGTGCCGCAGGCGGGTGGCTCGGAAGTGGCGGCCAGTTTTGGGCCGCTGACCGTGGACTTTGCCTTTCGCCGGGTGACCCTGGATGGCGTGGAAGTGGCGTTGACGCGCAAGGAGTATGCGCTGCTGGCGCAGCTGGCCGGGCACCCGGGGCGGGTGATTACCCAGCAGCAGCTGCTCAAGGATATCTGGGGGCCTACCCATGTGGATGACACCCATTACCTGCGGATCGTGGTCGGGCACCTGCGACAGAAGCTGGGCGATGACCCGACGGCGCCGCGGTTCATCATCACCGAGGCAGGGGTGGGGTACAGGCTGGTGGCACCTGCTGCATAGTCCGGGTTCACGCCCACCTTGTGGGAGCGGGTTTACCCGCGAAGAATGTGACACGGTGCATGGCACCGGCTNNGAACCCGCTCCCACAGGGAGGGTGCAAACCCAGGAAGCCTGAGCAGTACAGTTACTCCCGCGAGGGGGCATCAGGCCCTCGGTGGTTCCTTCTCGAACAGCTGGCGCATGACTTCCAGGTAACGCCGTGCACCCAGCCCCAGCGGGCGCGGCTTGACCCAGATGATGTCGACCCACAAGCGCAACCGGCTGGCCATGTTGTCGAAGCGCACCTCCGCCAGCGCGCCCGAAGCAATCAAAGGCTCGACCAACGGCTGCGGCAGGTAGGCCCAACCGAGCCCCGATTGCACCAGGTCCAGCGTAGCCAGGTAGCTGTCGGTCAGCCAGATGCGCCGCGACAGCACCATGCGCGGGTCCGACCCGGTGGCCTTGCCCGAAGCCACGATGATTTGCCGCTGTTCGGCGAACGCCTCTTCCGGCAACGGCGTGCCGCTGTTCTGACCGGCCGGATGGCGGGGCGAGGCAACGGCCACCAGCAACTGGCTGCCGGCCTCCAGGAACGACTCGCGCTCGTCGATACCGGGCCGTTCGAAGACCAGCGCCAATTGCACACTGCCGTCATGCAGCAGGCGGATGGCTTCGGCCTGGGTGGCCGAGCGCACCTCGATTTCCAGGCTGGGAAATTCCTGGGCGAGGGTTTCCAGTGGCTGGCTCCAGGGGCCTGTCTGCAGCTCGGGGGCCATGGCGATGGTCAGGCGCTTTTCCAGGCCCTTGTGCAGTTGCAGGGCCTGGGCGTCGAGCAGGTTGAGCTGGCAGATCACCTGCCTGGCCTGGGGCTCCAGCGCCAGGGCGGCACTGGTGGGCAAGGCTTTGCGCGTGGCCCGGTCGAACAGCGGTAGGTCCAGCTCCGCTTCCAGTTGGGCGATGGCCATGCTCACGGCCGAAGGTACACGGCCCAGCTTGCGGGCGGCAGCGGAGAACGAGCCTGCCTCCAGCACCGCGAGGAAGATTGCCAGGGAGTCGCTGGTAAAGGCCATTGTCAGAAAACCTGATGACGAGGAAGCGTTGTGGCCGAAAAGTATGAACACTCCTCGGCCAGCTGCGCAATTCCTTACAGGCCCTCGGAGAGCACCCGGTCGATGCTGTCGACAAAGTAGTCCACGCTCGCCCGGCTGGTGCACATCGGAGGCTTGATCTTGAGGATGTTCAGGTAGTCACCGGTCGGCTGCATGAAGATGCCCAGGTCACGCAGGCGGTTGCACAGGGCCATGGTTTCCTCGGTGGCCGGCTCCAGGGTTGTGCGGTCGCGCACCATTTCCAGCCCCAGGTAAAAGCCCGAACCATGCGCCGCGCCGGCCAGCGGGTGCTTGTCGACCAGTGCCTGCAGGCGTGCCTTGAAATAGCGCCCGGTGTCGCGGGCGTTGTCCCACAGGCCTTCTTCCTGCATTACATCCAGCACCGCCATGCCGATGCGGCAACTGACCGGGCTGCCACCGGCCGAGGAGAAGAAGTAGCCCTCGGCTTCCAGTGCTTCGGCGATCTCGCGGCGGGTGATGACTACGCCCAGCGGTTGGCCGTTGCCCATGCCCTTGGCCATGGTGATGATGTCGGGCACCACACCCTGTTCCTCGAAGCCCCAGAAGTACTCGCCCAGGCGGCCATAACCGACCTGTACCTCGTCGGCGATGCACACGCCGCCCCGCGCACGGACTTTGGCATAGGCTTCGCGCAGGTAACCGGCCGGCAACGAAATACCACCGGCATTGCCGTACACCGGCTCGCAGATGATGCCCGCCAACTGGCGGCCACGGGCGTCAAGGTCGGCCAGCTTGGTGTCGACGTCGCGCAGGTAGTCGGTGGCGCTGTCGGCGCCACGGAAGCGGCCGCGGAAGGTGTTCGGCGCCTCGACCGGGTGCACCCAGTCCGGGCGGGTTTCCAGGGCCTGCGGGTTGTCGGCGATGGAAGTGGAAATGGCATCGGTGGCCACCGACCAGCCGTGGTAGGCCTCCAGCACGCTGAGCAGGTCGCGCCCGCCGCTGTAGGCCCAGGCCAGGCGAATCGCCAGGTCGTTGGCTTCGGTACCGCTGTTGACCATGAACACCCGGTCGAAACCTTCGGGCGCCAACGCCAGCAGGCGTTCGGAGAACTCGCTGATGGCCGCGTAATGGAAGCGCGAGTTGGTGTTCAGCAGCGACCATTGCCGCGCCGACTCGGCGACCATGCGCGGGTGGCCGTGGCCCAGTACCGCGACGTTGTTGAGCATGTCCAGGTACGAGCGGCCCTGCATGTCGATCAGGTAGTTGCGCCAGCCGCGTTCGATGTGTGGTGGTTGGGCGTAGTAGTGCTTCTGTGAGCGAGCGAAGCTGGCGTCGCGGCGGGCCAGCAGGGCCTGCGGGTCAGGGAGCGGCTCGGCGTTGCAGTCGAAGCCCAGCAGCGCATCTGGCGACGGGCACAGGGCCAGCCAGGCGGTCGCCTGGGACGGGGTGGCGAAGAACGGCGGCTGGATGCCGTTATCCAGGCACAGCTGCACACTGAGGAAGCCACAACTGCTGCCCAGCGACTGGCCTTTTTCCACGGTCTGGCCATCTGCCGGCGCGTCTTCCAGGCCCTGTAGCCACAAGGCCCAGTGCGCGCTGCGCAGGCAGCCACGGCCGTCGCCATGGCGCTGCCAGGTGCCGGTATCTGGCGCTTGCACCAGGCTGCCGTTGGGCACGTGCAGCTCGACGCCCAGGGCGCAGGTGGCGGGCTCTTCAGGGCGGTCGATATGGGTTTGCGACAGGCGATACTGCCCATGCAGGCTGCAGGCCGGGGCCGGTTGCGTGGTCAGCAGGTGCTGGTCGAAGCCCGGTTGTTCCCAGTTGCCCGCCTCGCAATGCACGCTGAGTACGCCCAGGTCGACCCGTGTCACTGGCTGCCCTTTCAGTTCAGGGAGCAGGGGGGCGCAGCCGCTCAGGTCCGGCGTGGCGGGGTGCAGGCCCGCAGCTTGCAGGATGGCCGCTTCCATCAACGCGAAAGGTACGGCGGTGGCCGTGTCGAAGATTTCCCATTCATGGGCGATGTTGTCGCGGGTGTACTGGTTGCCGGGGTCGACGGCGAGCTGCTGCTCGCTGCTCAGCACCAGTACGGCGGCGCGGTTGAGCACCAGTGGCCACAGCGCCCGCAGTTCGGCTTCGCTCAGTGGGTTGAGCGCCTGGTAGGCCTGCACTGCAGGCAGGATGCGCAGTGGGTCACCCTCGGCGTGGTGCAGCAGCGCAGCGCAGGTCACCGACAGGTCGGCGATGCGCCAGGTGCGCAGCAGGTCACCGAAATCGATCACCCCTTGCAGTTGCCACTGGCGCTGGGCATCACGGGCCCACACGGTGTTGTCGTCGGTGATGTCCAGATGCACGGCCTGGCTTGGCAGTTGATCAACCAGCGGCATCAGACGCTCGCAGGCCTGGCGGGTGGCGTGTTCGATGCGGGCGCGCTGCCCGCTGTCCTGCAGCACCGGCAGCAGGTGATCGATCAGTGCCTGGGCATGCTGCGGGTCCCATTGCAGGGTGCGCGCCAGGCCTGGGTGATCGAAATCGGCAAGCGCCTTGTCCAGCTTCGCACAGAGCCCGCCCAGTTCAGCCATCAGGCGTGGCTCCATGTGCTTGAGGCGGGTCAACGGTTGGCCTTCGATGTAATCGAGCAGGCGCAGGCGCAGTGGTTGCGCGTCAATGTCCAGGTCCAGCAATCCCGTGCCGTTGTGCGCTGCGCGCACGGCAGGTACCGGCAAACCTTGATCGCGCAGGAAGGCCAGGGCGGCGTGTTGCGCTTCCAGTTCCAGCTGGGCATAGCTGCCGTGGCAGGCCTTCAGCACATAGCCACCCTGCGGTGTGCTCACACGGAAGTTCAGGTCTTGCTGGCTGCCCAGTACCGAAAGGTTACCGGCAAGGCCGTAGTGGGCCTGCAGCACGGTGTGTGCCTGCGCTTCGCTCAGCGTTGGGCTGGGCAGGCCGGAGCGCTGGATCAGAGTGGCCAAGGCAGGGGAGGCGGGCTGGTTCTGTGGGCTGGACATGGGCTCTACCGTTGGTGCTGGGAGTTGACGGTTGAGAATTTATGCCCGATCCGGCTGATGATGGAAGACGATTGTTGTCAAAAAAACTGATAACAAGGCTGAGTTATAGAAAATCCGATACTTGCGTTGATGCTCTTCCTCGGGCTTGACCTTGGAGCGTACTCCAGGCTTTAGGCTGCAGCCTTCGTTGATTGAGAGGGCAGTGGACATGTGGAGTGACACGCAGTATCGCAAGCTGGTGCGGGCCAGTGGTATTTATGATCTGGTGGTTACCATCGGCTTTGCGACACCCTGGAGTTTTGCCCTGTTGCATGGGTGGTTGAGTGGGCTGCATGACACGTTTGGGCTGGCGGGTGAAATTCCGCTGTTTGGAGCGATGCACGTCATGATGGCCAACCTGATGGGGTCGATTGTGTGCGTGTGGGCGTGGTTGCGGATTCGCCACCCTGAGTATCGGTTTGGTCGTTACGATGCGGCGGGGAGGGTGCTGTTTTCGGCGTGGCAGGTGTATGCGTTGGTCAATGGCGCCTCAGCGCTGATCTGGGGTGTCCTGGTGCTGGAAGTGCTGTGGGCTATTGCCCAGTTGGCACCGGTCTCACGAACGCCCGCTATCCCTGTGGGAGGGGCCTTTCGCGACACAAGGCCGCTCCCACAAAGACCGCGCTAGCGGGCCATGCGTTTGCGTGTTTCTTCATCGAGTGTGCGCCTCAAGGAGGCCAGAAACGGTAAGGCATCGGTATAGCGGCGGCCATATTCCAGGTTGAACGCGTAGTCGAAGCCAGGCGGGTTATCGCCTTGGGTGTGCTGCAGGATGGTTTCGATCTTGTCCAGTGCCTTGACCACTTTGGCTTCTGGCGAGTCCGCCGCTTCATACTCGTCGAACAGGGCAACGATGTTGTCCTGCATCGAGGGTTCGAGCATCGAGGTCATGGAGATGAGGTCCTGTCGTTCACTCATGCTCTTGTTTGGCGTTGCCTGCGCTTCAGGCGCAGGAACATCGCCACTCAACGCTTCCCCAAGGTCATGAACCAGGCACAGCTTGAGCACCTTGCAGATATCGACATCACCCAGTTCTTCCTCGAACACCAGCGCCAGCAACGCCAGCCGCCAACTGTGCTCGGCCGTGCTTTCCCGCCGGCCTGTCGACGTGTGGGCACTGCGTGTCACGCTCTTGAGCTTTTCGGCTTGGCGCAGGAATTCGAGTTTTCCATGAAGGTTGTGATTCGGCACGACGGGTGACCTCTTGCTGTTGCAGAGGTAAATCATCGGCTCGCCGTTTGCCGGCGTCCACGCATTAAATATGCGCCAGGGTTTCGACCAGCCTGGCAGTCGACCCATCCGACAGTGTGAATCGGGTCCACCGGCACAGGCTGTGCTGGATGGGCACCACTGCCGAGTCATTTGTGCCGGTGGAGAACTCCAGCGCCGGGGAGGCCAGGTTGTCGCGCCAGCCGATGCCTGCCAAGCGCTGTTCCTGGCTGGCGATTTCCTCTGTTGCGAATGGCCACAGCGAGACACCCAGCAAGTCACTGACGGGCACACTGAACTCAGCCTCGCGGGAAGATGAGCAGGCCAGCAGGCGGTGGGTGAGGTCGCACACCAGGTGCACAGGTTGCGAACTGCCCGACACAAGGCGCGCCAGTGCGTGGTCCGCGGCACTGCTGAGCCTGGCTTTGAGCAAGGCTTCGATACGCGCTCGCTGCTCGGGCTCGGCGTCCTGCACGCCCGACTCCCAGCGAGAAATGGTCGACTGGCACACCCCGAACATCTGCGCGGCATGCAGCTGTTTGACCCGGTTCAGCACGCGCCAGTGTTTTAGCATCGGGCCGATGGGTGTGTTGCGAAGTGAAGGTGAGATGTTCATATCTGTCTTCCATGCTTGCGCCAAAGGTCTACATGCATATAGGCCTTTGGCGCGGTACTTCGAGCGTGTAAGCGGCCATTCTCAGCGCATCATGCCCAGCTCGGCTCATCCATCAGATCCGAAGATTGCTCGCGGGCCTCTTCGCGGGCACGCCCGCTCCCACAGGCGCTGTGCAGGTCTTGAAGTCTGTGGTGACCTTGTGGGAGCTGGCTTGCCGCACAAAAGCTAACTGGCCGCATCCACCTCCAGAAACGCCGCCTCCAGCAACTGCCGGGTATACGGATGCTGCGGTGCATGGAAGATCGCCTGCGCATCCCCTTGTTCCACCACATGCCCGTGCTTGATCACCATCAACTGGTGGCTCAACGCCTTGACCACCGCCAGGTCATGGCTGATGAACAGGTAGGTCAGGTTGTATTTCTGCTGCAGATTGCGCAGCAGCTCCACCACCTGCCGTTGCACCGTGCGGTCCAGCGCTGACGTAGGCTCGTCCAGCAGGATCAGCGCCGGCTTCAACACCAACGCCCGGGCAATCGCAATGCGTTGGCGCTGCCCACCGGAAAACTCATGTGGGTAGCGATGCCGCGTGCGCGGGTCCAGCCCCACTTCCTCCAGGGCCGCAATAATCGCAGCTTCCTGTTCCTGCGCCGTGCCGATGCGGTGAATGCGCAACCCTTCACCGACGATGTCCTCCACGCACATGCGTGGGCTCAGGCTGCCAAACGGGTCCTGAAACACCACCTGCATTTCCCGGCGCAACGGGCGCACGGCCTTCTGGTTCAGCCCTTCCAGGTTCTGCCCATGGAAGCGAATGCCGCCCTGGCTGGAGATCAGCCGCAAGATCGCCAGACCCAAAGTCGACTTGCCCGACCCGGACTCGCCGACAATCCCCAGCGTCTGCCCCTGTGGCAAGCTGAAGTTGACCCCGTCCACCGCCTTCACATGGTCGACCGTGCGCCGCAGCAAGCCCTTCTTGATCGGGAACCACACCTTGAGGTCATCCACCTCCAGCAAGGGCGCGCCCACCGGGTTGTGCGCCGGCAGCCCGCTGGGCTCGGCATTGATCAGCATCTGCGTGTAATGGTGTTGCGGTGCACTGAACAGCCTGGCGCATTCGGCCTGCTCGACAATCTGCCCGCGCTGCATCACGCACACGCGGTGGGCGATGCGCCGCACCAGGTTCAGGTCATGGCTGATCAGCAGCAGGGCCATGCCCAAACGCGCCTGCAGTTCCTTGAGCAGGTCGAGAATCTTCAACTGCACGGTCACATCCAGCGCCGTGGTCGGCTCATCCGCAATCAGCAGCTCCGGCTCGTTGGCCAGGGCCATGGCGATCATCACCCGCTGGCGCTGCCCGCCGGACAGTTCGTGGGGCAGGGCCTTCAGGCGCTTGCGTGGCTCGGGAATGCCGACCATCTCCAGCAGTTCAAGGGTGCGCGCGGTTGCTTCCTTGCCGGTCAGACCTTTGTGCAGCAGGAGGATTTCGTTGATCTGCTTCTCGATGCAGTGCAACGGGTTCAGCGAGGTCATCGGTTCCTGGAAGATCATCGCAATGCGGTTGCCGCGAATGCGCTGCATGGTCTTCTCGTTCTGCTGCAGCAGGTCCTTGCCTTCGTAGCGGATGCTGCCGCTGGGGTGGCGGGCCAGGGGGTAGGGCAGCAGGCGCAGGAGCGAGTGCGCGGTGACCGATTTGCCCGAGCCACTCTCGCCCACCAGTGCCAGCGTCTCACCCTTGCGGATATCGAAGCTGATGCCGTCCACCACGCGGTGGGCCTGGTCACCGGTGACGAACTCCACCGACAGGTCGCGCACTTCGATCAGGTTCTGTTCACTCATGTCACTTCCTCGGGTCGAAGGCATCGCGGGCGGATTCGCCGATGAACACCAGCAGGCTCAGCATCAGCGCCAGCACGGCGAAGGCGCTTATGCCCAGCCATGGGGCCTGCAGGTTGGACTTGCCCTGGGCCACCAGCTCGCCCAGCGACGGTGCGCCCGGCGGCAGGCCGAAGCCGAGGAAGTCCAGGGCGGTGAGGGTGCCGATGGCGCCGGTGAGAATGAACGGCATGAAGGTCATGGTCGAGATCATGGCGTTGGGCAGGATGTGCCGGTACATGATCGCGCCGTTGCGCATCCCTAACGCGCGGGCGGCGCGCACGTATTCCAGGTTGCGCCCGCGCAGGAACTCGGCGCGCACCACGTCCACCAGGCTCATCCACGAGAACAGCAGCATGATGCCCAGCAGCCACCAGAAGTTGGGCTGCACGAAGCTGGCCAGGATGATCAGCAGGTACAGCACCGGCAGGCCTGACCAGACTTCCAGGAAGCGCTGCCCGGCCAGGTCGACCCAGCCGCCATAGAAGCCCTGCAGGGCGCCGGCGATCACGCCGACGATGGAACTGAGCAGGGTCAGCGTCAGGGCGAACAGCACCGATATGCGGAAGCCGTAGATCACCCGTGCCAGCACGTCGCGGCCTTGGTCGTCGGTGCCCAGCCAGTTGTCCGCCGAGGGCGGGGCCGGGGCGGGTACGCGCAGGTCGTAGTTGATGCTCTGGTAGCTGAACGGGATCGGCGCCCAAAGCACGAAGCTGTCTTTCTTCTCAAGCAGTTCGCGGATGTACGGGCTCTTGTAGTTGGCTTCCAGCGGGAATTCGCCGCCGAAGGTGGTTTCCGGGTAGCGCTTGAAGGCCGGGAAGTACCATGCGCCGTCGTAGCGCACGGCAATCGGCTTGTCGTTGGCGATCAGCTCGGCGCCCAGGCTCAGGCCGAACAGGATCAGGAACAGCCACAGCGACCACCAGCCACGGCGGTTGGCCTTGAAACGCTCGAAGCGCCGGCGGTTGAGGGGGGACAAGGCCATGTCAGTGCTCCCGGCTGGCGAAGTCGATGCGTGGATCGACCAGGGTGTAGGTCAGGTCGCCGATCAGTTTCACCACCAGCCCCAGCAGGGTGAAGATGAACAGGGTGCCGAAGACCACCGGGTAGTCGCGGTTGATGGCCGCCTCGAAACTCATCAGGCCGAGGCCGTCGAGGCTGAAGATCACCTCGATCAGCAAGGAGCCGGTGAAGAAGATGCCGATGAACGCCGAAGGGAAACCGGCAATCACCAGCAGCATGGCGTTGCGGAACACATGGCCGTACAGCACCCGTGGCCGGCTCAGGCCCTTGGCCTTGGCGGTGACCACGTACTGCTTGTTGATCTCGTCGAGGAAGCTGTTCTTGGTCAGCAAGGTCATGGTGGCGAAGTTGCCGATGACCAGCGCGGTGATCGGCAGCACCAGGTGCCAGAAGTAGTCCAGCACCTTGCCGGTGGTGCTCAGTTCGTCGAAATTGTTGGAG
Source organism: Pseudomonas sp. SF2 (assembly GCF_036858055.1). Taxonomy (NCBI): domain Bacteria; kingdom Pseudomonadati; phylum Pseudomonadota; class Gammaproteobacteria; order Pseudomonadales; family Pseudomonadaceae; genus Pseudomonas; species Pseudomonas sp. SF2. The sequence continues at coordinate 52,997 of NZ_JAMBDI010000005.1, read as the reverse complement.
GTGAGGCCACGCAGCGGGAACCAGTCGAAGTAGCTGCCGCCGGCGAACAGCACGATCAGCAGGATGGCGAACAGGAACGCCGGGATGGCGTAGCCGACGATGATCGCCGAGCTGGTCCACACGTCGAAATGGCTGCCGTGGCGCACGGCCTTGGCGATGCCCAGCGGGATCGACACCAGGTACATGATCAAGGTGCTCCACAGCCCCAGCGAAATCGACACCGGCATCTTCTCGAGGATCAGGTCGATGACCTTGGCATCGCGGAAGAAGCTGTCGCCGAAGTCCAGCCGGGCGTAGTTCTTGATCATGATCCACAGGCGCTCGGGCGGCGACTTGTCGAAGCCGTACATGCGTTCGATCTCGGCGATCAGTGCCGGGTCCAGGCCCTGGGCGCCACGGTAGTTGGAGCCGGCAACGGACACTTCGGCACCGCCGCCGGCAATGCGGCTGGTGGCGCCTTCGAAGCCTTCGAGCTTGGCGATCATCTGCTCGACCGGGCCGCCGGGGGCGGCCTGGACGATGATGAAGTTGATGATCAGGATGCCGAACAGGGTCGGGATGATCAGCAGCAGGCGGCGCAGGATGTAGGCCAGCATCTTAGTTGGCCTCGTCTGCAGGGGCTTCGCTGACGGCCGGGGTTACCCCGGGCTTGATCCACCAGGTGTCGATGCCGATGTCGTACTTGGGCGAGACGTCCGGGTGGCCTATGTGGTTCCAGTAGGCCACGCGCCAGGTCTTGATGTGCCAGTTGGGGATCACGTAATAGCCCCACAGCAGCACCCTGTCGAGGGCGCGGCAGTGGTCGATCAGGCTTTGCCGCGAGTCGGCGTTGATCAGTTGGTCCACCAGCTGGTCGATGGCCGGGTCGCGCAGGCCGATGAAGTTGCGGCTGCCTGGGTTATCGGCAGCGGCACTGGACCAGAATTCGCGTTGCTCGTTGCCTGGCGAGTTGGACTGCGGGTAGCCGCCGACGATCATGTCGTAGTCGCGCGAGCGCAGGCGGGTGATGTATTGCGACACGTCGACCCGGCGGATGTTCAGCTCGATGCCCAGATCGGCGAGGTTGCGCTTGAATGGCAGCAGAATGCGTTCGAATTCGGTCTGCGCGAGCAGGAATTCGATGCTCACCGGCTTGCCCTGGGCGTCGACCATCTTGTCGTCGACGATTTTCCAGCCGGCTTCCTGCAGCAGCTTGTAGGCCTGGCGCTGTTGCTCGCGGATCATGCCGCTGCCGTCGCTGACCGGGTTGTGGAAGGCTTCGCTGAACACCTGGTCGGGGATTTTGCCGCGCAGCGGTTCGAGAATCTTCAGCTCGCCAGGGCCGGGCAGGCCGCGAGCGGCCATTTCCGAGTTGTCGAAGTAGCTGCCGGTACGGGTGTAGGCGCCGTTGAACAGCTGCTTGTTGGTCCATTCGTAGTCCAGCAGCAGGCTAAGTGCCTGACGCACGCGCACATCCTGGAATACCGGGCGGCGGATGTTGAAGATGAAGCCCTGCATGCCGGTGGGGTTGCCGTTGGGCAGCTCTTCCTTGATCAGCCGGCCGTCGCGCACGGCGGGCACGTTGTAGGCGGTGGCCCAGTTTTTTGCGCTGACTTCCAGGCCATAGTCGAAGGCCCCGGCCTTGAGGGCCTCGAGGGCGACGGTGGTGTCACGGTAGGAGTCGAACGTCATGACGTCGAAGTTGTAGAAGCCGCGGTTGATCGGCAGGTCCTTGGCCCAGTAGTCCTTGACCCGTTCGTAGCGCACCGAACGCCCGGCCTTGACTTCGGCGACCTTGTACGGGCCGCTGCCCAGCGGGATTTCCAGGTTGCCGCGGTTGAAATCGCGGTTTTCGTACCAGTGCCTGGGCAGTACCGGCAACTGGCCGAGAATCAGCGGTAGCTCGCGGTTGTTCTTGTGCTTGAACTTGAACAGCACTTTCAGCGGGTCTTCGGCGACCACTTCGGCGACGTCGGCATAATACTGGCGGTACAGCGGCGCACCGTCCTTGATCAGGGCATTGAAGGTGAACACCACGTCGTCGGCACGCATCGGGTGGCCGTCATGGAAGCGGGCTTCCGGGCGCAGGTAGAAGCGTACCCAGCTATTGTCGGGTGCTTTCTCGATCTTGCCGGCAACCAGGCCGTATTCGGTGAATGGCTCGTCCTGGCTCTGACGCATCAGGGTGTCGTAGATGATGCCGATGTTCTCGGCCGGCACGCCCTTGTTGATGAACGGGTTGAGGCTGTCGAAGCCGCCGAAGCTGGACTGGCGGAAGGTGCCGCCCTTGGGCGCATCAGGGTTGACGTAGTCGAAGTGCTTGAAGTCGGCCGGGTACTTGGGCGGCTCGTCGTACAGGGTGAGCGCGTGTTGCGGTGCGGCCAGGGCGGGAAGGCTCAGGCAGGCGAGCAACAGGCTGCCTGCCAGCCGGCGCAGTCGGTGCGTTGGCGTCATTGGGCTTTCTCCGAAGTCTTGATCCACCAGCTGTTCAGCCCGAGGGTGTAGGGCGGCGTGGTGACGAAGGCGAACCGGTTGCGGTAGGCCAGGCGATGATTGTCGAGGTACCAGTTGGGAATCATGTAGTACTGCCATGAGAGCACGCGGTCCAGGGCGCGGGCGGCGGCGACCTGGTCATCGCGGGTGCGGGCGGCGAGCAGGGTGTCGAGCAGATGGTCGACCACCGGGTCCTTCACCCCAGCATAGTTCTTGCTGCCCTTGGTCGCGGCCTGGCTGGAATGGAAATACAGCCACTGTTCGAGGCCCGGGCTCAGGGTCTGGTTCAGGGTCATCAGAATCATGTCGAAATCGAACTGGTCCAGGCGCTGTTTGTACTGGGCGCGGTCCACGGTGCGCAAGCGCGCATCGATGCCGATGCTGGCCAGATTTTCGACATAAGGTTGCAGGATGCGTTCAAGGTTGGGGTTTACCAGCAGCAGCTCCATGTGCAACTGCTGGCCCTTGCTGTCGACCAGGCGCTGGCCGTTCAGCTTCCAGCCGGCCTCGGCGAGCAGGCCTAGGGCCTGGCGCAGGGTCTGACGGCTGATGCCACGGCCATCGGTCTGGCTGACCGTGTAGGGCTCGCTGAACAGCCTGGCTGGCAACTGGTCACGGAACGGCGCCAGCAGCAGCCACTCCTTGCCGGTGGGCAGGCCGGTGGCGGCGAATTCGCTGTTGGGGTAGTAGCTGGTCGAGCGGCGGTAGGCGCCGCTGAACAGCGCGCGGTTGGTCCACTCGAAGTCGAGCATCAGCCCCAGCGCCTGGCGTACCCGTGGGTCGCTGAAGGTGGCCCGGCGGCTGTTCATGAACAGGCCCTGGGTTTGCGTGGGGATGCGGTGCGGGATCTGTACCTTGATTACCTCGCCGCGGCGCACGGCCGGGAAGTTGTAACCGTTGGCCCAGTTCTTCGCCTGGTGCTCTATGTAGATGTCGAACTCGCCGGCCTTGAATGCTTCGAAGGCTACCGTGGCGTCGCGGTAGAACTCGTATTCCACGCGGTTGAAGTTGTACTTGCCACGGTTCACCGCCAGGTCCTTGCCCCAGTAGTTCTTCACCCGCTCGAACACCAGCCGGCGCCCAGGCTGGACCTGGGTGATGCGGTAGGGGCCGCTGCCCAGCGGGGGTTCGAAGGTGGTGGCCTTGAAGTCGCGCTTTTGCCAGTAGTGCTTGGGCAGCACCGGCATTTCGCCCAGGCGCAGGATCAGCAACGGGTTGCCGGCGCGCTTGAACACGAAGCGGATGCGCAGCGGGCCAAGGATGTCCACCCGCTGCACTTCCTGCAGGTTGGTGCGGTAGATCGGGTGGCCATCCTTGAGCAGCGTGCGGTAGGAGAAGGCCACGTCTGCCGAGGTGATCGGCTTGCCGTCATGCCAGTGGGCTTCCGGGCGCAGGTTGAACACCACCCAGCTGCGGTCCTCGCTGTACTCCACCGAGCGGGCGATCAGGCCGTAGCTGGAGGTCGGTTCGTCGCCGGACGGGTCGTACTGGCCGGTGCCGACCATCAGCGGCTCGTTCAGCTCGCTGATGCCGTATTGCTGGAAATTGGGCGTGGTGATCGGGCTCGACCCCTTGAAGGTATAAGGGTTGAGGGTGTCGAAGGTACCGAAAGCCATGGCCCGCAAGGTGCCGCCCTTGGGCGCTTGCGGGTTGACCCAGTCGAAATGGGTGAATGTGGCTGGGTACTTGAGCGTGCCGAACTGCGCGTATCCGTGGCTTTCGCTCACCATCGCGGCTGCGGGAAAGCTCAAGGCCAGGCTGAGAGACAGCAGGAGGGGACGTATCAAGTCGGCATCCGATCCAGAGGCGTTGGGCTTTGATCGGGGTACAGTAACAGCTTGGTGGGGTTGGAAAAAGAGCGGTTTTGAAGGTGGGGCGAGTGGTTCAGCCAGTTGCCGGTCGCTGCGGGTGACGCGGTACCTGTGGGAGCGGCCTTGCATCGCGAAAGGGCTGCAAGCAGCCCTGGCAGTTTACGCGGCGAAGCTGAAATCCTGGGGTCGCTTCGCGCCCCTTTCGCGACACAAGGCCGCTCCCACAGGGCCGCGCAAAGGCCCCGGGCTTCGTATCAATGCGAGAGGTAGACGGTGAGGGTCTGGCCTGGCTTCAGGGCATGGCCGCTGCGTGGGTTCCAGCGCTTGAGGTGCTTCATTTCCACGTTGAAGCGCTTGGCCACCAGGTACAGCGAATCGCCTTTGCGTACCTTGTACTGCGTGGAGCGCTGCCCGGAGGCGGCCACCCGATTGCCAGCAGCGCTCGGGGCGTCGCCACCACGCAGGGCCAGGACCTGGCCTGCGCGCACGCTGTTGCCGGAGAGGCGGTTCCAGCGCTTGATGTCCTTGACCGAAACGCGGTTGGCCTTGGCGATGCTGCCCAGGTTGTCGCCGCGCTTGACCCGGTAGCTGCGCGCCGCCACCGGTGCCTTGGCTTCGGCCACGGCGCGGGCGAACACGGCCTTGTTCGGCTGCAGGCTGACCAGTTGCTCGGGCTTGAGGTTGGACAGGCTGTCGCTCAGCAGCTGCGCCTTGGCGGTCGGTACCAGCAGCTGTTGCGGGCCGTCCACGGTCATGCGCTTCTTGAATGCCGGGTTGAGCTGGATCAGCTCGTCTTCGTCGATGTTGGCGAAGGCCGCTACCCGCGACAGGTCGAGGCGGTCGTTGATGGCCACCGCCTCGAAGTAGGGTTCGTTGGCGATCGGGTTCAGGTTCACGCCATAGGCTTCCGGCGTGAGTACCACTTGCGACAGGGCCAGCAGCTTGGGCACGTAGTCACGGGTTTCCTGCGGTAGCGGCAGGTTCCAGTAATCGGTGGGCAGGCCGAGCCGTTCGTTGCGCTCGATGGCGCGGCTGACGGTGCCTTCGCCGGCATTGTAGGCAGCCAGGGCCAGCAGCCAGTCGCCGTTGAACATGTCGTGCAGGCGGCTGAGGTAGTCCAGTGCGGCGTTGGTCGAGGCGGTCACGTCGCGACGGCCATCGTAGAAGTTGGTCTGGCGCAGGTTGAAGTGGCGGCCGGTGGACGGAATGAACTGCCACATGCCCGCGGCATGCGCGCGCGAGTAGGCCATCGGGTTGTAGGCACTTTCGATGGCTGGCAGCAGCGCCAGCTCCAGCGGCATGTCGCGCTCTTCGAGGCGTTCGACGATGTAGTGCAGGTAGAGGCTGCCACGCTCGCCGGCACTTTCGATGTAGCTTGGGTTGCTGGCGAACCACAGGCGTTGCTGCTCGATGCGCGGGTTGACGTCGATGTTGTCCTGCAGGGCAAAGCCCTGGCGCATGCGTTCCCACACGTCCTGTGGTGCCTGCTCGGCCGGCTTGGCCAGCAGTGGCGAAGGTTTGTGCTTGATCCGCGCCTGGTAGTTGTGCGCGCGAACGCTATCGGATTCGTCGAGCTGACGGGTGCTCTGGCAGCCCACCAGGGTGGCGGCCAGGGCCAGCGCACTGATTTGGGCCAGGCGCGTCAGGGCGACGGAATGAGAGGTTCTGCGGCTACGGGAAGACATCGGCTGACACAGGTTTCCGGGCGAAAAATTTCGGCGATTCTAGAAACCGCTCCGGGCCTGGTCAACCTTTGACCATCGCTTGCGATATATCTTGAGGTTATCAGAAGGTGTCCTTCCAAGACCTCAAGGCAGCAAAAACAGCGACATGCGTGGGGTTTGAATGCCCCTTCCATTCGTCTGCTTTTTGTTTAACTAATGTTTCAGAGGTGCGCAGGAAGGGGTTGGTCAGGCGTTCCAGGCCAATCGTTGATGGTAAGGTGATGCGATTGTCGGCGCGCAAACGGGTAACGTCTTCGAACCGCTGCTGAACATGCGGGTTTCCGGGTTCCACCGCCTTGGCGAAACGCAGGTTGCTCAAGGTGTATTCGTGGGCGCAATACACCTCGGTCTGCTCTGGCAGGGCCGCCAGGCGGGCGAGGGCGGGCTGCATCTGTTCGGGGGTGCCCTCGAACATGCGCCCGCAACCGGCGGCGAACAGGGTATCGCCGCAGAACAGCAGTGGCGTTGCCGGCTGGTCGCTGAACAAGGCGATATGCCCCAGGGTATGGCCGGGCACGGCCAGCACCTGGAAAGTCACGCCCAGCACCGTCACCTGGTCGCCTTCGTCCAGCGCCAGGTCACGGCAGGGGATGCGCTCGTGGGCCGGGCCGCAGACCCGCGCGCCGGTCAGTTGCCGGAGCCGTTCCACCCCGCCGACGTGGTCGTTGTGGTGGTGGGTGACCAGGATGTCGCTCAGTACCCACTCGGGGTTGGCTGACAGCCAGCGTTCCACCGGGCCGGCGTCACCCGGATCGACCACCGCGCAGCGGCGTTTGGCAGTATCCTGTAACAACCAGATGTAGTTGTCGGAGAAAGCGGGGAGAGCATCGATCTGTATCATGGTGCGGATCCGATTCGCCTAGCGTGGCACATGAGGGCATCTTAGCCGCGATGGCGCGGTGCGAGAACCTTCGAGGGAGAGCGCAATGACCGACCAAGCCTTTGCCCAGGCCGACCCGGACTGGGTCGAGCTGATCAGCCTGGCCCGTGAGTGGTTCAATGGCCCACTCGGCCAACTGATGCTCAAGGAGGAGGAAAAACTGCTGGAAGAAGAGCTCGGGCGCTTCTTCGGCGGTTACCTTGTGCACTACGGGCCCTGTGCCGAGCCGCCGCCCAGCGCGCCCCAGGTGCAGCGCAACGTGCGCCTCGGTGCGCCGCTGCCGGGGGTGGAGATTGTCTGCGAGGAGCAGGCCTGGCCGCTGAGCGAGCATGCCGCCGACGTGGTGGTGCTGCAGCATGGCCTGGATTTCTGCCTGTCGCCCCATGGCCTGCTGCGCGAGGCGGCCAGCGCCGTGCGCCCTGGCGGGCACCTGCTGATCGTCGGGATCAACCCGTGGAGCAGTTGGGGCATGCGCCATTTCTTCAGCCACGACGCCCTGCGCAAGGCCCGTTGCATCTCGCCGTCGCGGGTGGGCGACTGGCTCAACCTGCTGGGCTTCGCGCTGGAGAAACGCCGCTTCGGGTGCTATCGTCCGCCGCTTGCCTCCCCGGCCTGGCAGCAACGCCTGGCGGGCTGGGAGCGGTTGGCCGGCGGCTGGCAGAGTTCCGGCGGCGGGGTATACCTGCTGGTGGCGCGCAAGATGGTGGTGGGCCTGCGGCCGTTGCGCCCGGAGCGTCGCGAGCCGATGGGCAAGTTGCTGCCGCTGCCACTGGCCAAGGTCAACCGCACGGCGGTCAACCCGGATACCGAAAAGCACTGAACATGAGTGGTACATGAGCGAAAGCGTCGAGATGTTTACCGATGGTGCCTGCAAGGGCAACCCTGGCCCAGGCGGCTGGGGCGTCCTTATGATCTACAAGGGCGTCGAGAAGGAACTGTGGGGCGGCGAACGCGAAACCACCAACAACCGCATGGAGCTGATGGCGGCGATCCAGGGGCTGATGGCGCTGAAGCGCGAATGCGAGGTGGTGCTGACTACCGACTCGCAGTACGTGATGAAAGGCATCAACGAATGGATGGTCAACTGGAAGAAGCGTGGTTGGAAAACCGCGGCCAAGGAACCGGTGAAGAACGCCGACCTTTGGCAGCAGCTGGACGAGCAGGTCAACCGCCACAAGGTGACCTGGAAGTGGGTGCGTGGCCATATCGGCCACCCCGGCAACGAACGCGCCGACCAGCTGGCCAACCGTGGGGTCGATGAGGTGCGCGCCCAGCGTTGAGCTGGGGTACAATTCCGGCCTTTGTAACTGATGCAAGTTGGAGCGCCCCGCGTGGAGCAGCAGCAAGATAAGCGGTTCGTCATTCTCGATACCGAAACCACGGGTATGCCGGTCAGCGAAGGCCACCGGATCATCGAGATCGGCTGTGTCGAGGTCATCGGCCGGCGCCTGACCGGGCGGCACTTCCACGTATACCTGCAGCCGGACCGCGAGAGTGACGAGGGCGCCATCAACGTCCACGGCATCACCGATGCCTTCCTGGTCGGCAAGCCACGCTTTGGCGATGTCGCCGAGGAGTTCTTCGAGTTCATCCAGGGCGCCACCCTGGTCATCCACAACGCGACGTTCGACGTTGGCTTCATCAACAACGAATTTGCCTTGCTGGGCCAGCAGGACCGCGCGGACATTTCGCAGCACTGCACCATCCTCGACACCCTGCTGCTGGCGCGCTCGCGCCACCCGGGGCAGCGCAACAGCCTGGACGCGCTGTGCAAACGCTACGACATCGACAACTCGGGTCGTGAACTGCACGGCGCATTGCTCGACTCGGAATTGCTGGCTGACGTCTACCTGGCGATGACCGGTGGCCAGACCAGCCTGTCGCTGGCCGGGCATGGGGCCGAAGCCGAGAGTGAAGGGTCGGGTGCTGGTGGCAGCGAGATTCGCCGTATTACCGGGCGGGCGCCCGGGCGGGTGATCATGGCCAGTGCCGAGGAGCTGGAAGCGCATGCCGAGCGTCTGGCGGCCATTGCCAAGTCGGCGGGCGGGCCGTCCATGTGGCAGGCTCTGACCGAGACACCTGCTGGCTGATCTTTCGCCTGTACCGGCTTCTTCGCGGGCGCGCCCGCTCCCACAGGAATTCGACTGGCCTTGAATGCAATGCGGTACCTGTGGGAGCGGGTTCACCCGCGAAGAGGCCAGCACAGGCAATACAAGGCTCAACTACCCTGAAATGGACGACATGTCCTTCGGAGGTAGCCACCTGATGTACAAGGACCTCAAGTTCCCCATCCTCATCGTCCATCGGGCCATCAAGGCCGACAGCGTCGCTGGCGAGCGCGTGCGGGGCATCGCCGAGGAACTGCGCCAGGACGGCTTTGCCATCCTCGCCGCCGCCGACCATGCCGAGGCCTGCCTGGTCGCCGCCACCCACCATGGCCTGGCCTGCATGCTGATTGCCGCCGAGGGCGTCGGCGAGAATACCCACCTGCTGCAGAACATGGCCGAGCTGATCCGCCTGGCTCGCCTGCGCGCCCCCAACCTGCCGATTTTCGCCTTGGGCGAACAGGTGACCCTGGAAAACGCCCCCGCCGAAGCCATGAGCGAGCTCAACCAGCTGCGCGGCATTCTCTACCTGTTCGAAGACACCGTGCCGTTTCTCGCCCGCCAGGTGGCGCGTGCCGCACACGCTTACCTCGACGGCCTGCTGCCACCGTTCTTCAAGGCCCTGGTGCAGCACACCGCGCAGTCCAACTATTCCTGGCACACCCCGGGCCACGGCGGTGGTGTGGCCTACCGTAAAAGCCCGGTGGGCCAGGCCTTTCACCAGTTCTTCGGGGAAAACACCCTGCGCTCGGACCTGTCCGTTTCCGTGCCGGAACTGGGCTCGCTGCTCGATCACACCGGCCCCTTGGCCGAAGCCGAGGCCAGGGCCGCGCGCAACTTCGGTGCCGACCACACCTTCTTCGTCATCAATGGCACCTCCACGGCCAACAAGATCGTCTGGCACGCCATGGTCGGCCGCGACGACCTGGTGCTGGTGGACCGCAACTGCCACAAATCGGTGGTGCACGCGATCATCATGACCGGTGCCATTCCGCTTTACCTGTGCCCCGAGCGCAACGAGCTGGGCATCATCGGCCCTATCCCGCTCAGCGAGTTCAGCCCCGAGGCGATCCAGGCGAAGATCCAGGCCAACCCCCTTGCCCGTGATCGCGGGCAGCGTATCAAGCTGGCAGTGGTGACCAACTCCACCTACGACGGCCTGTGTTACCACGCCGGGCTGATCAAGCAGACCCTGGGCGCGAGTGTCGAGGTGTTGCACTTCGACGAGGCCTGGTTCGCCTATGCGGCGTTCCATGAGTTCTTCACCGGGCGCTATGCCATGGGCACGGCCTGTGCGGCAGACAGCCCGCTGGTGTTCAGCACTCACTCCACCCACAAGCTACTGGCTGCGTTCAGCCAGGCCTCGATGATTCATGTACAGGACGGGGCCAGGCGCCAGCTGGACCGTGACCGCTTCAACGAAGCGTTCATGATGCACATCTCGACATCGCCGCAGTACAGCATCCTCGCCTCGCTGGACGCGGCCTCGGCCATGATGGAAGGGCCGGCCGGGCGTTCGCTGCTGCAAGAAATGTTCGACGAGGCGCTGAGCTTTCGCCGTGCCTTGGCCAACCTGCGCGAGCACATCGCCGCCGACGACTGGTGGTTCAGCATCTGGCAGCCGCCGAACGCCGAGGGCATCCACCGCCTGGCAGCGCAGGACTGGCTGCTGCAGCCGGGGGCGGAGTGGCATGGCTTTGGCGAGGTGGCAGACGACTATGTGTTGCTCGACCCGCTGAAGGTGACCCTGGTAATGCCGGGCCTGAGCGCGGGCGGTGCGCTGGGCGAGCATGGCATCCCGGCGGCGGTGGTCAGCAAGTTCCTCTGGGAGCGGGGGCTGGTGGTGGAGAAAACCGGCCTGTACAGCTTCCTGGTGCTGTTCTCCATGGGTATCACCAAGGGCAAGTGGAGTACCTTGCTTACCGAGTTGCTGGAGTTCAAGCGCCACTATGACGGCAATACCGCCCTGAGCAACTGCCTGCCGAGCGTGGTGGCTGCCGATGCCTCACGCTACCAGGGCATGGGCCTGCGCGACCTGTGCGACCAGTTGCATGGCTGCTACCGCGCCAATGCCACGGCCAAGCAGCTGAAGCGGCTGTTCACGCGCTTGCCGGAGGTGGCCGTGAGCCCGGCACGTGCCTATGACCAGATGGTGCGCGGTGAGGTGGAGGCGGTGCCGATCGAGGCGTTGTCGGGACGGGTGGCTGCGGTGATGCTGGTACCGTACCCGCCGGGTATTCCGTTGATCATGCCGGGGGAGCGGTTCACCGAGGCGACCCGCTCGATACTCGATTACCTGGCATTCGCCCGGGCGTTCAACCAGGGCTTCCCTGGGTTTGTCGCCGACGTGCATGGCCTGCAGAACGAAAGTGGCCGCTACACGGTGGACTGCATCAAGGAATGCGAATGATCTCGACGCCGCTGCGCGCCAGTTCGAAGCGGTTTTCACCCAGGTGGTTGACCTTGTCGCCGATGGCCAGGCGATAGGTGGTGATGGGAACGCCCAGCGTGCTGCCGTCGGATTGCAGGGTCGACTCCTGGAACTCGTGCACGGGGTAGATGCGGCCTTCGGCGTCACGGGCATGGAACTGGCCGACCATTACTGCTGCCATTTGGTTGGAAACCTCTGAATTACGTGGGAAATGTCTGCAGGCATAGACCGTGGAACAGCGTCGGAAGTTTTCGCCCTGCGGAAAAAAAACCAAAGCGACGAGGAACGGTCATCTATAACTACAACGTCCCTTTAGCCAGCAGAGGTTGGAAATTGCCATGAGCCAGGTGTATTCGGTAGCGGTGGTCGTCGGTAGCTTGCGCAAGGACTCCTACAACCGCAAGGTCGCCCGCGCACTATCGGAGCTGGCGCCGTCCAGCCTTGCCCTGAAAATCGTCGAGATAGGTGATTTGCCGTTGTACAACGAGGATGTCGAGGCCGAAGCGCCGGACGCGTGGAAGCGTTTTCGCGAAGAGATCCGCCGCAGTGATGCGGTGCTGTTCGTCACCCCGGAGTACAATCGCTCGGTGCCTGGCGGCCTGAAGAATGCCATTGATGTGGGCTCGCGGCCTTACGGGCAAAGCGCCTGGAGTGGCAAGCCGGCGGCGGTGGTCAGTGTGTCGCCGGGGGCCATTGGTGGCTTTGGCGCCAACCATGCCGTGCGCCAGTCGCTGGTGTTTCTGGACATGCCGTGCATGCAGATGCCAGAGGCCTACATTGGCGGCGCGGCGAGCCTGTTCGAGGATTCGGGCAAGCTCAACGACAAGGCCCGGCCGTTCTTGCAGGCGTTCATTGACAAGTTCGCTTCCTGGGTGAAGTTGAACAGGGCGGTTTGAGGCCTGTTCGTTCAGGCGCCGGTCATCGAAGGGGCTGCGCAGCAGCCCCCAGCGGACTAGCGGAAGCTGTAGGAAACCCCGGCATACACGGCAAAGCCTTCGCCCGGCGTCGAGCGGGCGTTGTCTTTGCCGGCATCGTTGTAGCCAGGTGTCACCGTTGCCGCATAACGCTTGTTGGTCAGGTTGCGCAGGTCCAGCCAGGTCTGCCAGTCCTGCTTCGGTGAATCCCAGCCCAGGCGGGCGCCGAGCAAGGCATATTCATCGGCATGGTAACTGTTGGCGTAGTCAACCTGCACCTTCGACGCCATCTGCGTATTCACCCCCGCGTAGAACCCGTTTGGCCAGTCGTAGCGCAACTCGGCCTGATAGTAGTGCATGGGGATACCGGGCAGGCGATTGTCGCCAAACGTGTCGTCGTCGCGATAGTGGAAGTCACTGAAGGTATAAGCCTGACGCAGGCTCAGCTTGCCAGTGCCGGTGCGCTCCCACAGGGTGCTGTCGAGGCCGGCTTCCACACCCTGGTGCACGGTGGCGCTGGCGTTGAATTCCTTGGCCGGAGCGCCTTGCACGATTTCCACCGCCAGCAATTCATGGCGAACCTGCGAGTAGTACCAAGCCAGGTCCCAATGCCCCAATGCCGATTCGCCGCGTGTGCCCAATTCCAGTGTGGTGGCCGTCTGGTTTTGCATTTCGATCGGTTGGTTGGGTGTTGGCGAACTCCAGATCAGGGACCACGGATGTGGAGGCTCGACCGAGCGACTCAGGTTGCCGTACACCTGCAGGTCCGGGCTGATGTCATAACGCAGCCCAAGGCGTGGCGCGTAGTCCCAGTCATGCATGCTCACCTTGCCGCCCTCGGCAGGGAAAGTGACATCACTTTCACGGCGGGTGTAGATCATCGCCAGGCCTGTGGTCAGCCACAGGTCGGGTACCAGTTCCAGGTCATTGCCCACATGCAGCACCGTGTCCGAGCCCTGGTAGGTGAAGTCACGGGTGCGCTCACCGAACACGTCGCCATTGCGGGTGAACTGCGATGCACCGCTGTTGGGCAGGTGCTTGGTGGTGCGCCAGCCGATGGTGGTCTTGCTCTCGTGGCCGAACAAGGTGTCGCGACGGAAGTAGTTCAAGGTGCCGCTGACATCGGTGTAGGCCACCTTCAGGCGCATCGGGCCTTCGCGCAGGTCCATCGGGTAGTCGTGGTAGACCAGGCCGGCTTCCAGGCGCGCATCGTCGTCGAGGTAGAAGGTGGTCTTGTTGCCTGCCCAGGTACTGCCCGGTTGCGGCCGGCTGTCGTCGCGGGCCAGGTAGGCCGGGTTGGCCGCGCGTGGGTGGTGCTTGATCTGCTCCTTGGTCAGGCGCCCGGCCAGCTGGTTCTCGGTTTCCCGGTAGCGCAGGTAGAAGCGGGTTTCCAGGTTCGGGTTGAAGCGGTAGCCGACATTGGCGGCAACGCCCTTGGCACTACCGCTGCTGTGCGCCTGGTAGCCGTCATATTCCGAATCGGTCAGGGCCACGTAGTAGTCAAGGTTGCCCAGCACCTGCCCCGAGCTGATGTGCCGATGCTGGTAGCCGCGGCTGCCGACTTCGTAGCGCACCTGCAGCGGGGCGGCGTCGTAGCCTGTGTGGGTGACGTAGTTGATCGCACCACCGAGGGCGAGGGCGCCCTGGTCGAAGCCATTGGCGCCGCGCAGCACTTCGGCACGGCTCAGCCACAGCGGCTCGAACAGTTCGTAGGGCGTACCGCCCGGGCCGGTCAGGGGCAGGCCGTCGAACATCGTGTACACCCCGGAACCATGGGCCCCCGGTGCGCGGTTGATGCCCGAACCGCGGATCGACAGCTTGATGCCATCGTTGCCCGCCGACTGGGCGAACACCCCAGGCTGGTAGGCCAGTACGTCCTGGTTGCTGGCCACCCGGCCTTGCCCCACGCGCTGCATGTCCACCAGGTTGCTGGCACCCGGCACTTCGCGCAGGCGTTCGCTGGCTGCACTCAGGTCGTTCTGCTCCTCATCGGTGATCAGCACCTGGCCCAACTCGACCGCAGGTGCCGCCAGGGCGGGCTGGGTGGCCGCAAAAGCAGCCAGCAGGCCGAGGCAGGATGGTAGGGGCAAAACGCAACGCATTGTACGACTCCAGGCGAAAGGCGAATGGACAACGGCGTTGAGACGAGCGAAATGCCGCTTGGAGCACGAAGAAAGTCGGCAAATCTCGTGCAACCTTCGTCAGACGGTTCTGTACGAAAGTTCTTTACAAGCCGCAGCGGTGGAGTAGGGCGGCCCGCGCTTCGTAAGGTGACTGCAGATCGGCAGCGATGCCTCGCTCAATCACCCGTGGAGTTCAAACATGACTGACAACGCACGACACTCGCAGCAACCCCTGGCGGACGCCCCGGTTCGCCTGACGCCACGTGAACGGCAAGTGCTGTTGTGGTGTGCCTACGGCAAGAGCTCGTGGGAGATTGGCCAGATCCTGGCATGCAAGGAATCGACGGTGAATTTCCATGTGTCGAACATCCTGCGCAAGTTTGATGTGCCCACCCGGGTGGCAGCGGTGATCAAGGCCATTCGCTACGGCATGCTAGCCGAGCAGTGAGGGGGGAGCATGGACAACGATCCTCGGTTACCGCGCTTTGCCGATTGCCATGATCCGTTCTGGCCACGGCTGGACCTGGGCAGGCTGCGTGAGCGG
The DNA here is from genome assembly GCF_036858055.1 of Pseudomonas sp. SF2. Classification (NCBI taxonomy): domain Bacteria; kingdom Pseudomonadati; phylum Pseudomonadota; class Gammaproteobacteria; order Pseudomonadales; family Pseudomonadaceae; genus Pseudomonas; species Pseudomonas sp. SF2. The sequence continues at coordinate 37,993 of NZ_JAMBDI010000005.1, read as the reverse complement.
CTGAACCTGCGGCGGCCTGTCAGTGAGGCCGCGCTGGAAGTGGCCGCACGCTGCGCCGCCATCGATGCAGCCCGCGAATTCGCGCGCTGGCGCGCGGTGTTGCGAGAACGGGGCTACAAGCGCCTCGAGGATGTGGCCGGGCATGACCAGGGGCGTGCATTGCGGGTGTGCTACATCTGCTTTGTCGAAGCCGCTGTCCTGTATAACCTCGGCTCGACCGCCTACCTGCCCATTGCGCGCCGGAGGGCTGCCCATGGCTGAGGAATCTGTACTCGACAGTTTGACCTCGGCGCTGGTGGTGTTGCTGGGCGTGGATGGCAATGTATTGTTCGCCGCGTTTCTGGGGGCTTTGCTGGTGAGTGCGGCGCGCGATCGGTTGATCACCAACACGGCCAGGCGCCTCACGCTGGGCAAGAAACTGTTGCTGGTGTTCGTGACCGTGGGGGTGGGCCACCTGTTCGAGCCGCTGGTGTCGTCGCTGGCGCCGTTGCTGACCCGTGGCATGGCGGCGTTCGTGGCTGCCGTGGTGGTGATCCCCATCAGCCTCAAGGTGATGGTCTGGCTGGATACGCTCGACCCGCGCGAACTCATCCAGCGCTGGCGCCGCCGGGGCTAGCCGCTGGTGGCGTTGGGCAAGCGACTGGTCAGTGCGCTCAATTGCCGTTCCAGCTGCTGGATGCGTTGTTTGTCCTGAACCAGCAGGAGAACGGCTTGGCGATCGGCAAGCGACAAGGTGCGCAGGCGCGCGAGCATGTCGCATTCCCAGCCTTCTTCGTCCTGGTATGTGCGAGGTCGCTCGGGTTCGCCCAGCAGAAGCCAGTCCAGTGAGCATGCATATTGCCTGGCGACATCTATGCAAAGCGAATACGGAATGCTGTCGCGCACCTTCCAGCTGCTCAACGTTTGCGGGCTGATCGACAGTGCTCTGGACAGCTCGGCATCAGATTCCGTAGCGGTCAGAAGCTTCAGTCTGGCCAAAACCGAAGCAAGTACATTGGTACTCATAACAAATATCCATGACTGGTTTAATGATATTCCATGGGCTTAAACTACTCGTTATGAATACAGCCCTGCGTTTTAAGGAGCATTTCTGCAATGAGAAGCATCAAACTGAAGAATACACCTACATATGCAGCTAATACTGACAAAACTGGACGACCATTCCCACAGAAGGTATGCCTGAACAATGCTTGCAGGTACTTGCCGTGAGTACATACAAGCTGGTTTGCCCGCATTGCCACAGCCGGATGCGTATACGCACCAGTGAAGGGCGTCATATTTTCCTGCGGATCGCTTATTTGCAATGCACCACCGAAGCGTGTGGCTGGTCAGTGCGCGCCGAATTTGAAATGACCCATGAACTCTCGCCCAGCGGCATGCCCAACCCGGAAGTGTACCTGCCTTCGGCCAATGGTGATTTGCGCAAGGCAGCGTTGCCGGGTGCCGGCCAGGACAAGCCCGGTGAATGAGCCTTCATGCTCACGGACAATAAGTGTGCAGATAAAAAAACACCCCGCATGAGCGGGGTGTCTTGTTTTGCCGGGGCAATCAGCCGATCAGTTGCAGGCCCGCTTGCTGGACCATTTCCAGCAGCGGTTGCGGGTACACACCCAGCACGAAGGCGAGAATGGCGATAGCCAGCAGCATGACACCGCCGGTGCGCTGCTCCCACTTCAGCGGGGCGTCGTGGCGACGCAGGTTCGGCTCGACCAGGTACAGGGTGACCATGACGCGCAGGTAGTAGTAAACGCCGATGGCGCTACCGATCACCAGGGCACCGACCAGCCACCACAGGTGCGACTCCACGCCAGTGGCAATGATGTAGAACTTGCCGATGAAGCCGGCGGTCAGCGGGATACCCGCCAGCGACAGCATCATCACGGTCAGTACCGCAGTCAGGTACGGACGGCGCCAGAACAGGCCGCGGTACTCGTACAGCGCATCGGCGTCACGGCCGCCGTAAGGCGAGGACATCAGGGTGATGACGCCGAAGGCGCCCAGGCTGGTGATCACGTAGGTGACCAGGTAAACGCCCATGGCTTCCAGGGCCAGGCCCTTGCTGGCGACCAGGGCGATGACCAGGTAGCCGAAGTGGGCGATGGACGAGTAACCGAGCAGGCGCTTGAGGTTGCTCTGGGTCAGTGCCAGCAGGTTACCGATCAGGATCGAGGCCACGGCAATCACCGCCAGTACGGTGCTCAGCACGCCGCTGCTGGCAGCAGGGGAGAGCATGAACAGGCGCACGACCACGGCGAACACTGCGACCTTGCTGGCAGTGGCCAGGAAGGCGGCGACCGGTGCCGGGGCGCCTTCATACACGTCCGGGGTCCACAGGTGGAACGGTACCAGCGACAGCTTGAAGGCCAGGCCGACCAGCATCATGCCCAGGCCCAGCTGGGCCACCAGGCTTGGCATGCTGGTGGCGGCCAGGGCCTTGCCGATCTGGTCGAAGCTCAGGCTGCCAGCGTCGGCGTACAGCAGGGCCATGCCGAACAACAGGAAGGCCGAGCCTGCGGCCGACAGCACCATGTACTTGATGCCGGCTTCCAGGGAGCGCTTGTTGAAGAAGGCATACGCTACCAGGCCGTAGACCGGTACCGACAGCAGCTCCAGGCCGATGAACAGGCCGGCCAGGTGGTTGGCGCTGACCAGCACCAGGCCACCGAGGGCCGACATCAACAGCAGCAGGTACAGTTCTTCACGGTTGCCCGGGAAGCCCTTGGAGCCTTCGCCGAGGTAGGCGTGGGCGAGGGTGACGCAGGCCAGCGTCGCCACCAGGATGATGGCCATGTACAGGCAGGCGAACTTGTCGATGGTGATCAGCGGGGTGACCGCCAGCGGCGCAACCTTCAGCGCCGGCAGGATCGACAGCAGGGCCAGGTTGAGGCCCACGGTGGACAGCAGGAAGGTCTGCGAGTGGTTGCGCTTCCAGGCGATCGCCAGCATCACCACCACCGTGGTGATGGTGGTGATCAGCATCGGCGCCAATGCGATGAAGTGTTGAGTGGTGAATTCCATAGCGCTCTTACCGGGCCGAAGCGAGTTGAGTGAAAGCGGAACCGAGCCACTGCTGCACACCACTCATGGTGGCGGCAGAGGTGTCGAGGAACGGCTGCGGATACACGCCCAGCAGGATCAGCAGTACCGCCAGACCCAGGACCATGATCAGCTCGCGACCGTCCATGCCGGCCAGCACGGAGTCGGTCTTGGCCGGGCCGAAGTAGGCGCGGTGGATCATGATCAGCGAGTACACCGAACCGAACACCAGGCCAGTGGTGGCGATCACGGTGATCCACGGCACGCTGGCGAAGCTGCCGATTAGGATCAGGAACTCGCCGACGAAGTTGCCGGTACCGGGCAGGCCCAGGGAGGCGGCGGCGAAGAACAGGCTGATGGCCGGCAGGTAGGCGATGCGGTGCCACAGGCCACCCATCTGGCGCATGTCACGGGTGTGCAGGCGCTCGTACAGCTGGCCGGCCAGGATGAACAGCGCGGCAGCCGACAGGCCGTGGGCCAGCATCTGGATCACCGCGCCTTGCAGGGCCTGCTGGCTGCCGGAGTAGATACCGATCAGCACGAAGCCCATGTGCGAGACGCTGGAGAAGGCGACCAGGCGCTTGATGTCGGTTTGCGCGAAGGCCAGGAAGGCACCGTAGAAGATACCGATCAGGCCCAGGGTCATGGCGATTGGTGCAAACTCGGCCGAGGCATTCGGGAACAGCGGCAGGGCAAAGCGCAGCAGGCCATAGGCCGCAGTCTTCAGCAAGATACCGGCCAGGTCCACGGAACCTGCGGTCGGTGCCTGGGCGTGGGCGTCAGGCAGCCAGGAGTGGAACGGCACTACCGGCAGCTTCACCGCGAAGGCGATGAAGAAGCCCAGCATCAGCAGGTACTCGGTACCGGCTGGCAGTTCGGCCTTGAGCAGATCGCTGTAGTTGAAGGTGATCACGCCGGTGTTGGTGTAGTTGACCAGCACCAGGCCGAGGATCGCCACCAGCATGATCAGGCCGCTGGCCTGGGTGAAGATGAAGAACTTGGTAGCGGCGTAGATCCGGGTCTTCTTGCCGTCCGCGGAGCTGTGACCCCAGAGCGCGATGAGGAAATACATCGGCACCAGCATCATTTCCCAGAAGAAGAAGAACAGGAACAGGTCCAGGGCCAGGAACACACCGACCACGCCGCCGAGGATCCACATCAGGTTGAGGTGGAAGAAGCCGACGTGGCGCTGGATCTCTTTCCAGGAGCACAGTACCGACAGCACACCGAGCAGGCCGGTGAGCAGGATCATCAGCAGCGACAGGCCGTCGAGGGCCAGGTGGATGCTGATGCCGAAGCGCTGGATCCACTGGACTTTGTATTCCAGGGCCCAGGCAGGCTCGGCGCCCGGAGCGGGGGCCAGGGTGTAGTCGCCGTTACCCCACAGCCACAGGCCGATGCCGAGCAGCAGGGACATGGTCAGCAGCGCGATCCAGCGCGGCAGGGTGGCGCCGAAGCGCTCACCCAGCCAGCACAGGAAGCCGCCGATGAAGGGGATCAGGATCAGCCAAGGCAAAATCATGACGGGTTCGTTTCCTTTTGCAGGGTCGCAAGGTTCGCAAAGTTCATGGTCATACCGCGGCCACTACCACAGCGCCGAGTACCAGCACTGCGCCAACGGCGATCGAAGCGGTGTACCAGCGCAGCTGGCCGGTCTCGGTCTTGCTCATGGCGACGTGGCCGCCGCGAGCCAGGCGAGGGATCAGGCCGATGCTGCGGTCAACCGGATCCTTGCGCAGGATGTGGCTGATCAGCAGGTAAGGTTTGACGAACAGCTTGTCGTAGATCCAGTCGAAGCCCCAGGCAGCGAACCACCAGGCCGACAGGACACGACCGATACCGCTGTTGGCGACGGCGCTGACGAAACGGCGCTTGCCCAGGAACAGCAGGGCCGACAGCAGGATACCGGCGATGGCGATGGCGCCCGAAGTGAGCTCCAGCGCGTGCTTGGCTTCGCCACCGGCGTGGCCGGCGCTTTCAGGCAGTACACCGGCCAGCGGCGGGGTGATCCAGGCGCCGACGAAGGTCGACAGCACGATCAGCACGCCCAGCGGCAGCCAGTGGCTGATGCCGTGGCCAGCGTGGGCTTCGGTCTTGGCTTCGCCGTGGAAGGCGATGAAGATCAGGCGGAAGGTGTACAGCGAGGTCATGAACGCACCGACCAGGCCGGCGTACAGCAGGCCGGTGTTGCCGCTGGCGAAGGCTTCCCAGAGGATCTCGTCCTTGGAGTAGAAGCCCACGGTCACGATCGGCAGGGCAGCCAGGGCAGCACCACCGACCACGAAGCTGGCGTAGGCCAGCGGCAGTTTCTTCCACAGGCCACCCATCTTGAAGATGTCCTGCTCGTGGTGGCAGGCAACGATTACCGCACCGGAGGCAAGGAACAGCAGGGCCTTGAAGAAGGCGTGGGTCATCAGGTGGAAGATCGCCGCGTCCCAGGCGCCAACGCCCAGGGCCAGGAACATGTAGCCGATCTGGCTCATGGTCGAGTAGGCGAGGATACGCTTGATGTCGGTCTGCACCAGCGCGGCGAAGCCGGCCAGTACCAGGGTCACGCCACCAACCACGCCTACCAGGTGCAGGATGTCCGGTGCCAGCAGGAACAGGCCGTTGGTACGGGCGATCAGGTACACGCCCGCGGTCACCATGGTTGCCGCGTGGATCAGCGCGGAGACCGGAGTCGGGCCGGCCATCGCGTCGGCCAGCCAGGTCTGCAGTGGCAGCTGGGCCGATTTACCGACCGCACCACCCAGCAGCATCAGCGTAGCCAGCACCATCCAGGTGTCGCCAGCCTGGAACTTCTGCGGTGCCAGCACCAGCAGTTCCTGCACGTTCAGGGTACCCAGCTGGACGAACAGGATGAACAGGCCGATGGCCATGAACACGTCGCCGATACGAGTGACGATGAACGCCTTGAGTGCCGCGTTACCGTTGTTGCGGTTGCTGTAGTAGAAACCGATCAACAGGTACGAGCACAGGCCCACGCCTTCCCAGCCGAAGTAGATGAACAGCAGGTTGTCGCCCAGCACCAGGAACAGCATGCTGGCGATGAACAGGTTGGTGTACGCGAAGAAGCGCGAGTAGCCCGCTTCGCCACGCATGTACCAGGACGCGAACAGGTGGATCAGGAAGCCGACACCGGTGACCACGCCGAGCATGGTGACCGACAGGCCGTCCAGGTACAGGGTGAAGTTCGGCGCGAAGCCGTCCACCGACATCCACTGCCACAGCAGCTGGCTGTACGCGCCGCCTTCAGGCGGGGCGACGTTGAATTGCCAGATGACGTAGGCGGCGGTGGCGGCCGAAAGGCCTACCGAGCCGACGCCGATCAGGGCCGACAGGTTCTCCGAGAACCGCCCGCGCGAGAACGACAGCAGCAGGAAGCCGACGAGGGGGAAGACGAAAGTCAGGAAGAGAAGGTTCATCCGCGCATCTCACTGGCAGCATCGATGTCGAGAGTGTGGAAGCGGCGATACAGCTGCAGCAGGATGGCCAGGCCAATACTGGCCTCGGCGGCTGCCAGGCTGATCACCAGAATGAACATCACCTGGCCGTCGGGCTGGACCCAACGGGCACCGGCGACGACGAACGCCAGGGCAGAGGCGTTCATCATGACTTCCAGGCTCATGAGCACGAAGAGGATGTTGCGGCGGACCATCAGGCCAACCAGACCTAAGCAGAACAGGATGCCGGCGACCGCCAGACCATGCTCGAGAGGGATAGCACCCATGATTTACTCCTTCGCCTCGTTGCGGCCCAGGTGGAAGGCGGTGACGGCCGCGGCCAGCAGCAGCATCGACGCCAGTTCGACCACCAGCAGGTACGGGCCGAACAGGCTGATGCCGACTGCTTTCGGGCCCACGGTGGTACCGCTGATGGCGGCGCCGCTCGGGGCGACGAACAGCACGTACAGCAGCTCCAGCAGCAGCAGGGCGGCGAGGATCACAGGCCCGGCCCAGATACCGGGCTTGAGCCAGCCCCGTTCCTGGGCGACCGATGCCGGCCCGAGGTTGAGCATCATCACCACGAACACGAACAGCACCATGATGGCGCCGGCGTAGGCGATCACTTCCAGGGCGCCGGCGAACGGCGCACCCAGGGCGAAGAAGATCATGGCCACGGAAATCAGCGAAATGATCAGGTAAAGCAAGGCGTGCACGGGGTTGGTGCCGGTCACCACCCGAAGGGTGGAGACCACGGCGATCCCGGATGCGAAGTAGAAAGCGAATTCCATCTTTCTGTCCTTATGGGAGCAAGCTCTTCACGTTGATCGGCTCGGCTTCGTTCTGTGCAGAGCCCTTCGGCTTGCCAGCGATCGCCATACCGGCAACACGGTAGAAGTTGTAGTCAGGGTTCTTGCCGGGGCCGGAGATCAGCAGATCTTCTTTCTCGTAAACCAGGTCCTGACGCTTGAACTCGGCCATTTCGAAATCCGGAGTCAGCTGGATCGCGGTGGTCGGGCACGCTTCTTCACACAGGCCGCAGAAGATGCAGCGCGAGAAGTTGATGCGGAAGAACTCCGGGTACCAGCGGCCGTCCTCGGTCTCGGCCTTCTGCAGCGAGATGCAGCCGACCGGGCAGGCCACCGCGCAGAGGTTGCACGCTACGCAGCGCTCCTCGCCATCGGGGTCGCGGGTGAGGACGATGCGGCCGCGGTAGCGCGGCGGCAGGTACACGGGCTCTTCGGGGTACTGCAGGGTGTCGCGCTTGCGGAACCCGTGGGAGAACACCATTGCCAGGCTGCGCAGCTGGGTGCCGGTGCCCTTAACGATGTCGCCGATATACTTGAACATGGGTCAAATCCTCACTGGGCCGCGACGGCTGGCGTGTTGTAGAGCACGATCGCAGCGGTCACCAGCAAATTGATCAGGGTCAGCGGCAGGCAGAACTTCCAGCTGAAGTCCATCACCTGGTCATAGCGTGGGCGCGGGATCGAGGCGCGCAGCAGGATGAACAGCATGATGAAGAACGCGGTCTTCAGTGCGAACCACAGGAACGACAGTTGCGGCAGGATGCCGAACGGGCCGTGCCAGCCGCCGAAGAACAGGGTTACCAGCAGCGCCGAGATGAGGATGATGCCGATGTACTCACCGACGAAGAACATGCCCCATTTCATGCCGGCATACTCGATGTGGTAGCCGTCGGCCAGTTCCTGTTCCGCTTCTGGCTGGTCGAACGGGTGACGGTGAGTCACGGCGACGCCAGCGATGAAGAAGGTGCAGAAGCCGAAGAACTGCGGAATGATGAACCACAGGTTCTGCGCCTGGTATTCAACGATGTCGCGCATGTTGAACGAGCCCACCTGTACCACCACGCCCATCAGCGCCAGGCCCAGGAACACTTCGTACGACACGGTCTGTGCCGAGGCACGCAAGCTGCCCAGCAGGGCGTACTTGTTGTTCGACGACCAGCCGGCGAACAGCACCGCGTAGACCGACAGGCCGGCCATGGCGAAGAAGAACAGCAGGCCGATGTTCAGGTCGGCAACGCCCCAGGTCGGGGTGATCGGGATGACCACGAAGGCGATCAGCAGGGCGCTCATGGCCACTACCGGTGCCAGGGTGAAGATCACACGGTCGACGAAGGGTGGGTTCCAGTCTTCCTTGAAGAACATCTTCAGCATGTCGGCAGCGATCTGGAACATGCCGTAAGGGCCGACGCGGTTCGGACCGTAACGGTCCTGCCACCAGCCCAGCAGGCGACGCTCGACGAAGCTGAGCAGCGCGCCGCAGACCACCACCGCCAGCAGGACCACGATGGCCCGCAGCACGGAGAGGATCACATCGATCACTTCGGGGGTGAACCAGCTCATTGTGCTGCCTCCTGCAGACCTTCGACGGATGCACCGAAGATGGCAGGCGGAATGCCAGCCAGGCCTTTCGGCAACGCGACCAGGCCGGCGCCCAGCTCTTCATTGATACGCAGTGGCAGGCGCAGGGCCACACCGCCCACGTTCAGGCTCAGCAGGGCACCGTCGTTGACGCCCAGGCGGTCGGCTTCGGACTTGGCCAGGGCCACATAGGCTGCCGGGATGCGCTCTTGCACCGGGGCGGCGCGCGAGGAGCTTTCTTCGCTGCCGAACAGGTGGAAGAACGGCACGGCAGTCCAGGTGCCACGGGCCGGGTTGAAGGCGCCCGGAATGGCGTTGAACCAGTGCAGGCGGTCGCCTTGCGATTCGATCAGACGTACGCCTGGGTCACCGGCACGCAGGTGGCCACCGACCTCGTCCTGGAACTTGTTCCAGGCTTGCGGCGAGTTCCAGCCCGGCGACCAGGCGAACGGCACTTGCTGGCGCGGTTCGGCCGAGCCCGAGTAGCCTTCCATGGAGAAGGCGAACGCGGTGTCCTTGTCTTGCGGGGTGCGCGGCTCGTGCACGCTGATGTTGGCGCGCATGGCGGTACGGCCGGAATAGCGCAGCGGCTCACGGGCCAGTTTCAAGCCCTTGATGCGGAACGCGGCGCCTGGCGCAGCGTTGACGATGCCGGCCAGTTGCGGGACGGCTTCGGCGCAGGCGCTGGTGACGTGGTCCAGCTGGGTCCAGTCGACCGGCTTGTTCAGCAGGGTGGCGCGCAGGGCGTGCATCCAGCGCCAGCCTTCGTGGATCTGGATGCTGCTGTCCAGGTACTGCGGGTCGAACACCTGGAAGAAGCGCTGGGCACGGCCTTCCTGGCTGACCAGGGTGCCGTCGCCTTCGGCGAACGAAGCAGCCGGCAGCACCAGGTGGGCGCGGTCGACAGTCGGCGTTTTCGAGTGGTCGGCAACGATCACTACCTTGGCCGCGGCCAGGGCAGCGTCGACCTTGGCGGCCGGTACGCGGGTGTACAGGTCGTTTTCCAGCACGACGATGGCATCGGCCTTGCCGCTGATGACCGCGTCCAGCGCGGCATCGACCGACTCGCCACCGAGCATGGCCATGCCGAGGCTGTTGGCTTCAGGCACCACCAGGCTCAGCGAACCGTTCTTCTCGCGCAGCTTCAGCGCCTTGGCGATGTTGGCGGCGGCTTCGATCAGTGCCGGGTCGGCCAGCGAGGTACCGGCTACGACCAGTGGGCGCTTGGCGGCGACCAGGGCGTCGGCAATGCGCTGGGCCAGGGCTTGCGCTTCGGCGTCCAGGCCTTCGACGGCTGGGGCGCTCGGGTCGATGGCGTGGGCCACGGCGAAACCGATGCGGGCCAGGTCGGCCGGGGCGGCGTGCACGCATTCTTCGGCGACGTCGTCCAGCTTGGTTTCAGCCAGCGAAGCGATGAACAGCGGGTACAGCGCGTGCTGGCCGATGTTCTTCACGGCGGCGTCGAGCCACGGCTGCACTTTCATCGCTTCGGCCATGGCCTCGGCCTTGCCCTTGGTGGCCTGGCGCACGGCCAGGGCGACGCGGGCAGCGGTCTGGGTCAGGTCTTCACCGAGCACGAAGACGGCGTCGTGGTCTTCGATGTCGCGCAGGGTCGGAACCGGCAGCGGGCTGTTGTTCAGCACGTTCAGGGCCAGGCGTACGCGGGCCAGTTCGCCGGCTTCCATACCCGAGTAGAAATACTCGGCACCGACCAGCTCACGCAGGCCGTAGTTGCTTTCCAGGCTGGCGCGTGGCGAACCGATACCAACGATGGTGCGGCCGCGCAGCAGGTCGGCGGCCTTGTCCAGGGCGGCGTCCAGGCCCAGCTTGGTGCCGTCGGCCAGGTGTGGCTGGCGTGGGCGATCCTTGCGATTGACGTAGCCATAGCCGAAGCGGCCGCGGTCGCACAGGAAGTACTGGTTGACCGAACCGTTGAAGCGGTTTTCGACCCGGCGCAGTTCGCCGTAGCGCTCGCCCGGGCTGATGTTGCAGCCGCTGGAGCAGCCGTGGCAGATGCTCGGGGCGAACTGCATGTCCCACTTGCGGTTGTAGCGCTCGGAGTGGGTCTTGTCGGTGAACACGCCGGTCGGGCAGACCTCGGTCAGGTTGCCGGAGAATTCGCTTTCCAGCACGCCGTCTTCGACGCGGCCGAAGTACACGTTGTCGTGGGCGCCGTACACGCCCAGGTCGGTACCACCGGCATAGTCCTTGTAGTAGCGCACGCAGCGGTAGCAGGCGATGCAGCGGTTCATCTCATGGGCGATGAACGGGCCGAGGTCCTGGTTCTGGTGGGTACGCTTGGTGAAACGGTAGCGGCGCTCGTTGTGGCCGGTCATTACCGTCATGTCCTGCAGGTGGCAGTGACCGCCTTCCTCGCACACCGGGCAGTCGTGCGGGTGGTTGGTCATCAGCCATTCGACGACGCTGGCGCGGAACGCCTTGGACTCTTCATCGTCGATGGAGATCCAGGTGCCGTCGGAGGCAGGGGTCATGCAGGACATGACGATACGACCACGGGTGTCGTTCTCGTCGGTGTACTGCTTGACCGCGCACTGCCGGCAGGCACCAACGCTACCAAGCGCCGGGTGCCAGCAGAAATAAGGGATGTCGAGGCCGAGCGACAGACAGGCCTGTAACAGGTTGTCTGCACCGTTGACTTCGAGCGCTTTGCCGTCTACGTGGATAGTGGCCATTGTTCAAAGTTCTTCGTTGGCCCGCGTGAGCGGGCGTGGCTAATGGAAATCGGTGAGCTTGCGACACGCCACGATTTCTCGGGCCTGCCGGCAAGCTGGCGAGTGGCACGGACCACCCGCCTAATCATCTTGTTATGCGCCGACCACGATCGGCTTCGCCAGATTTGGACGCAGTGCATCGCCAGCACTTGCTGGGGCGACACCCGCCTCGAACTCCGAGCGGAAGTATTTGATGGCACTGCCCAGCGGCTCGACGGCACCTGGTGCGTGAGCACAGAAGGTACGGCCAGGGCCGAGGAAGTTGACCAGGCCCAGCAGCGTCTCGATGTCTTCGGCGCGGCCCTGGCCTTTTTCCAGTGCGCGCAGCATCTTCACGCTCCACGGCAGGCCGTCACGGCATGGAGTGCACCAGCCGCACGACTCGCGGGCGAAGAACTCTTCCATGTTGCGCAGCAGCGAAACCATGTTGATGCTGTCGTCCACCGCCATGGCCAGACCAGTACCCATACGGGTGCCGACCTTGGCGATGCCACCGGCGTACATCTGCGCGTCGAGGTGCTCGGGCAGCAGGAAGCCGGTACCGGCGCCGCCTGGCTGCCAGCACTTGAGCTTGAAGCCGTCGCGCATGCCGCCGGCGTAGTCTTCGAACAGTTCACGGGCGGTGACGCCGAATGGCAGTTCCCACAGGCCCGGGTTCTTCACCTTGCCGGAGAAGCCCATCAGCTTGGTGCCGTGGTCTTCACTGCCTTCGCGGGCCAGCGACTTGTACCAGTCGTTGCCGTTGGCGACGATGGCCGGGACGTTGCACAGGGTTTCGACGTTGTTCACGCACGTCGGCTTGCCCCACACACCAACGGCAGCAGGGAAGGGCGGCTTGGAGCGCGGGTTGGCGCGGCGGCCTTCCAGCGAGTTGATCAGTGCGGTTTCTTCACCGCAGATGTAGCGGCCGGCACCGGTGTGCACGAACAGCTCGAAATCGAAACCGCTGCCGAGGATGTTCTTGCCCAGCAGGCCGGCGGCCTTGGCTTCCTCGATGGCGCGGTTGAGGTTCTTCGCTGCGGTGGTGTATTCGCCACGCAGGAAGATGTAGCCACGGTAGGCCTTCAGGGCGCGGGCGCTGATCAGCATGCCCTCGACCAGCAGATGGGGCTGTTGCTCCATCAGCATGCGGTCCTTCCAGGTGTTCGGCTCCATTTCGTCCGCGTTGCACAGCAGGTAGCGGATGTTCATGGATTCGTCTTTGGGCATCAGGCCCCACTTCACGCCAGTGGGGAAGCCTGCGCCACCGCGGCCCTTGAGGCCGGAGTCCTTGACGCTTTGCACGATGTCGTCGGCCGACATCTGCGCCAGTGCCTTGCGCGCGGCAGCGTAGCCGTTCTTCGATTCGTACTCGGCAAGCCATACCGGCTCGCCGTCGTCACGCAGGCGCCAGGTCAGCGGGTGGGTTTCGGCCGTGCGCGCGATGCGGTTGGCCGGGCCGAAGGAAGTAATGGTCATACGTAACCCTCCAGCAGTTTGGAAACGCCAGCCGGCTGCACGTCACCGAAGGTGTCGTCGTCGATCATCAGCGCCGGGGCCTTGTCGCAGTTGCCCAGGCAGCACACCGGCAGCAGGGTGAAACGCCCGTCCGCGGTGGTCTGGCCGAGGCCGATGCCCAGCTCGCTCTGGATCTGGCTGACCACCGACTCATGGCCGCCGATGTAGCAGACCATGCTGTCGCACACACGGATGATGTGGCGGCCGACCGGCTGACGGAAGATCTGGCTGTAGAAAGTGGCAACACCTTCGACGTCGCTGGCCGGGATGCCCAGCACTTCACCGATGGCGTGGATGGCGCCGTCCGGCACCCAGCCACGTTCCTTCTGGACGATCTTCAGGGCTTCGATGGACGCCGCGCGCGGGTCCTCGTAGTGATGCATTTCGTGCTCGATGGCCGAGCGTTCGGTTTCGCTCAGGGCGAAACGGTCTGTCTGGATAAGCGTGCTGTTCATGCTTAGCGGTCCACGTCAGCCATAACGAAGTCGATACTGCCCAGGTACGCAATGAGGTCGGCGACCATGCTGCCTTTGATCACCGAAGGGATCTGCTGCAGGTGCGGGTAGCTCGGGGTACGGATCCGGGTGCGGTAGCTCATGGTGCCGCCATCGCTCGTCAGGTAGTAACTGTTGATGCCCTTGGTCGCCTCGATCATCTGGAACGACTCGTTGGCCGGCATGACCGGGCCCCACGAGACTTGCAGGAAGTGCGTGATCAGGGTCTCGATGTGCTGCAGGGTGCGCTCTTTCGGCGGCGGCGTGGTCAGCGGGTGATCCGCCTTGTACGGGCCTTCCGGCATGTTGCGCAGGCACTGGTCGATGATGCGGATACTCTGGCGCATCTCCTCGACACGGACCATGCAGCGATCGTAGGCATCGCCGTTGTGGGCCAGCGGTACTTCGAACTCGAAGTTCTCGTAGCCGGAGTAGGGGCGGGCTTTACGCAGGTCGAAGTCGCAACCGGTGGCACGCAGGCCGGCACCGGTGGTACCCCAGGCCAGGGCTTCCTTGGTGTTGTACGCGGCAACGCCGATGGTACGGCCCTTGAGGATGCTGTTCTGCAGGGCAGCCTTTTCGTACTCGTCGAGGCGCTTGGGCAGCCATTCGACGAAGTCCTTGACCAGCTTGTCCCAGCCGCGCGGCAGGTCGTGGGCGACGCCACCGATGCGGTACCACGCCGGGTGCAGGCGGAAACCGGTGATCGCTTCGATCACGGTGTAGGCGCGCTGGCGGTCGGTGAAGGTGAAGAACACCGGGGTCATGGCGCCGACGTCCTGGATGTAGGTACCCAGGAACAGCAGGTGGCTGGTGATACGGAAGAACTCGGCCAGCATCACGCGGATGGTGTCGACCTTCTGTGGCACCTTGATGCCGGCCAGCTTCTCGACCGCGAGCACGTACGGCAGGTTGTTCATTACCCCGCCGAGGTAGTCGATACGGTCGGTGTACGGGATGAAGCTGTGCCAGGACTGGCGCTCGGCCATTTTCTCGGCACCACGGTGGTGGTAGCCAATGTCCGGTACGCAGTCGACGATTTCTTCACCGTCCAGCTGCAGGACGATACGGAAGGCACCGTGCGCGGAAGGGTGGTTGGGGCCGAGGTTGAGGAACATGTAGTCCTCGTTGGCGCCCTGACGCTTCATGCCCCAGGCTTCCGGGTTGAAGCGTGCCGACTCCTCTTCAAGCTGCTGCTTGGCCAGGGTCAGGCTGTAGGGATCGAACTCGGTGGCGCGGGCCGGGTAGTCCTTGCGCAGCGGGTGGCCTTCCCAGGTGGGCGGCATCATGATGCGGCTGAGGTGCGGGTGGCCGGCAAAGTCGATGCCGAACATGTCCCAGACTTCGCGCTCGTACCAGTTGGCGTTCGGCCAGATACCGGTCACGGTCGGCAGGTTCAGGTCGCCTTCGCTGAGCGACACCTTGATCATCACATCGCTGTTACGCTCGATCGACAGCAGGTGGTAGAACACGCTGAAGTCGGCGGCGGGCAGGCCGCGGCGCTGGGTGCGCAGGCGTTCGTCGACGCCGTGCAGGTCGTACAGCATGCTGTACGGTTTGGCCACGCCGCGCAGGAAGCTGAGCACTTCCTTGAGTTGCTCGCGCTTGACCCACAGCACGGGCATGCCGGTGCGGGTTTCCTGGGCGACGAATGCTTCGGCGCCAAAACGGTTGTGCAGTTCGACGACCACATCCTGGTCGTCAGCCTTGTAGGGCGGAATGAAAATAGCGTTGTCCGCTGTCATGGTCTCGGTCGCTTTGGGTCAACGTTAAGAATGAAGCCAGGCCGCCGGCTCCAGGGGAGCGGGCGGCAGGTCGCTGGATCAGACTTCGTCGGGGCTGCGCAGGTTGGTTACTGCAATGCGCTGCTCACGACGCAGGTCTTTCTGGGCTGGCATCTCGGCACGGTAAATACCTTGATCACCAACAACCCAGGAAAGCGGGCGTCGTTCTTGGCCGATCGACTCCTGCAGCAGCATCAAGCCTTGCAGGAAAGCCTCAGGGCGTGGCGGGCAGCCAGGCACATAGACGTCCACGGGGAGGAACTTGTCGACCCCCTGAACGACCGAGTAGATGTCGTACATGCCGCCGGAGTTGGCGCACGAACCCATGGAAATGACCCATTTCGGTTCGAGCATCTGCTCGTACAGGCGCTGAATGATCGGCGCCATTTTGACGAAGCAGGTACCGGCGATGACCATGAAGTCGGCCTGACGCGGCGAGGCCCGGATGACTTCGGCGCCGAAGCGGGCGATGTCGTGGGGTGCCGTGAAGGCCGTGGTCATTTCCACGTAGCAGCAGGACAGGCCGAAGTTGTACGGCCAGAGGGAGTTCTTGCGACCCCAGTTGACCGCGCCACGCAGCACATCTTCAAGCTTGCCCATGAAGATGTTCTTGTGGACCTGGTCCTCTAGCAGTTGATCGGTGACGGTTTCCCGTTCACCGACCGGGTACTGCTCGTTGGGCGCATCCGGATCGATTCTGGTGAGATTGTATTGCATGCCAAAGCCTCATTGTTTCAGCTTCGCTTGCCGCTTGCGGCGACCTTCGGGAGCCCAATCAAGTGCCCCGACGCGCCATAGGTAGACAAGACCAGCCAACAGAATTGCTATGAAAACGAGTGCTTCGACGAATCCGGTCCAGCCGCTTTCGCGGACGGACACAGACCATGCAAAGAGGAAGAGGGCTTCGATATCGAAGATCACGAACAGCATCGCGACCAGATAGAATTTGGCGGACAGGCGCAGGCGGGCGCTGCCGACGGGCAGCATGCCGGATTCGAAGGGTTCGTTCTTGGCGCGGCCCCAGGCCTTGCTACCGAGCAGGCTGGACAGGCCGAGCATGAAGGCGCACAGGCCGACGACACCCAGGAGGAAGATGGCAAAGCCCCAGTTGTGGGCGATGAGTCCTGCCGAATCGGACATGCTAGAGATCCTTATACAGAGACCCAGCTCTGCAGTCTGAAATAAGTGTAGAGCGGCGACCTGGTGTCGCACGTGCAGTGACCAAATGTCGCAGCTGAATCAATCGCGCTGATTTTATGGGTAAACCCGGTGCAAGTAAAATTTCTGTCGCAAATTTATTCGTAGGATTAAGTACAAAACCTGCGTGTAACTGGCTGAAAGCCTTGAGATTCGGGCATTGCGTGCGGTTTTGTTAATTATGTTTCTTGCGACGGGTAACGAATTGCAAGTTTCGTAATGATAATTGATATCATTTAACCTGATGCCTGATATTTCCCCTGTTCTGTGCCTTGTAAAGTTCATCTGGCGATTTCCTCTACTTGCAAATGCGAAAAACGCCTGTTCTAGCACCTCCCGACACCGCTCGCACCGCTCTGGGTCAATACTTTATCGATTGAGCGATGACTGGCAGATGAAGTGATCGCCCACTGGCCGAGCCAGTAGGTGAGGATGATCAGGTACGGCGCGGCGGCGAAGGGGCTGACGAAGCGGTCGATGCCGATCAGGCTGTCGGAGAATACGAACAGGCCGGCACCGAGCGCGGCCAGGCTGCCACAGGCCAGTGCGCGCCAGAGCATGGCACTGATGGCCAGGGCGTAAACTGCGACCGGGATCAGCAGCGGGCCGAGACCGTGGCTGGCGAGTACGCCGAACAGGGTGATGCCGGTGAGGGCGCTGAACAGGAGTGCGGGTAGGGCGGGGTGCAATGTTTGGCCGCAATAGGCGCGCAGGTAGGCCAGGTGGGCACAAAGGAATGCGACCAGGCCGAACACGAACAGGTCGGCGGGGATGGCCAGCAGGATGTCGCCGAGTACCGAGAACGCCAGGCCGATCGAGATCCACTTGCGATAGGGCGAGGCTGGGGCGCTGCGCAGCCAGGCGATCAGGGCCAGTACGGGTATCGGTTTGGCCAGCAGGGCGAGCAGGGTGTTGTCGCTGGCCAGTGCATATATATAGAGGGCAGCGGCGGCCAGGGCGATTGTGGTCAGGTGGCTCGGGCGGGGCATGGGCGGTCCTTGCTGCTGGGCTGCCACAAGCATAGACCTGATTGTGGGGTTTGTTGGTGATGCGTCGGGGTTGTGTGAGGGCTGGCATGGGTATGGCGAGAGGAATGTGGCGCTCGATTTGAGCAGCACCGCAAAAACCAAGGCAGGCACCTGGCCGCCCTGACGCAATCGGGCGCAGAACACCTGACATGTCGGATTTAACCCCTTCCATGTAGGCCATTTCCCAAACATACTCTTGCCGCCTTTTTTCCGTTGCGGCTGCTGTGGCAGCGCTCTAGTCTCGGCGAGTCGTTGCACATCAACGACACGGCTTTGACAGGCCGGAATTGAAAGAAGGTGCACTCGCTTTGCCTCAATGGCAGCTGTGCGTGTGGGCACGTTCGCGTGCGCCGGTCTTTCTTTCTTTCCACCGGTCTGTCAACCCGCGCATAGCTGCCACCTAACCGTTTGACAGCGGGCGGATGGCAGCCAAACAGGAAAGAAAGGAGCGAGTCATGCTAAAAGTTGTCCCCGATCCACCCCACAACCCCCATTCCCTCGAAGACACCCTGATCCAGGCCACCGTGGTGCATCAGGCCTTCGGCATTGGTTCAGGCGCAGATGCACACAGGGCCTCGGACTTTGCACTAAGGCTTGATTGATGTGTTGTCTGGGTGTGCCTCTTCGCGGGTAAACCCGCTCCCACAGGTTCATCACAAGCGCCAAGACTTGCACAGCACCTGTGGGAGCGGGTTTACCCGCGAAAGGGCCGGCCCAGGCAGTAGAGAATTTTCAGGGGAATGAACAATGACAACAGAAGACACCCAGTTCACCGTCGGCAAAACCACCTTCTTCCAAGGTGAAAACGGTACTCACCCACTGTTCCGCATCGAGCCCGGCATTCCTTGTCGGGATGCCCGCGAGCAGTCCTCGGAGCTGATGGGCTATGTGCGCGAACTGACCATCACCGGCCTGATGGACGAGAAACCGATGATGATCTGGGCTGCCCATTACCTCAGCGCCATGGCCAAGGCGCTGATGGATGACGCAGAGTTGGGCATGAAGCATTGAGGTTGTTCCAGTCACAGGCTGCTATTTGAACCCATGCAAAAAGGCCCAGGGCTTTCACAAACCCCGGGCCTTTCTTCAACAGCAACCCACTATCAGTGGAACTGCTCTTCCTCGGTCGAACCAGTCAGTGCGGTCACCGACGAAGCCCCGCCCTGAATAACAGTGGTCATGTCGTCGAAGTAGCCAGTGCCCACTTCCTGCTGGTGCGCCACGAAGGTGTAGCCTTTGTTGGCGTCAGCGAATTCCTGCTCCTGCAGCTTCACGTAGGCGGTCATGTCGTTGCGGGCGTAGTCGTGCGCCAGGTTGAACATGCCGTGCCACATGTTGTGGATGCCGGCCAGGGTGATGAACTGGTGCTTGTAGCCCATGGCCGACAGCTCGCGCTGGAACTTGGCGATGGTGGCGTCGTCCAGGTTCTTCTTCCAGTTGAAGGACGGCGAGCAGTTGTACGACAGGATCTGGTCCGGGTACTCCTTCTTGATCGCTTCGGCGAAGCGGCGGGCTTCGTCCAGGTCCGGCTTGGCGGTTTCGCACCAGATCAGGTCGGCGTATGGTGCATAGGCCAGGCCGCGGGCGATGGCCTGGTCGAGGCCGGCGCGTACCTTGTAGAAGCCTTCACGGGTACGCTCGCCGATCACGAACGGCTGGTCGTACGGGTCGCAGTCGCTGGTCAGCAGGTCGGCGGCGTTGGCGTCGGTACGGGCCAGGATGATGGTCGGTACGCCCGAAACGTCAGCGGCCAGGCGCGCGGCCACCAGCTTCTGTACAGCTTCCTGGGTCGGTACCAGTACCTTGCCACCCATGTGGCCGCATTTCTTGACCGAGGCCAGCTGGTCTTCGAAGTGCACGCCGGCGGCGCCTGCTTCGATCATGTTCTTCATCAGCTCGTAGGCGTTCAGTACGCCACCGAAACCGGCTTCGGCGTCGGCCACGATTGGCGCGAAGTAGTCGATGTAGCCGTCGTCGCCCGGGTTCTTGCCGGCTTTCCACTGGATCTGGTCGGCGCGGCGGAAGGCGTTGTTGATACGCTTGACCACGGTCGGTACCGAGTCGACCGGGTACAGCGACTGGTCAGGGTACATGGACTCGGCCGAGTTGTTGTCGGCGGCAACCTGCCAGCCGGACAGGTAGATGGCCTGGATGCCGGCCTTGACCTGCTGCACTGCCTGGCCGCCGGTCAGGGCGCCCATGCAGTTGACGAAATCTTTTTCTGGGCGGAAGGACGGGTGGGCACCTTCGGTGACCAGCTTCCACAGTTTTTCTGCACCCAGGCGCGCCAGGGTGTGCTCCGGCTGCAGGGAGCCACGCAGGCGAACGACATCAGCGGCGGTGTAGGTACGGGTCACGCCTTTCCAGCGCGGGTTCTCGGCCCAGTCTTTCTCGAGGGCTGCAATTTGCTGTTCGCGTGTCAGTGCCATGGAAATAAACCTCGTCGCATCGATCTTGGGGTAATTGTGCTGATGCTCGGAGCAGATCAGGAGCTGGCGGCTGTCCTGTTCGCAGGAGTGCGGCGGCGAACGCGAAGGCTCGAAGGGGAAGGGTGTGCAGGCCAGGCGAAAGGGTGCTCCGGCAGGTTGGCTCGTGGTTGCCTTGCTGCGGTGCTACGCGATTGCCAGTACTGCGGTGATGCGCTTCCGTCCCTCGGGACAACTTCTTCGTTGCAGTCGCAATCCCGTCGAACCGCCTTGTGGGCCGTATAGACACGAGGCGCCTCCAGGGGTGGGAGGAGCACGCCTCGAAGGCCCTTGCCAGGGCCCCTGATTAGCGGGAGCGAGGCCATCATGCCCTTGGGAAAAAGACCCTGTCAAATGTTTTGTAGTGGTTTTTTTCTCTTACTACATCTTTGGTCTAATGCGACTTGGCAGTCAGTTTCAAGGCCTTTGGTCGAGGCCTTGAATTGCCTGGGATCAGTCGAGAAGGTCGACTTTGACACGTAAAGTCATGTTTTCACCGCGCTGGGTGCTGTAACTGAGGCTTGATGTGCTGCGATCGGCTTGGCTCTGCTGATTGTGCCCGGCCAGTGTGATCCATTCGCCGAGCTTGCCGGTGACCGTCGTGTCGGTGCTTTGCACATTCACTACATCTGCACGTTCATGGCTGATGCGGTCATTATTGGTGCTTATTTGCAGACGAACCGTATCGCCACTCAGGCTTGGGGTGACGTAGAAACCCTGGGTCACGTTGCGGTATTCGGTGTTGCTCTGGATGCGCCCGTAGCCGTCGGTGCTGGTGCTGGTGATCGGGATGCTCTGGCCTATCTGGATCAGTGCCGGCTGGCCTTCGCTGGCCTGGATCTGCTGCATGCCGCCGTCACGGTTACTGGTACCGTAGTGGATGACACGCGCATTGCCACGGTTGTCCTGGAAGTTGCTGTCGTTATTGTCGACGCTGATCAGCAGGCGCTTGGGCGCGGTGTCCAGCTGTTGCAGCAAGGCGCGCAGGTCGTCGATGCGCTCGGCACTGGCGTTGACGATCAGCTTGTTCTCGAAGGCGCTGACCGTGCCGTCCTTGCCGATGAACGCCTGGGCGGCGGGCAGCAGTTCGGCGCTGCTGCGGTGTTGTAGCGGTACGACCTCGGTGGCGGCCTGGGCGGTAAGGCTGGCGACCAGCAGCAGGGAGGCGAGAAGGGGGCGTAGCGGCATGTCCATGATCTCCGCAGGTGGAATGTTCATGATGGCAAATTTGCCTGGCTTCTGCTGGTTTCACGTTATAGAACCCCTTGAGCGGTGGCCGCTGTCAGACAAATTCCGTAACATCGCGCCCCTTGTTTTTGTACCGTCCGCCCGGACCGCCTCACAGGATGCTCATGAAACCCGCCCGACTCCGCGCCGACCTGCTCGCCGGCCTGACCACCTCGTTCGCCCTGGTGCCCGAGTGCATCGCCTTTGCCCTGGTGGCTCACCTGAACCCGCTGATGGGTCTGTATGGCGCCTTCATCATCTGCACCCTGACGGCGCTGTTCGGTGGCCGGCCGGGGATGATTTCCGGCGCTGCCGGCTCGATGGCGGTGGTGATCGTCGCGCTGGTGGTGCAGCACGGTGCGCAGTACCTGCTGGCGACGGTGCTGCTGGGGGGCGTGGTGATGATCCTGTTCGGCTTGCTGCGCCTGGGCAAGCTGGTGCGGTTGGTGCCGTACCCGGTAATGCTCGGCTTCGTCAATGGCCTGGCCATTGTCATCGCCCTGGCCCAGCTGGAGCATTTCAAGCAGGGTGAGCACTGGCTCAGCGGTGCGCCGCTGTACCTGATGGTGGGCCTGGTGGCGCTGACCATGCTGGTGGTTTATGTGTTGCCGAAACTGACCCGTGCGGTGCCGCCGGCGTTGGTGGCGATCCTCAGCGTTGGTGTGCTGGTGTACCTGCTGGGCCTGCCCACTCGCACCCTGGGCGATATGGCGAACATCGCCGGTGGCCTGCCGCACCTGGCGCTGCCGGACGTACCGTGGAATCTTGAAACCCTGAAGATCATCGTCCCTTACGCGGTGCTGATGGCCATGGTCGGCCTGCTGGAAACCCTGCTTACGCTCAACCTGACCGATGAAATCACCGAAAGCCGTGGCTACCCGGACCGCGAGTGCGTGGCACTGGGCGCGGCCAATATGGTTTCCGGCCTGTGCGGTGGCATGGGTGGGTGCGCGATGATCGGCCAGACGGTGATCAACCTCAGTTCCAATGGTCGTGGCCGGCTGTCGGGCGTAGTGGCCGGAGTGATGGTCCTGCTGTTCGTGTTGTTCCTTTCGCCGCTGATCGAGCGTATTCCGCTGGCGGCACTGGTCGGGGTGATGTTCGTGGTGGCGCAGCAGACCTTTGCCTGGGCGTCGTTGCGTGTGCTGCACAAGGTGCCGCTGAGCGATGTGCTGGCGATCATTGCCGTGACCGTGGTAACGGTGCTCACCGACTTGGCAGTGGCGGTATTGTTCGGTGTCGTCATCGCGGCGGTGAACTTTGCCTGGCAGCATGCGCGCGAGCTGTATGCCGACAGCCATGAGGACGGGGAAGGGGGCAAGCGTTATCAGGTGCATGGCACGCTGTTCTTTGCCTCGACCACGCCGTTCCTGAACCAGTTCGATCCGGCTAACGACCCGGCCAAGGTGACCCTGGATTGCCAGCATTTGAGCTTTGTCGATTATTCGGCGATTGCCGCGTTGAAGACCTTGCGGGAGCGGTATGCCAGGGCGGGCAAGCAATTGCGGGTGGTGCATCTGTCGGAGCGCTGCAAGAAATTGCTGAAGCGGGCTGGTGAGCAGCACTGAGAGTGGTTGTTGCCTGTACCGGCCTCTTCGCGGCTAAAGCCGCTCCCACAGGGGTTATGCATTCCCTGTGGGAGCGGCTTTAGCCGCGAAGAGGCCGGTACAGGCGAATGAACTATTCCCCGCGGTTCTTCTTGACGATGGCGTCGGCAATACTCGCCGGCGCCTCGGCATAGCGGGTGAACTCCATCGAGAAGCTGGCCCGGCCCTGGGTCATCGAGCGCATCGAGGTGGCGTAGCCGAACATCTCGCCCAGCGGCACCTCGGCACGGATCACCTTGCCGGCCGGCGTTTCGTCACCATCCTGGATCAT
Organism: Pseudomonas sp. SF2; assembly: GCF_036858055.1. NCBI lineage: Bacteria > Pseudomonadati > Pseudomonadota > Gammaproteobacteria > Pseudomonadales > Pseudomonadaceae > Pseudomonas > Pseudomonas sp. SF2. The sequence continues at coordinate 14,825 of NZ_JAMBDI010000005.1, read as the reverse complement.
CCCGCGGCGCCGGCTCAGATCACCGAGGATGTCACCCTGGTACTCCTCCGGGGTCACCACTTCCACCTTCATCACCGGCTCCAGCAACACCGCTCCACCTTTCTGCGACAGCTGCTTGGTGGCCATCGAGGCGGCGATCTTGTAGGCCATTTCGTTGGAGTCGACATCGTGGTACGAGCCGTCGTACACCGCCGCCTTCAGGTTGATCAGTGGGTAGCCGGCGAGCACGCCGTTCTTCATCTGCTCCTCGATGCCCTTCTGGATCGCCGGGATGTACTCGCGCGGTACCACGCCGCCGACGATCTCGTTGATGAACTCCAGGCCTTCCTTGCCCTCGTCGCCGGGGGCAAAGCGGATCCAGCAGTGGCCGTACTGGCCTCGGCCGCCGGACTGGCGGACGAAGCGGCCCTCGATTTCGCAGGTGTTGCGGATTTTCTCGCGGTAGGCCACCTGTGGCTTGCCGATGTTGGCCTCGACGTTGAACTCGCGGCGCATGCGGTCGACGATGATGTCCAGGTGCAACTCGCCCATGCCCGAGATGATGGTCTGGCCAGTCTCTTCATCGGTGCGCACACGGAATGACGGGTCTTCCTGGGCCAGCTTGCCCAGGGCAATGCCCATTTTTTCCTGGTCGGCCTTGGTCTTCGGCTCCACTGCCACGGAAATGACCGGGTCGGGGAAGTCCATGCGTTCGAGGATGATCGGCTTGTCCATGTCGCACAGGGTGTCGCCGGTGGTCACGTCCTTCATGCCGATCAGCGCGGCGATGTCGCCAGCGCACACGTCCTTGATTTCGGCGCGCTGGTTGGCATGCATCTGCACCATGCGGCCGATGCGTTCTTTCTTGCCCTTGACCGAGTTGAGCACCGCGTTGCCGGAGCTGAGCACGCCGGAATAGACCCGGGCGAAGGTCAGGGTGCCGACGAACGGGTCGGTGGCGATCTTGAACGCCAGGGCCGAGAACGGCTCGCTGTCGTCGGCGTGGCGCTCCAGGTGCTTCTCTTCGTCATCCGGGTCGGTGCCCTTGATGGCGGGGATTTCCGAAGGCGCGGGCAGGTAGTCGATGACCGCGTCGAGCATCAGCGGTACGCCCTTGTTCTTGAACGACGAGCCGAGGATGGTCGGCACGATCTCGTTGTTCAGGGTGCGTTTGCGCAGGCCGGCCTTGATCTCTTCGATGCTTAACGCTTCGCCTTCGAGAAACTTGGTGAGCAGTTCGTCATCGGCCTCGGCTGCGGCCTCGACCATGTGCGCGCGCCATTCGTCGGCAAGTGCCTGCAGTTCGGCGGGGATGTCTTCCTCGCGATAGCTGGTGCCCTGATCCGCGTCGTTCCAGTAGATGGCCTTCATCTTCACCAGGTCGATCTGGCCGACAAAGTTTTCTTCGCTGCCGATGGCCAGCTGGATGGGTACCGGGTGGTGGCCCAGGCGTTGGTCGATCTGCCTGACCACGCGCAGGAAGTCAGCGCCCTGGCGGTCCATCTTGTTGATGTAGGCCAGGCGTGGCACGTGGTACTTGTTGGCCTGGCGCCAAACGGTCTCGGACTGTGGTTCGACCCCGTCCGCGCCGCTGAATACCACCACCGCGCCATCGAGCACGCGCAGCGAGCGCTCCACCTCGATGGTGAAGTCGACGTGGCCTGGGGTGTCGATGATGTTGAAGCGATACTTGTGGGCGAACTGCTTGGTCGAGCCCTGCCAGAAGGCGGTGGTCGCCGCCGAGGTAATGGTGATGCCGCGCTCCTGCTCCTGGGCCATCCAGTCCATGGTCGCGGCACCATCGTGCACTTCGCCCATCTTGTGGTTGACCCCGGTGTAGAACAGGATCCGCTCGGTGGTCGTGGTCTTGCCGGCATCCACGTGGGCGACGATGCCGATATTGCGGTACAGCTCGATGGGCGTTGTGCGGGCCATGGCGGACTACCTGTGGATGAGCGGATTCTCCCACGGTAGCAGACCGGGAGAATCCTGCCCTGCCGCCTGACCGTCAGTCGGCCTGGGCTTGCAGCATCCACTGGCCGTCCACTTCGCGGGCCAGGCCGCTGGCGGGCATCAGGGCCAGCAGGCGCGTGTGCAGGGCGGCTTCGGTGAAGGTCTTGAGGGTGGCCAGGTCCAGTGCACCCACCAGGTTGAGATCGGCCTTGGTGTACGACAGCCAGGCTTTTTTCAGGGCCTGGGCGACGTCGCTGCCGGAGGTGCTGGCGAAGCGGCGGTGCCATTGGCGGCCGTCGAAGGTGAAGGTGTGGGCGTGGCTGTAGGTGCTTTGGTCGCCACCTTCGGTGCAGCGGTGGCAACGGCACGGGCCTTCGCCGAAGGCGTTGCGCAGGTAGCTGTTGAAGTCCACCACGGGCTTGAGGGACAGGCGTTTGTCGACTTCGAACAGGTCGGCGATCAGGGGTTCTTCGGCGCTCACTCGGGATCCTCGTGTGGTGTGGCTTGCATCGGCGGGCACCCTAACAGATCGGGCCTTTCAGATCACCTTTTGCAGGCCCGGCCTCTTCGCGGGTAAACCCGCTCCCACAGGTACTGCGCATGCGGTCCCTGTGGGAGCGGGTTTACCCGCGAAGAGGCCAGTAGAGACAATAGAGACCACCTGCCGTACTCTACGCGCCCATACGCCTACACACCCACTGAGGTAACCCCGCTTGAGCACCAAGTACCCGTACATCGCCACCATCACCATCAGCGCCGAAGACCGTGGCGGCGACACCGAGGCCTCGGAAAACCCCAACATGCGCGTTGGCCTGGAAGCGGTGACCGAAACCCTGAAAAAGGTGCATTTCGTCGGTACGCTCGCGGCCCCTGAAAAGAACGCCACGCACATCTGCGTGACCCTGGAAAACGGCCTGACCTACTACGGCCCGATCGTCAACGGCCACGCCGAACTCGAAGGCGGCTGGATTGCCTTCGAGTCCGACATGCTCACTCCCGCAGAACTGGGCTTGTAAGTATCAGTTCAGCTCGGCCAGGCACTGCTCGAGGATATCCAGACCTTCTTCGAGCACCGCGGCCTCGATGGTCAGCGGTGCCAGCAGGCGGATGATGTGCCGTGCCTTGCCGCTAGGCATCAGCAACAGGCCCTTGGCTCGCGCCGCTTCCATCACCTTGGCCAGCTGCGCCGGTGCCGGGCTGCCGTCGGCATTGACGAACTCGATCCCGCGCATGGCGCCGACGCCGGTCAGGCGGCCGATGAACGGGCTCAGCCCAGAAGCCTTCCAGCGCTCGTAGCGGCGCACGATTGCCTGCTCCTGGCGCTCACCCCAGGTAGCGACGTTCTCGTCGGTCATCTGCGCCAGGCTGGCCAGGGCCGCCGCGCAGGCGATCGGGTTGCCCGAATAGGTGCCACCCAGGCCGCCTTTGGGCAGCGCTGCCATCAGTTCCTTGCGCCCGACCACCGCACCCAGTGGCATGCCGCCGGCAATACTCTTGGCCAACAGCAGCAGGTCGGGCTCAAGCCCTAAGCGCGGGAAGGCGAAGCGCTGGCCGGTACGACCGAAACCCGACTGGATCTCGTCGATGATGATCAGGATCCCGCGCTCGTCGCAGAAGCGGCGCAGGGCCTGGGCGAAGCCTGGGTCAAGGGCGAGGAAGCCGCCTTCGCCCTGCACCGGCTCGAAGATGAACGCCGCCACGTCCTCCACGGCCAGCTCGACGCTGAACAGGCGGTCCATGGCCTTGAGGGCCTGTTCGCAGGTTACCCCGGTGTCGGCGCTGGGGTAGGGCAGGTGGTACACCGGCCCTGGCAGTTCACCGACCCGCTGCTTGTACGGGGCGACCTTGCCGTTGAGGTTCAGCGTGGCCAGAGTGCGACCGTGGAAGCCGCCGTCGAAGGCGATGATGGCGCGTTTGCCGGTGGCACCGCGGGCTACTTTCAGAGCGTTTTCCGCAGCTTCCGCGCCGCTGTTGGTGAGCATGCCGGCCAAGGGGTAGCTGACCGGCACGAATTGGCTCAGTTGCTCCATCAGTGCCAGGTATGGCCCGTGGGGGGCTGCGTTGAAGGCGTAGTGGGTCAGGCGAGTGGCCTGGGCCTGGATCGCCTCGACCACGGCCGGGTTGCAGTGGCCCAGGTTGAGCACACCGATACCGCCGACGAAGTCGATGTAACGTTTGCCGTCAGTGTCCCAGACTTCGGCATTACGGCCATGGGAAAGTGTGATCGGGTGAACGATGGCAATGGATTGGCTGATACTTTCCTGGTTCATGGGCACGCGGACCTTTGTTCGAGTTTCTTATTATCCAAGCGTGTTGGCGGGTTATTCCGCAAACGAATTATTCGATTGCGGTCATTCCATGGATTCGTGATCTTGGCTGATTATGTATTGCTAGCACTGGCCTCTTCGCGGGTGAACCCGCTCCCACAGGTACGGCGCCACACTTGAAAGCTGTGCGATCCCTGTGGGAGCGGGTTTACCCGCGAAGAGGCCGGTACAGGTCAAATCAATCCCCCTCGGCCACCCGCTCCCGAATCCACTGCACGAAGGCCCTGACCTTGGGCACTTCGGCCGCATGCTCGGCATGGGCGATGAAGTGCCGGCCATTGCTCGCCACCGGGTGGTCCCAGGCCACCACCAGCTTGCCCTCGCTCAGTTCTTCGGCCACCAGGTAGCGCGGAATCAGGGCGATGCCGCAGCCGGCAATGGCCGCGCGGATGCACAGGTAGAACGTGTCGAAGCGTGGCCCGTGGTAGCTGTTCTGGCTATGCAACCCCAGCCCCAGGAACCATTCGTGCCAGGCCTCCGGGCGCGACACGCACTGCAGCAGGCGGTGTTCGGTCAGCGCCTGGGCGCTGTCGAAACGGTGGTTGGCCAGCAGCTGCGGGCTGCACACCGGCACCACTTCTTCGCTGAACAGCTCGATGCAGGTTGCCCCGGGCCAGGTGCCCTGGCCGAAGAAAAACGCAATGTCGGCCTTGGCCTGCACCAGGTCGAACGGCTCCAGTTCGTTGCGGATATCCAGGTGAATGCGCGGGTAGCGGTCGCCAAAACCCTTCAGCCGGGGCACCAGCCAGCGCGCGCCGAAGGTGGGCTGGGTGGCGATGCGCAGCACTTCGGTCTCGTCGCCGTAGCTGAGGATGTAGCGGCTGGAAATGTCGATCTGGGTGAGGATCTTGTTCACTTCGGTGAGGTACAGCGCGCCGGCGGGGGTCAGGTGCAGGCGCCGGCGAATGCGCTGGAACAGCGAGTGCGACAGCATGTCCTCGAGCTGCGCCACCTGCTTGCTGACGGCGCTCTGGGTCAGGTGCAGTTCCTGGGCCGCGCGGGTGAAGCTGAGGTGGCGGGCGGCCGCTTCGAAGCACTGAAGGGCGGTGGTCGAAGGCATCAGGCGTTTGGACATGACGGGCAAATACCGAGCAAAAAAGGAAGGAGTTCATTCCGTAACGGAATCATGTGTTTCGAAAAGGTCGTTTGTTGACCCCGCCCTATAGATTAATACTGACCTGGATCAACGATTACAACCGGTCGTGCGAAGAGGAGGTCAGTACCCGCTTCCGGCATCTGCAAAACAACAACAACGAACATCAGAAATTTATAAGAATTCTGCTCCAGTCTTCAGCCGCTCCGCCGCGGCCGACCCATTCGAGGGTTCTTCATGGCTTCGCTACACAACAACAAACAGCGCTCCCTGCAGCACGGCCTGACGTCCCGTCAGGTCTCCATGATCTCCATTGCCGGCATCATCGGGGCCGGCCTGTTCATCGGTTCCTCCAACGCCATCGCCACCGCCGGCCCGGCCATCCTCATCTCCTACGCCATGACCGGCCTGCTGGTCTTGCTGGTGATGCGCATGCTGGGCGAAATGGCCATCGCCAACCCCAACAGCGGCTCGTTTTCCACCTATGCCTCCGAAGCCATCGGCCCTTGGGCGGGCTTTACCATCGGCTGGCTGTACTGGTGGTTCTGGGTACTGATCATTCCGGTCGAGGCCATTGCCGGCGCCGATATCCTGCATGCCTACTTCCCCGGTGTGCCGTCGTGGCTGTTCGCCTTCCTGATCATGCTGGTGCTGTCGGGCACCAACCTGATCAGCGTGAAGAACTTCGGGGCCTTCGAGTACTGGTTCGCGCTGGTCAAGGTGGTGGCGATCATTGCCTTCATCGTGGTCTGCAGCCTGGCGGTGTTCGGCGTCTGGCCGCTGGCCGAGGTGTCCGGGGTGAGCCGGCTGTGGGACAACGGTGGCTTCATGCCCAACGGTTTCGGCACCGTGCTCGGTGGCGTGCTGATCACCATCTTCTCGTTCTTCGGCGCCGAAATCGTCACCATTGCCGCTGACGAAACCGCCAACCCGAAAGACAAGATCCGCCGCGCCACCAACCTGGTGGTGTACCGCATCGCCATCTTCTACCTGGCGTCGATCTTCCTGGTGGTGTCGCTGGTGGCCTGGAACGACCCGGGGCTTAAAGCCGTGGGTTCGTTCCAGCGCGTGCTGGAAGTGCTGAACGTGCCGGGTGCCAAGCTGCTGGTGGATATCGTGGTGCTGGTGGCCGTGACCAGCTGCATGAACTCGGGCCTGTACACCGCGTCGCGCATGCTCTATTCGCTGGGCGCCCGTGGCCAGGCGCTGAGCGTTACCAAGCGTATCTCCGGTTCTGGCGTACCGACCGTGGCGGTCATTTTCTCGACCCTGGCCGGCTTTGCCGGGTGCTTCGTCAACTATGTGTTCCCGGGCAAAGTGTTCGGCTTCCTGCTGTCCACCACGGGTGCCATCGCCTTGCTGGTATATCTGGTGATTGCCGTGTCGCAGCTGCGCATGCGTGCCCGTGCCGAGCGTGAAGGGCGGCCGCTGGAGCTGAAGATGTGGCTGTTCCCGTGGCTGACCTGGCTGGTGATCGGCACCATCGTCATGGTGCTGGGCTACATGCTGTTCAGCGATGCCTACCGCTACGAGACGCTGATGACTGCCGGAGTGACTGCATTCATCTTGCTGGTTTCGCTAACCCAGCGGGGCACCAAGGTGGTTGCCCAGACGGCCTGATGATTCTGCTTTAATGGGGGCGTTGCGCGCCCCCATTCGAACAAGCACAGGAAGCGTATGAACGACCACTCACTTTCTCTACAGGCACTCGCTGCACCCGACGGCACTTGCTACGGCTGCGGTTGCTCCCACCCCAGCGGCCTGCACCTGCAAAGCCACTGGGACGCCGACGGCATCCACCTGTTGTGCCGGCACGTGCCCGACAGCACCTTCACCGGCTGGCCCGGCCTGGTTTACGGCGGCCTGCTGGCGATGCTGGTCGACTGCCACTCCAACTGGACGGCGATGGCCTACCACTACCGTAACGAAGGCCGCGAGCCGGGTAGCCTGCCGCGTATCGACTGCGTTACCGGCACGCTCAACCTGACCTACCTGAAACCCACGCCGATGGGCGTCGAGCTGTTGCTCAAGGCGCGTGTGGAAGGCGAAGTAGGGCGTAAGAGCCGGGTGATCTGCGAAGTCTGGGCCGACGATGTGCTGACCGTGACCGCCGACTCGGTGTTCGTCCGTGTCGATACCGAAAAGCTCAAGCTCAAGGCTCACGGCCAAGCCTGACTGCCCGTGCTGACAAGTGGTCGGTGATGGTCAGCGGCCGGGGATGTCTCTAGAGTGAGAGGTTCACTCCCCCAGGCAAGGTTGATCATGACCGATCTCAGTGCGTTCCCTATTACCCGCAAGTGGCCCGCCAGGCACCCCGAGCGCCTGCAGCTGTATTCACTGCCGACGCCCAATGGCGTCAAGGTGTCGATCATGCTCGAAGAGATCGGCCTGGCCTATGAGCCGCACAAGGTCAGCTTCGACAACGATGATCAGCTGAGCCCCGAATTCATCTCGCTCAGCGCCAACAACAAGATCCCCGCCATCCTCGACCCCAATGGTCCGGGCGGCCAGCCGCTGCCGCTGTTCGAGTCCGGGGCCATTCTGCAGTACCTGGCGGAGAAGAGCGGCCAGTTGCTGAGCCAGGATCCGGCCCAGCGTTACCAGACCCTGCAGTGGCTGATGTTCCAGATGGGCGGCATCGGGCCGATGTTCGGCCAGGTGGGCTTCTTCCATTTCTTTGCTGGCAAGGAATACGAGGACAAACGCCCGCGGGACCGTTATGTCAACGAGTCCAAGCGCCTGCTCGGTGTGCTGGACCGGCATCTGAAAGGCCGGGAATGGATGGTCGACGAGTACAGCATTGCCGATATCGCGATCTTCCCGTGGGTGCGTAACCTGGTGGAACGTTACAACGCCCGTGACCTGGTCGGCTTCGATCAGTTCAAGGAAGTGCAGCGGGTGCTGGCGGCGTTCCTCGAGCGGCCGGCGGTGCAGCGTGGTCTGAAAATCCCGGCTTGAACAGTTGGCACTGATCCTGTGGGAGCGGGCGTGTCGAACCGCCGCGAAGCAGGCACCGCGGTGCATGGCACCGGCTTTGCCGGTGTTCGCGGGCATGCCCGCTCCCACAGGGATGGAGTACAGATTCAGAAAATGTGGTGCAGTAGCCAGTACAGGCTGCCGGCCAACAGCATCGCTGCCGGCAAGGTCAGCACCCAGGCCATCAGCAGGTTGACCAGCGTGCGCTTCTGAATCCCCGACCCGTTGGCCACCATGGTCCCGGCCACCCCGGAACTCAGCACATGGGTGGTCGACACCGGCAACCCGAACATGTCCGCCGCACCAATGGTGCACATTGCCACCACCTCGGCCGACGCACCCTGGGCATAGCTGAGATGGGTCTTGCCGATCTTCTCGCCTACCGTCACCACGATGCGCCGCCAGCCGACCATGGTCCCCAGCCCCAGTGCGATGGCCACGGCCACTTTCACCCACAGCGGGATGTAGCGGGTGGCGTCGTCCAGCTGGGTCTTCAGCAGCAGCACATGGCTGCGTGTGTCGGCATCGAAAACCACCAGCTGGTTCTTCTCGATCAGGCGGATGGCTTCGCTGGTCAGGTACATGTCGTTGCGCACGTTGGCCATGGCCTCGGCCGGTACGCGCTTGAGCGAGCCATAACCTTTGACCTCTTCGCCGATCATGCCGGTCAGCGCCGCCAGCGCCGGTACCAGTTGCGGGTTGGCCTTGGGTTCGGCAATGAACGTGGTCAGCACCTGGCGCGGGTCGGCCGGCGCCGCTTGCGGGTCGTTGCGCACCAGTGCTTGGCGGGTTACCTCGGCGACGGCGGAAAACTGCAGGGCCTGCTCATTGGGCATGGTCTTGTTCAGTGCGTAAGCCATCGGCAGGGTGCCGACCAGAATCAGCATGATCAGGCCCATGCCTTTCTGGCCGTCGTTGGAACCGTGGGCAAAGGACACACCGGTGCAGGTCAGGATCAGCACGCCGCGGATCCACCACGGTGGTGGTGTCTGGCCTTCCGGCGCCTGGTACAGCGCCTTGCGCTTGACCAGCGCGCGCAGGGCCAGCAGCAACAGGGCAGCGCAGGCAAAGCCGATCAGTGGCGAGAACAGCAGGGCATAACCGACCTTGCTGGCCTGGGCCCAGTCCACGCCACTGGTACCGTCGCGTCCGTGCATCAGCGCGTTGGCCACGCCCACACCGATGATCGAACCGATCAGGGTGTGCGAGGAGGATGCCGGCAGGCCCAGCCACCAGGTGCCGAGGTTCCAGATGATCGCCGCCAGCAGCAGGGCGAAGACCATGGCGAAGCCGGCCGAGGAGCCGACCTGCAGAATCAGCTCCACCGGCAGCAAAGCGATGATGCCGAACGCTACCGCGCCGCTGGAAAGCAGCACGCCGAGGAAGTTGCACAGCCCGGACCACACCACGGCGACCGGTGCCGGCAAGGAGTGGGTGTAGATCACGGTGGCCACTGCATTGGCAGTGTCATGGAAGCCATTGACGAACTCGAAGCCCAGGGCAATCAGCAACGCCAGGCCCAGCAGCAGGAATGGCGTGACCGTGGTGATTGCCGTGCCGCTGGCCGTCACATCCTGCTTCAGGCTCCAGGCGGAGTAGGCAATGCCGGCCAGCAGCAGGCCGAAGAACAACACCAGGGTGGCACGCCCCGGCTTGTGGGCAAGCTGCGGGCGGGAGTCGCGTTGGGCCAGTTGCGGCTGGCTGGCCAGTGACGGGGTTGCCATGGGGGCTCCGGTTGGCGTGGGGCGAAGGTGCCGAAGGCCTTGAGCATAGAAACAATTCGTAACCCGGCCGTGACCTCGATCAATGATTTATCTAGGCTCAAGACGGACGGTAATGGCAGGAGAAACCGATGATTCGCTGCAAGCGTGTCTACGATGCGGTTGAGCAGGACGACGGCCAGCGTGTGCTGGTCGATCGGCTGTGGCCGCGTAACAAGCGCAAGGAAGACCTGCGCGGACAGTGGTTGCGCGAAGTTGCACCCTCGGATGAATTGCGCAAGGCGTTTCACCAGGGTGAAGTGGATTTCGCCGGTTTCACCCAGCGCTACCAGCAAGAGCTGGCGGCCCACCCAGAGCACTGGTACCCGCTGTTGGACTTGGCGGGGAAGGGCACTTTGACATTGCTTTATGCGGGCAAGGACACTGAACACAACAATGCCCGGGTGCTGGCGCAATGGCTGGAGGACGAACTGGACCGGCGTGGGCCTGGCAGTTCGCCCGTGTGCTACGCCCAATGATTGATATTCGTTTTACCGGCCCTGTCGCCGGCAAACCCAAGAGTTCGATATGTGATGCCCCTGAACCTGACCCCCGCCGACGACACCCACTGCACCTTCGCCCGCGACCTCACGCGCCGCGCCATGCTGCCGTACTACCGTGAATATGACCTGTTGTGGATCGAGCAAGCCTTCGACGAAGCCTGGGGCTGGCGCGAGCAGTGGCTGGTGACTGAAGGTGACACCGTGCTCGGCTTCTGCAGCCTCAGCCAGGACCGTCAGGCGCTGTTCATCCGCGAGTTGCACCTGCTACCCGAGCACCGTGGGCGTGGTGTCGGCAGCTGGGTGCTGGAGCAGTTGGCGCTGTGGGCCCGCCAGCGGCATCTGCCGCTGCTACGGCTGATGGTGTTTCGCAGCAACCCGGCGCGTGTGCTGTACCAGCGCCATGGCTTCGTCGAAATGGGTGAGGACGAATGCTTTGTGCGCATGCAGCGTACGATCGACTAATAGCGCAATGATGGCTTGTCGCGACTGGTGAGCATGGGCATAGTGAACTCAGGCGTTTACGGCTGCCTGCAGGCGGGTAGGCCGTACATGAGTGTGAACAGGGACAAGGAGCCTCCCATGAATGGAATCGGTCCGCGGCTGCGGGAAGAGCGTGAGCGTCTGGGGATGACCCAGCGCGTGTTTGGAGATATCGGCGGTGTCGAACCCAATGCCCAGGGCAAATACGAGAGTGGTGAACGCTCGCCGCGGGTCGATTACCTGGCGGCATTGGCGGCCAGGGGGGTGGATGCGCAATATGTGTTCAGCGGTATCCGCACCCCGCTACCGCTTGAGGGGCTTAACGCCGATGAGTCCGGTTTGCTGAGGGCTTTCCGGCAGTTGTCGTGCGACGATCAGGCGGCACTCTGGCACCTGCTGCGGCGTTTGACCAACAACGACAAATCCCGGCAGACAGTGAGGCCGCTCTCGGTTGAACGTCAGGCGTTTCTTACGGAAGGAATGCGTTAGGCCCGCCGTGAAAAATTTTGTTAAGGTGGCGGGATCCAATCGCCCTGCTGACGAGGTGTGTGCTTGATTAGGGTCTTAGTGGTCGATGATCACGATCTGGTACGAACCGGTATTACCCGCATGCTGGCCGACATCGATGGCCTGCAGGTGGTGGGTGAGGGGGATTCGGGCGAATCGGCACTCAAGCTGGCCCGTGAGCTGAAGCCGGATGTGGTGCTGATGGATGTGAAAATGCCCGGCATCGGTGGCCTGGAGGCCACCCGCAAGCTGCTGCGCAGCCACCCGGACATCAAGGTGGTTGCCGTGACTGTGTGCGAGGAAGACCCATTCCCCACGCGCCTGCTGCAAGCCGGTGCCGCTGGCTACCTGACCAAGGGCGCCGGCCTTGACGAAATGGTCCAGGCCATCCGCCTGGCCTTTGCCGGCCAGCGCTACATCAGCCCGCAGATCGCCCAGCAGCTGGCGCTGAAACCGTTCCAGCCACAGGGCTCGCCGTTCGATGCCTTGTCGGAGCGGGAAATCCAGATTGCCCTGATGATCGTCGGCTGCCAGAAAGTGCAGATCATCTCCGACAAGTTGTGCCTCTCGCCCAAGACCGTCAATACTTACCGTTATCGGATCTTTGAAAAACTCTCGGTCACCAGCGATGTCGAACTGACCTTGCTGGCCGTTCGCCACGGTATGGTCGACGCAAGCCTGTAAAACCTCATGTCCCAAGTTTTCGATGCCAGCGCATTCCTGGCGACCTGCAGTGGTCGCCCGGGCGTCTACCGGATGTTCGACGCCGAAGCCCGGTTGCTTTACGTGGGCAAGGCCAAGAACCTCAAGAAGCGCCTGGCCAGCTATTTCCGCAAGACCGGCCTGGCGCCCAAGACCGCCGCGCTGGTGGCGCGCATCGCCCAGGTCGAAACCACCATCACCGCCAACGAAACCGAGGCGCTGCTGCTGGAGCAGAACCTGATCAAGGAATGGCGGCCGCCGTACAACATCTTGCTGCGCGACGACAAATCCTACCCCTACGTGTTCCTTTCCGATGGCGAGTTCCCGCGGCTGGGTATTCACCGTGGGGCGAAGAAGGCCAAGGGCCGCTACTTTGGCCCGTACCCCAGTGCCGGGGCCATTCGAGAAAGCCTCAGCCTGCTGCAAAAGGCCTTTTCGGTGCGCCAGTGCGAAGACAGCTACTACGCCAACCGCACCCGGCCGTGCCTGCAGTACCAGATCAAGCGCTGCAAAGGGCCCTGCACGGGCCTGGTGACCGCCGAGGAATATGCCGAGGACGTGCGCCACTCGGTGATGTTCCTCGAAGGGCGTAGCCAGCAACTGGGCAACGAGCTCAATGCCGAGATGGAGAAGGCCGCCATGGCCCTCAATTTCGAAAGAGCCGCCGAGTTGCGCGACCAGATCGCCTTGCTGCGGCGGGTCCAGGACCAGCAGTACATCGAAGGCGGCAGCGGCGATGTCGATGTCATCGCCGCCTTCGTCAACCCCGGTGGCGCCTGCGTGCACCTGATCAGCGTGCGCGGCGGGCGGGTGCTGGGCAGCAAGAACTTCTTCCCCCAGGTGGGCATCGAGGAGGAGGTGGCCGAAGTGATGGCCGCGTTCCTCTCCCAGTACTACCTGGGCAATGCCGAGCGCGAACTGCCGGGCGAGCTGATCGTCAACGTGGTGCACGAAGACTTCGAAGCCATCACTGAAGCGCTGCACACGCTGCGCGGCCGCGAGCTGACCATCAGCCACCGGGTACGCGGTACCCGCGCCCGCTGGCAGCAACTGGCGGTAACCAACGCCGAGCAGGCGCTCAATGCCCGCCTGGCCAACCGCCAGCACATGGCCGCACGTTTCGAGGCCCTGGCCGAGGTGCTGAAGCTGGACGAGGTGCCGCAGCGCCTGGAGTGTTACGACATCAGCCATTCCAGCGGCGAGGCCACGGTGGCCAGCTGCGTGGTGTTCGGCCCCGAAGGCCCGCTCAAGTCCGACTACCGCCGCTTCAACATCGAAGGCGTCACTGCCGGCGACGACTACGCCGCCATGCACCAGGCCCTGACCCGCCGCTACGGGCGTATCAAGGACGGCGAGGGCAAGCTGCCAGACGTGCTGCTGGTGGACGGCGGCAAAGGCCAGCTGAACATGGCCCGTGACGTGATGCAGGAGCTGGGCTTCAGCGACCTGACCCTGCTTGGCGTGGCCAAGGGCGTGACGCGCAAGGCCGGTTTCGAAACCCTGTACCTGAACGACGTGCACCACGAGTTCACCCTCAAGGGTGACTCACCGGCCCTGCACCTGATCCAGCAGATCCGCGACGAAGCCCACCGTTTCGCCATCACCGGCCACCGCGCCCGCCGTGGCAAGGCCCGCCGGGTGTCCAGCCTGGAGGATGTGGCCGGGGTAGGGCCCAAGCGCCGGCGCGACCTGCTGAAACATTTCGGCGGCCTGCAGGAGCTCAATCGCGCCAGTATCGATGAAATCGCCAAAGCACCCGGCATCAGTAAAAAGCTTGCCGAGTCGATTTATGCCAGCCTGCATAACGAGTAGAATGCGGGCTCAACTTGCGGCCAGTCGTACCGATGAATATTCCAAACCTGCTCACCGTTCTACGCGTCCTGCTCATCCCGATCTTCATCCTGCTGTTCTATATGCCCTACCACTGGAGCTACATGGCCGCCAGCAGTGTGTTCGCCGTTGCCGCCGCCACCGACTGGCTGGACGGCTACCTGGCGCGTCGCCTGCAGCAGAGCACGCCGTTCGGTGCCTTCCTCGACCCGGTGGCCGACAAGCTGATGGTGGCGGTGGCCCTGGTGCTGCTGGTGCAGACCCACGCCAACTTCTGGCTGACCTTGCCGGCCGCGGTAATCATCGGCCGCGAGATCGTGGTGTCGGCGCTGCGCGAGTGGATGGCCGAGCTGGGCGCCCGGGCGCATGTGGCGGTGTCCAACCTTGGCAAGTGGAAAACCGCGGCGCAGATGCTGGCGCTGGTGATCCTGCTGGGCAACCCGCCAGCGGTGACCTTCTGGGTAATCCTCGGCTACGCGCTGCTGCTGGTGGCGGCGGGGCTGACCCTGTGGTCGATGGTGCACTACCTGCTGGCCGCCTGGCCGCACCTGCGCGAAGGCTCGGAGCAGAAATAAAAGTTTTTTTGAATCAAGGGGTTGACGCTGTTTTAGAAATCGCTAGAATGGCACCCATCACGACGCGGGAATAGCTCAGTTGGTAGAGCACGACCTTGCCAAGGTCGGGGTCGCGAGTTCGAGTCTCGTTTCCCGCTCCA
>NZ_JAMBDI010000049.1:0-56976 GCF_036858055.1 Pseudomonas sp. SF2 | reverse complement strand
GCCTACCGGCCTCCCCGCTTCATGCTTCATCCCTTACAAACTAGGGAACGCAAACTGCGAAGCCTCATGGCTGGCCCGCTGCGGCCAGCGCTGGGTGATAGCCTTGCGACGGGTATAGAAACGCACCCCGTCCGGGCCATAGGCATGCAGGTCACCGAACAGCGAGCGCTTCCAGCCACCAAAGCTGTGGTAGGCCACCGGCACCGGCAGCGGTACGTTCACACCGACCATGCCCACTTCGATCTCATCGCAGAACAGGCGCGCCGCTTCACCGTCACGGGTGAAGATGCAGGTGCCATTGCCATACTCGTGATCGTTGATCAGCTGCATGGCCTGCTCCAGGCTGTTCACACGCACTACGCACAGCACCGGGCCGAAGATCTCTTCCTTATAGATGCGCATCTCCGGGGTCACCTTGTCGAACAGGGTGCCACCGACGAAGTAGCCATCCTCATTACCGGCCACACGGAAGCCACGGCCATCCACCACCAGCTTGGCGCCAGCAGCAACACCGTCATCAATATAGCCCACCACCTTGTCACGGGCAGCAGCCGTCACCAGCGGGCCCATGTCCAGGCCGCACGAGGTGCCGGCACCAATCTTCAGTGCCTTGATCTGTGGTTCCAGCTTGGCAATCAGGGCGTCGGCCACCTGGTCACCCACGCACACCGCCACCGAAATGGCCATGCAACGCTCGCCGCACGAACCGTAGGCCGCACCCATCAGTGCGCTCACGGCGTTGTCCAGGTCGGCATCCGGCATCAGCACCGCGTGGTTCTTCGCACCACCCAGGGCTTGTACGCGCTTGCCGCGCTTGGTGCCTTCGGCGTAGATGTACTCGGCGATCGGCGTCGAACCGACGAAGCTCAGGGCCTTCACTTCCGGCGCTTCGATCAGCGCATCCACCGCTTCCTTGTCGCCGTGCACCACGTTGAGGATGCCCTTCGGCAGGCCGGCTTCCAGCAGCAGCTGGGCGATGAACAGGGTCGAGCTCGGGTCGCGCTCGGAAGGCTTGAGGATGAAGGCGTTACCGCAGGCGATGGCCAGTGGGTACATCCACAGTGGCACCATGGCCGGGAAGTTGAACGGGGTGATACCGGCAACCACGCCCAGCGGCTGGAAGTCGGACCAGGCATCGATGTTCGGGCCGACGTTGCGGCTGTACTCGCCTTTCAGCACTTCCGGCGCTGCGCAGGCGAATTCGACGTTCTCGATGCCACGCTTCAGTTCGCCGGCGGCATCCTCGAGGGTCTTGCCGTGCTCTTCGCTGATCATCTGCGCGATACGCGCTTCGTTCTGCTCCAGCAGTTGCTTGAAGCGGAACATCACCTGGGCGCGCTTGGCCGGTGGGGTGTTGCGCCAGGCCGGGAAAGCCGCCTTGGCCGAGTCGATAGCCTCCTGCACGGTCGCGCGGCTGGCCAGTTCGACCTTGCGCACGGCCTGGCCGGTGGACGGGTTGAAGACATCGGCGGTGCGCTCACCCTTGGTAACCAGTTCGCCGTGGATCAGGTGCTGAACAATGCTCATGCAAAACTCCAGATAGAGAAGGTAGAGGCAGGCGCGCGATGTGTTCACGCGCCTGGCATCAGAATCAGAACGATCAGTCGATCAGGTTCAGGGTTTCGCCCACAGCGTCGAACAGGCGGTCCAGCTCCTGCGGCGTGGTGTTGAAGGTTGGGCCGAACTGCAGGGTGTCGCCACCGAAGCGTACATAGAAGCCTGCCTTCCACAGTTTCATCGCCGCTTCGTATGGACGCACGATGGCATCACCGTCGCGGGCAGCGATCTGGATCGCGCCGGCCAGGCCGTAGTTGCGGATATCGACGATGTTCTTGGTGCCCTTCACGCCATGCAGCAGCTTCTCGAAGTGCGGCGCCAGCTCGGCGGCGGCCTGCACCAGGTTTTCCTTCTGCAGCAGGTCCAGCGCGGCGATACCGGCGGCACAGGCTACCGGGTGGGCCGAGTAGGTGTAGCCGTGCGGGAATTCCACGGCGTACTCCGGGGTCGGCTGGTTCATGAAGGTCTGGTAGATCTCGCTGCTGGCGATCACCGCACCCATCGGGATGGCGCCGTTGGTGACCTGCTTGGCGATGCACATCAGGTCCGGGGTCACGCCGAAGGCTTCAGAACCGGTCATCGCGCCCATGCGGCCAAAGCCGGTGATCACTTCGTCGAAAATCAGCAGGATGTTGTGCTGGGTGCAGATTTCACGCAGGCGCTTCAGGTAACCCTTCGGCGGCGGCAGTACGCCAGCCGAACCCGCCAGCGGCTCGACGATCACGGCAGCGATGTTGGAGGCGTCGTGCAGCTCGATCAGCTTGAGCATTTCGTCAGCCAGGGCGATACCGCCCTCTTCCGGCATGCCTTTGGAGAAGGCGTTCACCGGCAGCACGGTGTGAGGCAGGTGGTCGACATCCAGCAGCTGACCGAACAGCTTGCGGTTACCGTTGACGCCACCCAGGCTGGTGCCGGCGATGTTCACACCGTGGTAGCCACGGGCACGGCCGATGATCTTGGTCTTGGTCGCCTGGCCTTTCAGGCGCCAATAGGCACGCACCATCTTCAGCGCGGTGTCGGCACACTCGGAACCGGAGTTGGTATAGAACACATGGTTCAGGTCGCCCGGGGTCAGCTCGGTGATTTTCTCGGCCAGCTGGAACGACAGCGGGTGGCCGAACTGGAAGGCCGGGGAGTAGTCCAGGGTGCCGATCTGCCGAGCCACCGCCTCGGTGATTTCCTTGCGGGTGTGCCCGGCGCCGCAGGTCCACAAGCCCGACAGGGCATCGAAGATCTTGCGCCCCTGGTCGTCGAACAGGTAGTTGCCTTCGGCGGCCACGATCAGGCGTGGGTCGCGCTGGAAGTTGCGGTTGGCGGTGTAAGGCATCCAGTGGGCGTCCAGCTTCAGCTGGCTGGCGATACCGGCGGAGGCGGTTTCGGGCATGTTCATCGGCGGTTCCTCGGAAGACGATCAGGCAACGATGGATGTTGTTGCAGCTAACTTGGCACGGCGATAAAGTCTGAAAAAGCCAACATTTCTAATCTTCAGACAGGCCCTGACTAAACTAATGAGCCGACGCCCCGATCCACTCGCCCAAGTCAGCGATTTCGACATACGTCTGCTGAAGATCTACCGCAGTGTCGTCGAGTGCGGCGGCTTCTCGGCCGCCGAAAACGTGCTGGGCATCGGCCGTTCGGCCATCAGCCAACAGATGAACGACCTCGAGCAACGCCTCGGTCTGCGCCTGTGCCAACGCGGCCGTGCCGGGTTCTCACTGACAGAGGAAGGCCGCGAGGTCTACCATTCGGCCCTGCAACTGCTCAGCGCCCTGGAAAGCTTCCGCACCGAAGTCAACGGCCTGCACCAGCATTTGCGGGGCGAGCTGAACATCGGCCTGACCGACAACCTGGTGACCCTGCCACACATGCGCATCACCCATGCCTTGGCCGAGCTCAAGGACCGCGGCCCCGACGTGCGCATCCAGATCCGCATGATCGCCCCCAGCCAGGTCGAGCACGGCGTGCTCGACGGCAGCCTGCACGTCGGCGTGGTGCCGCAGACCAGCCCGCTGTCGGGCCTCGAGTACCAGCCGTTGTACAGCGAGCGCTCACTGCTGTACTGCGCGGTCGGCCACCCGCTGTTCTATGCCGATGACCAGCAGATCGACGACGACCGCCTCAACAGCCAGGAAGCCATCACCCCCACCTTCCGCCTGCCGGCCGAAATCCAGGCGCATTACCAGGCGCTGAACTGCACGGCCAGTGCTTCGGACCGTGAAGGCATGGCGTTTCTCATCCTTACCGGGCGCTACATCGGCTACCTGCCGGACCACTACGCCACGTTCTGGGTGCAGCAAGGCCGCTTGCGCGCCCTCAAGCCCCAACAACGCTTCTATGACCTGAGCCTCAGCTGGGTAACGCGCAAAGGCCGACGGCCTAACCTGGTGCTGGAAAGCTTCCTCGAAAGCCTGGCTGCGACACGCTGATGCCAGTCTGTGCCGCAAACGCTTGTCACTTCGGCACAGGCAGGTAATCTTGTCCGACAGCCGCAGCCACTGACCCGTACGGAATCGTCCATGACCCTAGAAGTCCCTGCGCATCGCCTCTCCGCCTCGGGCAAGCCCGCGGGCCGCATCCGCCAGAAGAACGAACAGGCCATTATCCAGGCCGCCGAAGACGAGTTTGCCCGCCATGGTTTCAAGGGCACCAGCATGAACACCATCGCCCTCAAGGCGGGGTTGCCCAAAGCCAACCTGCATTACTACTTCACCAACAAGCTGGGCCTGTACATTGCCGTGCTCAGCAACATCATCGAGTTGTGGGACAGCACCTTCAACGCCTTGAGCGTCGAGGATGACCCGGGCGAAGCCCTGAGCCAGTACATTCGCACCAAGATGGAGTTCTCCCGGCGCAACCCGCAAGCCTCGCGGATTTTCGCCATGGAAGTGATCAGCGGCGGCACCTGCCTTACGGAATATTTCAGTGCCGACTACCGCGAATGGTTCCGGGGCCGGGCCGCGGTGTTCCAGGCCTGGATCGAAGCCGGCAAGATGGACCCGGTCGATCCGGTGCACCTGATCTTCCTGCTGTGGGGCAGCACCCAGCACTACGCCGACTTCGCCACCCAGATCTGCCAGGTTACCGGCCGCAGCCGCCTGACCAAGCAGGACATGGAAGACGCGAGCAACAACCTTATCCACATCATCCTGAAAGGCTGCGGCATCAAGCCGGCTGCCTGACCGTCATTTATGCCTTCTACCCTGCTCGACCTCTGCGAATACCGCGAGGAAATCCGCAAAAGCCGCTTCATCACCCTCGCCGGGCCGATCAGCAGTGCCGCCGAAGCGATGAGTTTCATCGAACGCCATAGCGACCTGGCCGCGACCCACAACTGCTGGGCCTGGAAGCTCGGCGCCCAGTACCGCAGCAGCGATGACGGCGAACCTGGCGGTACCGCGGGGCGGCCAATCCTCGCGGCCATCGAAGCGCAGGACTGCGACCAGGTGGTGGTGCTGGTAATCCGCTGGTACGGCGGCATCCAGCTGGGTACCGGTGGCCTGGCCAGGGCCTACGGCGGCGGCGCCAACAAGTGCCTGCAACAGGCACCCAAGCGGCTGCTGGTGCAGCGCAGCGAATTCACCTGCAGTTGCAGTTTCAGCGAACTGGCGCTGGTGAAGTTGCGCCTGGCGGAGGTTGACGGCCTGGTCCTGGATGAGCAGTTCACCGCCAATGGCGTGGACCTGCTGATTGCACTCGGTGACGTCCACCTGGCCCCACTGCAGCAGCAGTTGGCCGACTTGAGCCGCGGACGCATTCTGCTCGAAGCACGCTGAACATTGCCCACAACAACTGTGGGCCGGCCTGTGGATAAGCTTGGGGCATTCGCTTGCAGGTCAATGTTTTCAAGGCCTACAGAGCTTTGATCATATTTTGATCACCGTTTGATGACAGCGGCAAACTGCTGAAAGCCCAGAAGTTATCCCCAGCACGAGGCCAGAGGCGCCAGCCTGCAGCCTCTCGGTTTGCACACAATAACTGTGGAACAGCCTGTGGATAACCCGTGCGCCAACAGGCGAAGTGCCCGCCCAGACAAGGGCGCGGCGCGACTGGTCGTTTTTTAGCCAGCTCGCACGCCGAATTACCCACAGGAGAACGCGATCCTTTGTGGGAGCGGCCTTGCGTCGCGATAGGGCCGCAAAGCGGCCCCGGCAATTCATGGGGTGTTGCTGAAATCCTGGTGCTGCTTCGCAGCCCATCGCGACACAAGGCCGCTCCCACAGGTACTGCACCGCTTTTGAATGAAGGGCCGCAAATTGGCCCCAGTGCATTATCCTCAATACCTTTCCCTGCAAACTGATCACGGAGTGCGTACACATGGCTAACGCAAAAACTGCACTTATCATCGGCGCCTCGCGCGGGCTGGGCCTGGGCCTGGTGCAGCGCCTGCACGAAGACGGCTGGAACATCACCGCCACCGTGCGCAACCCGCAGCAGCCCGGCGCCCTGGCCGATGTACCTGGCGTGCGCATCGAGCAGCTGGAAATGAACGATACGGCTCAACTCGATGGCCTGAAGCAACGCCTGCAAGGTCAAGTGTTCGACCTGGTATTCGTCAACGCCGGCGTCATGGGCCCCCTGCCGCAAGACCTGGAGGCGGTGCAGAACAAGGACATCGGCGACCTGTTCATGACCAACGCCGTGGCACCCATCCGCGTGGCCCGCCGCCTGGTCGGCCAGGTACGCGAAGGCAGCGGCGTGCTGGCCTTCATGAGCTCAATCCTGGGCAGCGTGACCATCCCCGACGGCGGCGAAGTCTGCCTGTACAAGGCCAGCAAGGCGGCCCTGAACTCGATGATCAACAGCTTCGTCGTCGAGCAACAACGCCCCGACCTGTGCGTGCTGGCCATGCACCCGGGCTGGGTGAAAACCGACATGGGCGGCGAAAACGCCGAGATCGATGTGCTGACCAGCACCCGCGGCATGCTCGAACAGATCAAGGCACAAAGCGGCAACGGCGGCCTGCGCTTCATCAACTACAAGGGCGAACCCTTGGTCTGGTGATTCACCGGGTCACAGCCTGGCCGGGCGCATTGCCCGGCCAGCCTCTGTAGAATGGCGGCAACCGTACCTGATCGAGATGACCCACTATGTATGATTGGTTGAACGCCCTGCCCAAGGCCGAACTGCACCTGCACCTGGAAGGCTCGCTGGAGCCCGAGCTGCTGTTCGCCCTGGCCGAGCGCAACAAGATCGCCCTGCCCTGGGCCGATGTGGAGACCTTGCGCGGTGCCTATGCCTTCAACAACCTGCAGGAGTTCCTCGACCTGTATTACCAGGGCGCCGACGTGCTGCGCACCGAGCAGGACTTCTACGACCTGACCTGGGCCTACCTGCAACGCTGCAAGGCGCAGAACGTGATCCACACCGAACCGTTCTTCGACCCACAGACCCACACCGACCGCGGCATCCCCTTCGAAGTGGTGCTCAACGGCATCAACCAGGCACTCAAGGACGGTCGCGAGCAACTGGGCATCAGCAGCGGCCTGATCCTCAGCTTCCTGCGCCACCTCAGCGAAGATGAAGCACAGAAAACCCTCGACCAGGCCCTGCCGTTCCGCGATGCCTTCATCGCCGTTGGCCTGGACAGCTCGGAAATGGGCCACCCACCAAGCAAGTTCCAGCGCGTGTTCGACCGCGCCCGCAGCGAAGGCTTGGTCGCCGTTGCCCATGCCGGCGAGGAAGGCCCGCCCGAGTACATCTGGGAAGCCCTGGACCTGCTGAAGGTCAAGCGTATCGACCACGGTGTGCGCGCCATCGAGGACGAACGCCTGATGCAGCGCATCATCGACGAGCAGATCCCGCTCACGGTGTGCCCGCTGTCGAACACCAAGCTCTGCGTATTCGACCACATGAGCCAGCACAACATCCTCGACATGCTCGAGCGCGGCGTGAAGGTCACGGTCAATTCGGACGACCCGGCCTACTTCGGTGGCTACGTCACCGAGAACTTCCACGCCCTGTACACCCACCTGGGCATGACCGAAGACCAGGCCCGTCGGCTGGCCCAGAACAGCCTGGATGCCCGGCTGGTCTGAATGACATGACGGCGACATGACAGTGTCGCGGTCAACCGACCTGCCAGGTTGGCACGCGGGCAATGCGATTGATCTGCTGAACACCCAGTGCAGAGATATGCAATGCCCGCGAGTCCTCGGCCTCGCGCATCCACCCCGATTGCAGGAACAGCCGGAACAAGGCCTGCCCCAGTACCCCGCCCAGGTGCGGCCCCTCATCGCTCCACTCGGTGCAGCGGCAGATCACACAGCCACGTTGCTGATGCGGTGCCAAGGCATCGATGTAGACCCCGACCAAAGCCAACTGCGCCCGCCCCTCCTCGCTCACCATCAGCTGGCGACCGCTACCCTCCAGCCAGCCGGCCACCACCAGACGGTGATACAGCTCACCGGCCAGTTCCCCACCCAGGTGATCGCCACAGCGACGCGCCCTGCGTATCGACATGGGCAGCGATGATACCGGCGCCTTGGCCCGCTCCCCCTTGGTACTCTCCAGCTGGACACTGGCCAGGGCCTCCACCGCCGCCCCGACTTGCGGGGTGGCAAGGCGGAAGTAGCGCTTGCGGCCCCGCGCTTCGTGCCGGAGCAAACCGGCCGACGACAACAGCGAAAGGTGAGCGCAGGCCGAGGACGAGGTCAGGCCGGTCATTACCGCGAGCTCGTTGGCCAGCCGCGGCGTGCCATCGATCAATGCCCACAACATGGCACTGCGTTTGGGGTCGGCCATCAGGCTGGCGATCTGGCTGATACTGCTGGCTGCGTTCATGTCCCTGTAACTCCCTGCAAGTTCACTGTGTGGATGCGATGGCCAACCCTGGCAGGGAAGCGCCTCTCGCTGGCACTGGCCTGGTTCGCCAGTATAAGCCGCAAAAAACGCCATTCAGGCAGCCCCGCGCAGTGGTGCCGCAGGCAAAAAAACCACTGGGTATGCCTACCCATGGCAAGCAGTGAAACGGTGCGTGAAACCTGCCCGGACCGCACGGGCAAGCAGCCCGGCACACCCTGGCAGGGGCACGGGAACGACAGGCGGAAAAAACACCGAATGCAACTTCGGACGCGGCCGACACCTGATTTCCACAAGTAGCGCAAGCCAAAGCGAAGGTTCCACGTGCTTGCGGGCATAGCGCCCCAAGCAGGCAAAAGCGTGTAGAAAAGTTTCCAGTCGACCGTCAGTCAGGACACTGAAGCAGGTCATGGCAGGAAGAAGGGGTAGCGCTACACTTCATCCGCTCTCCCCCCTTTGGAGGTATGCCGCGATGAAAATTGTCGTCAGCGCGTCGAGCCGAAACCCCGCCTGCCCCTGGCAGGTTCAGCTCGATCAACACGTGGTCAGTTTCCGCAGCGAGGCCGAGGCGCGTGCCTTCGTCGCCACGCTGGAAACCCGCCTGCAGGCACCTCACCCGCTTATGCGGGAACCTTGGCCGGCAAACGTCGGGTCAGCAGCGCGACACTGACCACCAGTGCCCCGCACAAGCTGATCACCAGCGCCATCGGCACCGCACTACCATCATGCAGCAGCCCGACCAGCGCCGCTGCGCCGGCGGCGACACTGAACTGCAGGCAGCCCATCAGCGCCGAGGCACTCCCGGCCCGCGTGCCCTGCCCGCTCATGGCACAGGCAGAGGCGTTGGGGATGATGCAACCGAGGCTGGAAATGCAGACGAACAGCGGTACCAGCAATGGCCACAGCTGTGTTGGTCGCAATGCCGCCACGCCCAGCAACGTCAGGCCCGCAGCCAGGTACAACCACACCGCACGCGCCAGCAGGAACGCCGGCCCACGCTTGGCCAGCAAGCGTGCATTCACCTGCGCCACCAGGATAAAGCCGGCAGCATTGGTGCCGAATAACCAGCCGTAATGCTCGGCCGGCACGCCGTAGAGCTTGATGAACACGAAAGGTGAACCGGCGATGTAGGCAAACATGCCGGCAATGGCGATACCACCGGTCAAGGCATGGCCGATGAACACCCGGTCAGCGAGCAGACGCATGTACTGACGCAAGGCGCCAGCCAGCGGTTGCCGTGGTATGTGCTCGGGCAGGCTTTCCGGCAGGCCCAGGCTGACCGCCAGCAGGCAACCTGCACTGAACAGGCTAAGGGCGAGGAAGATCGATTGCCAGCCGGCCAGGTTCACCAACACCCCGCCCAGCATCGGTGCCAGGATTGGCGCCAACCCCATGACCAGCATCAGTTGCGAGAACACCTTGGCCGAGGCCACCGGGTCGCACTTGTCACTGACAATGGCCCGCGACAGCACCATCCCGGCGCAACCGCCCAGCGCCTGTACGAAACGCGCCAGCACCAGGGTGTCGAGGTTGGGGGCATAGGCACAGGCCAGTGACGCCAGGGTGAACAGGGTCACCCCGAACATCAGCGGCTTGCGTCGGCCAAAGCGGTCAGCCACCGGCCCGTAGGCCAGTTGCCCGATGGACAGGCCAAGGAAGTAGGCGGCCAAGGTGGCCTGGACGTGTTTTTCATCGGTGGCGAACGCCTGCGCCATGGCCGGGAAGGCGGGCAGGTAGAAGTCGATCGCCAAAGGCCCGAACGCACTGAGTGCGCCCAGGATGAGCACCATTCGCAGGTTCATCAGGAATCCATAGCAGGCTAAGCAAGTGCTTGATTCTACCTGCTGTGGACCCTATCGACATGAAAACATTTGCAACAATACTGGGCCTGGTGCGGCCCCTGTAGGAGCGGGCGTGCCCGTGAATCAGGCGGCGCGGTGGATGGCACCGGTTGCGCCGGTGTTCGCGGGCACGCCCGCTCCCACAGGTCAGTATTCAGGCCGCCTCGGCCTGATAACCTTCATCGCGAATGGCCGTGAGAATCTGCTCCTGCGCCAACTCACTCTGCACCCGTACCTGCCTGGCCGCCAGGTCGACCTCCACCTTGGCCGCGGCATCCTGCTCCTGCACCGCCCGGGTCACGGCTTTCACGCAATGGCCACAGGTCATGCCTTGTACATTGAACACTTGCATGGGGTTACCTCCTTCAGGTTTTCCACGAGTCTCAAGCTTGCCATCGGGGCAAGGTCAAGTCCTGCCGACAACAGCCGGGGTGGAAATCCGCGCGCGCGTCGGCCAAGCTGCGCCTTTGATGATCAGGCAAGCAGGAGATTTTTCATGTTCAGGGCAGCATTGGGCGTCGTCGGGCTGTTGAGCACGCTGGCTGCAGTGCCACCGGCCAGCGCCGAGGGCAACTCGGACTACAGCGTGCTGATCATTTCCCGGGAGCGCCTGGAAGTGGCCACCAGTTGCGAAATCGGCATCTACCTCAACGACCAGCTCTCCGGGCGCGTATTCCAGGAGCAGTCCACCTCGTTCAACCTGCCGCCCGGCCCGGTAGACGTGCGCCTGCGCCTGCTGCCCGGGCAAATGCCCGGCTGCGCCGCGGGTGTCGAGGACCAGCGCAGCACACGATTGAACCTGCAGGCGGGCCAGATCAACAAATACCGCATCGCCATGGGGCACTATGGGCTGGAGTTGAAGCGAGCCGGCCTGGGCTATTGACCTTACCTGCGTGGCAAGGTTGATGCTGGAGGCCTGTCCAAGGAGGAGAGCCATGCCCGCATCCACCACATACGACCTGCCGATCTCCGGTATGACCTGCGC
Source organism: Pseudomonas sp. SF2 (assembly GCF_036858055.1). Classification (NCBI taxonomy): domain Bacteria; kingdom Pseudomonadati; phylum Pseudomonadota; class Gammaproteobacteria; order Pseudomonadales; family Pseudomonadaceae; genus Pseudomonas; species Pseudomonas sp. SF2. The sequence continues at coordinate 45,795 of NZ_JAMBDI010000049.1, read as the reverse complement.
CAGCTGTGCCGGCCGGGTCGAGCGCGCCCTGCGCAAGGTCACCGGCGCTGAACAGGTCAGCGTCAACCTCGCCACCGAACAGGCCCGGGTCCAGGCCCCGGCCAACAGCCTGCCCGCCCTCGTCGACGCCGTACGCGAAGCCGGCTATGGCGTGCCCACCCGCACCGTCGAACTGCAGATTGGCGGCATGACCTGCGCCAGTTGCGTCGGCCGCGTAGAGCGCGCCCTCGGCAAGCTGCCGGGGGTTGAGCAGGTCAGCGTCAACCTGGCCAGCGAACGCGCACACCTCGAAGTGCTCGCGGCCCTCGACGACAACCTGCTGATCGACGCCGTGCAAAAGGCCGGCTACAGCGCCAGCCTGCCGCAAGCCGCCAAGGCCGACCAGCCTGCTACCCAACGCCGCCTGCGTAACGAACGCCTGGCGGTCGCTGCAGCGTTGCTGCTCGCCCTGCCGCTGGTGGTGCCAATGGTAGTGCAGCCGTTTGGCCTGCACTGGATGTTGCCAGCGTGGGTGCAGTTCCTGCTGGCCACGCCGGTGCAGTTCATTCTCGGCGCGCGTTTCTACGTGGCCGCCTGGAAAGCCGTGCGCGCCGGTGCCGGCAACATGGACCTGCTGGTGGCCCTGGGCACCAGCGCCGGTTACGGCTTGAGCCTGTACCAGTGGGCGCAAGCCCCCGCCGGCATGGCCCCGCACCTGTACTTCGAAGCCTCGGCCGTGGTGATTGCCCTGGTGCTACTGGGCAAGTACCTGGAAAGCCGTGCCAAACGCCAGACCGCCAGCGCCATCCGGGCCCTCGAAGCCTTGCGCCCGGAACGTGCCGTGCGCCTGGTCGATGGCCAGGAAGAAGACGTGGCCATTGCCCAACTGCGCCTTGGCGACCTGGTACTGGTCAAACCCGGCGAGCGCTTCCCGGTCGATGGCGTGGTCGAAGACGGCAGCAGCCATGCCGATGAAGCCCTGATCAGCGGCGAGAGCCTGCCGGTGCCCAAGCAACCCGGGGACAGCGTCACCGGTGGCGCCATCAATGGCGAAGGCCGGCTGCTGGTCCGTACCCAGGCACTGGGTACCGAAACCGTGCTGGCGCGCATCATCCGCCTGGTGGAAGACGCCCAGGCGGCCAAGGCGCCAATCCAGAAGCTGGTCGACCGGGTCAGCCAGGTATTCGTCCCGGCCGTGCTGGTACTGGCGCTGATCACCCTGGTCGGCTGGTGGCTGGCTGGCGCACCGCTGGAAACCGCGCTGATCAACGCCGTCGCCGTGCTGGTCATCGCCTGCCCCTGTGCCCTCGGCCTGGCCACACCCGCAGCGATCATGGCCGGCACCGGGGTCGCCGCCCGCCATGGCATCCTGATCAAGGACGCAGAAGCCCTGGAGCGAGCCCATGCGGTCAACCGTGTGGTGTTCGACAAGACCGGCACCCTCACCTCCGGCAGCCCGCGCGTTGTCCACAGCCAGGCGCAGGTGGGCAGCAGCGCCGACCTGCACCGCCTGGCCGGCGCCCTGCAGCGCGGCAGCGAACACCCGCTGGCCAAGGCGGTACTGGATGCCTGTGCCGAACAGGGCCTGGACGTGCCTGCTGTTGCCGACAGCCAGTCGCTGACCGGGCGTGGTATCGCCGGGCGCGTGGAGGGCCGCGAGCTGGCCTTGGGCAACCGCCGGCTGCTCGACGAAAGCGCCCTGCCACCCGGAGACCTGGCCGCGAAGGCCCAGGCCTGGGAAGCCGAGGGGCGCACCCTGTCATGGCTGATCGAACGCGGCGCACAGCCGCGGGTGCTGGGCCTGTTCGCCTTCGGTGACAGCCTCAAGCCCGGCGCCGCGCAGGCGATCGATACCCTGCACGCGCAACGCATCAGCAGCCACCTGCTGACCGGCGACAACCGCGGCAGCGCCAAAGTGGTGGCCGACGCCCTGGGCATCGACGACGTGCATGCCGAAGTGCTGCCGGCCGACAAGGCCGCGACCGTGGCCGCACTGAAGCAGGATGGCGTGGTTGCCATGGTCGGTGATGGCATCAACGATGCTCCGGCGCTGGCTGCAGCCGATATCGGCATCGCCATGGGTGGCGGTACCGACGTGGCCATGCAGGCCGCCGGCATCACCCTGATGCGCGGCGACCCGCGCCTGGTACCGGCCGCCCTGGAGATCAGCCGCAAGACCTATGCGAAGATCCGCCAGAACCTGTTCTGGGCGTTCATCTATAACCTGATCGGCATCCCGCTGGCTGCGCTGGGTTACCTCAACCCGGTACTGGCCGGCGCCGCCATGGCCCTGTCCAGCGTCAGCGTGGTGAGCAACGCGCTGTGGCTCAAGGCCTGGAAACCCACCAGCAACACTCAGGAGGCCCCATGAACATCGGCCAGGCCGCCCGCCGCAGCGGGCTCAGCACCAAGATGATCCGTTACTACGAGTCCATCGGCCTGCTCAAGCCCGCCACGCGCAGCGACAGCGGCTACCGCCTGTACCAGGCGGAAGACTTGCACAGCCTGGCCTTCATCAAGCGTTCCCGCGACCTGGGCTTTTCCCTCGAGGAGGTCGGCAAGCTGCTGACCCTGTGGCAGGACCGCCAACGCGCCAGCGCTGATGTGAAAGCGCTGGCCATGCAACATATCGATGAACTGAACCGGCGCATCGAAGAGCTGGTGAGCCTGCGCGACACCCTCGGCGAACTGGTCTCGCACTGCCAGGGGGACGAGCGCCCGGACTGCCCGATCCTCAAGGACCTGGCCAACGGCGCTGCGGGCGGCTGCTGTCACTGAGGCGCCCCGCAATCCTTTGGTATGCCATATACGTCCAAACACGACCGAATAGTCACCAACTGCGACTTTGTCCAATAAATACGGGCGTTTTCCTACATTAAACCCGGATGCTGCCGATGCAGTTGTTACCTGCCTCGTGTATCGAAAATAAAAATCCGGGAGCGTCGATGAGCATCAAACAGAAACTGACCTGGGCATTCGCGGTCATCGCCGGCTTGCCCATCGTCCTTGTGGCCACCCTGGTGGTCCTCAACCTGCGTGGCGAAGCCCGCGACGGATTCCTCGATGGCAGCAGCCGGGAAATCCGCCAGGTCAGCAACGCAATGAACATCTTCTTCCAGGGCATCAACCAGAACGTCGAGTACATGGCCTCGCAGCCCCTGGTCGCCGCCACGGGCAGCGAACTGAACAAGTACATGAGCGCAACCCCGTCCTATGAACTGGGCGACCATGCCAGCAAAGTGCTGGAGTTCATGACTCGTCTGGCCACCACGCACCCCAGCTATGCGTACCTGTCCTATGGGGTGAATGACGGTGGTTACGTCGGCTGGCCGGCCGGGCAGAAGTTCGTCAATTACGACCCGCGCACCCGCCCCTGGTACCAATTGGCCATGGCCAACCCTGGCAAGACCTTGCGTACCGGCGCCTACTACTGGGCTGCCGACGACGCCGTGCTGGTCAGTACCGTGCGCACCGTCGCCAACCAGCTGGGCAACCCTGGGGGCGTGGTCAACGTCGACGTGTCGCTCAAAGGCCTCACCGAGATCGTCCAGCAGATCAAGCTGGGCGAAAGCGGCTACTTGCTGCTGGTGGAAAACAACGGCAACGTACTGGTCGACCCCCGTGACGCCAAGCACAACTTCAAGCAACTGGCGAGCTTTGGCGACGGGTACGCCGAGCTGGCCAAGCACGGCAAGGGGCTGGCCGAAGTGGAGCTCAATGGCGTGCGCTACATGGCCAACATCTACCCGGATGAACAGCTGGGCTGGACCTTGATCGGCCTGATCGAGCAAAGCGAAGTGATGCAGACCACCACCCGCCTGACCTGGCTGATCGGCATCGTGGCCGTGGTGCTGGCTGCGCTGTTCGCCGTGGTCGGCGCCACCTTCGCCAAGCTGATCGTGCGTCCGATCAACAGCGTCACCAGCGGCCTGGAAGATATCGCCCAGGGCGAAGGCGACCTGACCCGCAACCTGGAAATCCGTGGCCGTGACGAAACCGCGCAACTGGCCAACTGGTTCAACCAGTTCCTCGGCGCCATTCGCAGCCTGATCCAGCACATCGGTACTGCCGCCAGCAAGATCCTCAGCACCTCCAGCAGCTCGACCCGGGTTTCCAGCGACATGGCCGAAGCCGCAGGCCGCCAGCGCGAAGCAGTGGACATGGTCTCCACCGCCTTCCACGAAATGGTCGCCACCGCCAACGAAGTGGCTCGCTCCTGCAGCCAGGCGGCGCAGTCGGCCGACAGCGGCCAGCAACAGGCACGCGAAGGGCAGCAGCAGATCGATGCCGCAGTACACAGCGTCGACCGCCTGAGCCAGGAGATCGAACAGTCGGCGCAGTCGATCCAGCAGTTGGAGCGTGACAGCAACGCCATCCAGTCGATCCTCGGCACCATCCGCTCGATTGCCGAGCAGACCAACCTGCTGGCGCTCAACGCCGCCATCGAAGCGGCCCGTGCCGGCGAGCAGGGCCGTGGCTTTGCCGTGGTCGCCGACGAAGTGCGTGCGCTGGCCAAGCGGACTGCCGACTCCACCGCCGAGATCGACGGCCTGCTGGGCAACCTGGCCAGCCGCACCGCCGAAGTGGCCGCACAGATGCACGCCAGCCTGGAGGTTTCGCAGCAGTCGGTGAGCCGCATCGGCCTGGCCCGTGACAGCTTCGGGCAGATCCGCGAGTCGGTGGATGTGATCCGCGACATGAACACCCAGATCGCCACGGCGGCCGAAGAGCAGCACCAGGTGGCCGAGGACATCAACCGGCACATCAGCCAGATTCACGGCGATGCGCAGCTGGTGGCGGAACTTGCCCAGGCGGCGCGGGTGGATTCGGAGAGCCTGGCCGGGTTGTCCAATGAGCTGGATGCACTGGTGCGCAGGTTCCGTACCTGATGTGTTGCCTGTGCCGGCCTCTTCGCGGGCATGCCCGCTCCCACAGAATCACCGCAGCTTTGCAGGCTGTGGAGTACCTGTGGGAGCGGGCGTGCCCGCGAAGAGGCCGGCACAGGCGACCAATCACTAAAGCTTCAATTCTCCCGGCGTCGCGCCAAACAATTGCTTGAACGCCGCAATGTAAGCCGAGGTGGAGTCATACCCACACCCCAACGCCGCCTCGGTCACACTCTCCCCCGCCTCCAGCAGCGCCAGCGATGACAACAGCCGCATACGCTGCCGCCAGTTGCGAAAGCTCAAACCCGTCTCCCGCTGGAACAGCCGCATCAGCGTCTTCTCCGAACACCCCAACTCCCGCGCCCACTGCTGCAAGGTCTGCGGCTGGTCCGGTGCAGCGATCAGGCCATTGCACAGCGCCAGCAACCCCGGGTGCCGTGGCAGTGGCAGCGAAAAACCGACCTCGGGCAGCGTGCGCAACTGGTCGAGCAGCACCGCCACCAGCCGCGCCTCGGCGCTGTCACCCTCCGGGTAGTCTGCCGGGAACAGGCAGAACTGCTTGATCAGTTCGCGCGCCAGCGGGGTCACTTCCAGCACACGGCACTGTTCCGGTGCCCATGGGCAGGCATCCCGGCGCACGTACAGGCTGCGCATTTCGGCCTGCATCGAGGTGACCACCTCATGTTCGGCATCGGCTGGTATCCACACGCCCCACTGAGGCGGAGCGAAGTAGCTGCCCTCGTGGGTATACACCCCGAGGACGCCGCTGATCGCGTAGGAGAACTGCACCCAGTCGTGCTGGTGGCGGGTGGTCCAGGAGCCGGCGCCGAGGCTTTCGGCACGGGCATAGAGCGGCCTGGGCAGGTGGTCCAGCGCCGGGATGGCGCGGGGGTGTCCGATGATCGGCATGGCGGCTTCTTGTAGTTCTGATCAGACAAGCCTAACAGTTGATTCATGGTCAAGTCAGGCGCGCTCCCACAGGGTTTGCCTCAGCGCTCTACGATAACCGTCACCCCCTGCCCACCCGCCGCGCAGATCGAAATCAGCCCTCGCCCCTTCCCCGCCCTCGCCAGCAACTTGGCCAGGTTGGCCAATATCCGCCCCCCGGTGGCGGCAAACGGGTGCCCGGCCGCCAGCGAACTGCCCTTGACGTTGAGCTTGCTGCGGTCGATCGCCCCGAGTGGCGCATCCAGCCCCAACCGTTCGCGGCAATAATCGGCATCTTCCCAGGCCTTGAGCGTGCATAGCACCTGGGCAGCAAAGGCTTCGTGAATCTCGTAATAGTCAAAGTCCTGCAGCGTCAGGCCATTGCGCGCCAGCAGCCGCGGCACCGCATACACTGGCGCCATCAATAGCCCTTCGCGTCCCGTAACGAAATCCACCGCAGCGGTTTCGCCATCGACCAGATACGCCAGCACCGGCAGCCCCTGCTGCTCGGCCCATTCCTCGCTGCCCAGCAACACCAGCGAAGCGCCATCGGTCAGCGGTGTGGAATTGCCCGCCGTCAGCGTGCCCTGCCCGCTGCGATCGAAGGCCGGCTTGAGCCGGGCCAGTTGCTCCAGGTTCAGGTCGGGGCGCAGGTTGTTATCACGGGTCAACGACAGAAACGGCGTCAGCAGGTCATCCTGCCAACCTTCGGCGTACGCGGCAGCCAGCGCCTGGTGGCTGAGCAGCGCCAACTCGTCCTGTTCGGCACGGCCAATGCGCCAGGCCTGGGCCATGCGTTCGCAATGCTCGCCCATCGACATCCCGGTGCGCGGTTCACCGTTACGCGGCAATTCGGGTTTCAGGTGGTGGGGGCGCAGCTTGAGGAACGGCTTGAGCCGCTCGCCCAGGCTTTTGCCACGGTTGGCTTGCAGCAGGATGTGGCGCAGGCCTTCGTTGACCGCAATCGGCGCATCGGAGGTGGTGTCCACGCCGCCGGCAATGCCACAGTCGATCTGCCCCAGGGCAATCTTGTTGGCCACCAGCAGCGCCGCCTCCAGCCCGGTGCCGCAGGCTTGCTGGATGTCATAGGCCGGCGTCTGCGGCGACAGACGCGAGCCTAACACGCACTCACGGGTCAGGTTCATGTCACGCGAGTGCTTGAGCACCGTACCGGCCACCACCTCCCCCATGCGCAACCCATGCAAGCGGTAGCGTTCGATCAGCCCTTCAAGGGCGACAGTGAGCATCGCCTGGTTGCTGGCCGTGGCATAGGCACCATTGGAGCGGGCGAAGGGAATTCGGTTGCCGCCCAGGATCGCGACCCGGCGAAGTGAACGCATGCGCTTGTTCCTCCTGAAACAATTTGATCCGTACAGCCTAGGTGTTTTTACCGCATTCGAACGACCTTGCCACAAAGTTGGTCCACACTTTCAAGCTTGCCTTCCGGGAGACCCACTCATGAGCGATCGCTACCTCGGCTTTGCCAACTCCAACCTCGGCCGCCGTCTTGTGGATGCCCTTGGCCTGCCACGCCCGGCGCCGCTGGAGCGCTGGCAGACAGGCCGCCTGCGCCCGGTCGAAGGTGCTCTGGTACTGGGTGGCGGGGCACTGGCGAGCCAGGTCGAAGCCATTGCCCCGTGCCTGACCGACACCCTTTACAGCTTCAATACCGACAACCTCAAGGCCGAGGCATGGGTAGCTGGCCTGGGACCGAAGATCAAGGCCGTGGTATTCGATGCCAGTCACCTGTCCGACAGCGACGCGTTGAAGCAGTTGCGCGAATTTTTCCAGCCACTGCTGCGCAGCCTGGCGCCGTGCGCCCATGTGGTGCTGCTGGGCCGTGCGCCAGAAAGCCTCGACAACCCGTTGGCCAGTATCGCCCAACGGGCCCTGGAAGGCTTCGGCCGCTCGCTGGCCAAGGAACTGCGCAACGGTGCGACCGCGCAGTTGCTATATGTCGGCCCCGGCGCGGAAGACCAGCTGGAAGGCGCCCTGCGCTTCTTCCTCTCGCCCAAAAGCGCCTTCATCTCCGGCCAGGTGCTACGCCTGCAAGCCTGCGCCAGCCAGGTCAAGGACTGGACACGGCCTCTGGCTGGCCGCCGCGCCCTGGTGACGGGCGCCGCGCGCGGCATTGGTGCCGCCATAGCCGAAACCCTGGCGCGGGACGGCGCCGACGTACTGCTGCTCGATGTGCCGCAGGCCAGCCAGGACCTCGATGCCCTGGCCGCGCGCCTGGGCGGCAAGGCGCTGCCCCTGGACATCTGCGCCAGCGACGCGGCAACGCAACTGCTCGCGGCCCTGCCCGACGGCATCGACATCGTGGTGCACAACGCCGGCATCACCCGTGACAAGACCCTGGCCAACATGACCCCGGAATACTGGGACGCGGTGCTGGCGGTCAACCTCAAGGCACCGCAGCTGCTGACCCAGGCGCTGTACGACAACGGCGCCCTGGGTGAAAACGCGCGCATCACGCTGCTGGCCTCGGTCAGCGGCATCGCCGGCAACCGCGGGCAGGCCAACTATGCCGCGAGCAAGGCCGGGCTGATCGGCCTGGCCCAGGCGTGGGCGCCCCGGCTCGCCGAGCGCGGCGGCAGCATCAATGCCGTGGCCCCCGGCTTCATCGAAACCCACATGACCGCCGCCATGCCCATGGGCCTGCGCGAGGCCGGGCGACGCTTGAGTTCGCTGGGCCAGGGCGGCCGCCCGCAGGATGTCGCCGAAGCCATCGCCTGGCTCAGCCAGCCGGGCTCCGGGGCAGTCAACGGCCAGGTGCTGCGGGTATGCGGCCAGGCCTTGATGGGGGCTTGAACATGAGCCGACACTGGCACGACCTGCACAGCCCGGCTTCGCGCGCCAACCTGTACCTGCGCGCGGTCAGCAAGCGCACCATCAGCGGCGCTCATCTGCCGGACGACGGCCTGCGCTGTTTCATCCGCGTCCAGCCGGGCAACCTGGCCGCCTATCGACGGTTGTGCCACTTCACCGACGATGGCCGGCTACCGGGGACTTATCCCCATGTCATGGCATTCACGCTGCAGTTGCAATTGATGACCGCGCCAGACTTCCCCTTCCCGCTGCTCGGCCTGGTGCACCTGCACAACCGCATCGAAGTGGTGCGCCCACTGGGCGGTATCGAAGGGCTGCGCTTTGCGGTGTATGCGGCCAATCTGCAAGCACATGCCAAGGGCGGCACCTTCGACCTGGTTACCGAAGCCGAAGACGGCATCGGCCTGATCTGGCGCGAGACCAGCCGTATGCTGGTGCGCGGGCTGAAGCTGGAAAGCGAGGCAGGCGAACCTGCCGAGGACGAGCCACAAGCATTACCAGAGGCGAGCCGCTGGTACGCCGACAAGGATATCGGCCGGCGTTATGCCAAGGTCTGCGGGGACTACAACCCGATCCACCTCAGCGCCGCCAGTGCTCGGCTGTTCGGCTTCCCCACGGCGATTGCCCATGGCATGTGGAGCAAGGCCATGGCCCTGGCAGCACTGCGCGGGCACCTGCCGCACAGTGGCTATGCCTTCGAGGTGGATTTCCGCAAACCGGTGCGCTTGCCGTCGGAGGTGGTGCTAGGTGCCAGTGAGGCGGGGGCTGCGGGTGAGCTGCGGCTGGATGGGCATGGAGGGGTGCTGCATATGGTCGGGCGCTGGGCTCGGCTTTAGGCCCCTTGCTTTGCATCGGGCCTGCGCAGAAGCTATGCAGCATTAGGAGACCCCCGATGAACCTGCAAGAACTCACCCAACGCCTGCACCAGATCCGCGACAACAACGACTGGCGCCGCTTCCACAGCCCGAAGAACCTGGCCATGGCCGCCAGCGTCGAAATGGCCGAGCTGGTGGAAATCTTCCAGTGGCTGAGCGAGGACCAATCGCGCCAGTTGCCCGCCGACCAGCTGGCCCACGCCGGCCAGGAAATCGGCGATGTGGTGCTGTACCTGTTGCTGCTGTGCAGCGAGCTGGGCCTGGACATGGACCAGGTGGTGCGGGCCAAGCTGGCCGACAGCGAGAGGCGCTTCGCCCGATGAACGACCGTCACTTCGATGAGCTGGCCACCCGCTTTGCCGAGAAGATCTACGGCGGTGCCAAGGGCGCGATCCGCCTGGCCGTGTTGCAGGCCGACCTGGCCGAAGCCCTGCCCGACCGCCCGCTGCGCATTCTCGACATCGGTGCCGGGTTGGGCCACATGGCCTTGTGGCTGGCCCAGCGCGGCCACCAGCTGACCCTGGCCGAACCCGCCGCGCCGATGCTCGACGGCGCACGGGCGCGCTTTGCCGAAGCCGGCCAACCGGCCACCTTCATCCAGGCCCCCTGGCAAGACCTGCTCGGCCAGCTGACCGAACCCTACGACCTGGTGCTATGCCACGCCGTCCTTGAATGGCTGGCCGAGCCCGAAAGCATCCTGCCAGTGCTGCACCAGCTCACCGCCCCCTCCGGGTGGCTGTCCCTGGCCTTCTACAACCGCGACGCACTGGTCTATCGCAACCTGCTCAAGGGCCATTTCCGCAAGTTGCGCAGCAATCGGCTGGAAGGTGAAAAGCAGAGCCTGACCCCACAAAAACCGCTTGATCCACGCGAACTCAGGGCGCAACTTGAGCCTATGTGGCAGGTTGAAAGCGAAAGTGGCGTGCGGGTGTTCCACGACTACATGCCCAAGGAATTCCAGGGCAAGGCCGAGCTGCTCGACCTGCTGGAAATGGAACTGGCCTACCGTCGCCACCCCAGCTTCGCCGGGCTCGGCCGCTACCTGCACTGGGTCTGCCGCCCTCGCTGAACCACCCGCCGGGAGGAATACATGCCGTACCGTCTGTTGTGCCTGGTCGTGCTGCCGCTTGCCCTGGCTGGCTGCCAGGGCAGCAACCCGTATGTGGCCAGCAGCCGCCCGTTGCCACCGGCCCCTGCCCAGGCGGCCACTACCTTCGATGCCAGTGCCTATCCGGCACCCACCCGTGATTACGGCCACTATCGCAGCTGGAGCTGGCGCAATGGCCAGTTGCCCAGCGGCTCGGTCGATACCGACCCGGCGCAACTGGCCGATGCCGTCAGCGGCGCGCTCGACCAACACGGCCTGCGCCCCGCCCGGGGCAGCCCCGGCGACTTGCTGGTCAGCGCCGACATACGCCTGGAAAAGCGCTTGCGCCAGGTACGTGACTACGATGCCTACGACCCCTACTACGGCCCGTACCCCTACGGGGGTGTCGGCTATGGCGGCTACCGCCATGGCTATGGGGCCTATGCCAGCGTGCCCGTCGTGCGCACCTACGAGGTGCAGGTGATGGTGGTGCGTATCGACCTGTACGACGCCCGCAGCGGCCAGCCGGTATGGAGTGCCAGCGCCGAAAGCGGCAGCGACAAGGACTCGCCGCGTGAACGCGAAAGTGCCTTGCGCGATTCCGTGCACAAGGCGCTCAGCGGCTATCCTCCCAGTTGATATCTAACGGAGAACCATCATGTTGCGCCGTCTCCTTCTACTGTCATTCGCGTTATTGCTCGCCGCCTGCTCCAGCAATAACGTCCAGCAGGATTTCGATGCCAGCCGTGATTTTGCCGCCTACCGCAGCTGGGCATGGCAGGAGCCGGGGCTGCAGTACCGCCCGGACGACCCGCGAATCAAGAGCGACCTGACCGAGCAGCGCATTCGCCAGGCGGTCGCCGACCAACTCGACCAGCGCGGCCTGCGCCCGGTACAAGGTGGTGCGCGGCCCGACCTGACAGTGCGCGCCTACCTGATCGTCGAGCAGCGTCAGCAACAGATCACCACCCACTACGGCGGTGGCTGGGGGGGCTACTGGGGCGGTTACTGGGGTGGCCCGATGTACAACGAAACCCGCAGCGTCGACTACAAGGTCGCCACCATCCAGATCGACCTGTTCGATGGGCATGACAGCAAGCTGGTGTGGCGCGGCAGTGCCGAGCAGATCATGAACAACTACCCGCCGAGCCCCGAGGAACGCAACAGCGCAATCCACAACACCGTGACCAAGGTATTGGCCAACTACCCGCCGGGCAGCAGGAAGTAACCCCCAACGCGTTTATGCATGCGCCACAGTCCCTGTGGGAGCGGGTTCACCCGCGAAGAGAACGACGCGGTGCATGGCACCGGCCTTGCCGGTGTTCGCGGGTGAACCCGCTCCCACAAGGGTCGCCTGCGAGGCCTGTTTCAGCAGCGACAAAATCCGTCCCGGCCACGCCTTTTTGCCTTTCCACCCCACTCCCCCGCAGGTTCCCGTCTATCTTCACTTAAGGAAACCTGACTGACCGGGTAGATGTGTTCAACATTTGGGAAGGACGACCTGCCAATGCAAAGCATTGTTCTCCTGATGTGGCTTGCCTTGTGCTCCGAACAGGACGTGCGTCAACGCCAGATATCCAACATGCTCACCCTTGGCGTGGCTACCTGCGCCCTGATCTGGCTGTTCGCCACCGGCCACAGCTGGATCGGCGCCGATGCCAGCGATGCCGGCTGGGCGCTGGCCATCGTCATGTTACTGACCCTGCCTGGCTACATGCTTGGACGTTTCGGTGCCGATGACGTCAAGCTGATGGGCGCACTGGCCTTGGCCACCAGCCCGCAATACGTGCTTGGTACCTTTATTGGCGCCGGTGTCAGCGTGCTGCTGTGGCTGCTCACCCGCCGGCGTCTGTGGACCTTGCTCAACCCAAAGGTGAAAAAACGTTTGCAGGCCCTGACCGAGGAAATGGGCGACAAGCAGGCCTTTGTCCCCTATGTGCTGACCGGCTTTCTTTTGACAGCTGTCTGGATCCAATGAATTTGCCTGTGGTCCGATGCCTTGTACATACCTTGTACATATTCGCGTGGTGCGGCTATTTTTAAGCTGCCAGAGCGTCTGGCCCCGGGAGCAGGGCCGTATACGAACAGGGAGTGGATCGTGACCAGACCAGTGAGTGAATTGAAGATTCTAGTGGTAGATGACCAACCGGTCATTGTCGAACAACTGTGTGAATTCCTCGAAACCAAGGGCTATGTCTGCGTACCAGCCCATTCAACTGACGAAGCCATCGAGCGCTATGCGGCAGACCCGGCCATCGGCCTGCTCATCTGTGACCTGCATATGCCGGAACGAGATGGCATCGAACTGGTGCGAGCCTTGAAAGGGGTCGACCGCAGCCAGCGCATGTTCGAAGCCATCATGTTGACTGGGCGTGCCGAGAAACAGGACGTGATCCGCGCGTTACGCGAAGGCTTTGCCGACTACTACCAGAAACCGATGGACCTCGATGAACTGCTGGAAGGCGTACGTCGGCAGGAAGAGGCGTTGCTGGAGCGCCAGCGCAACTTCCGCGACCTTGGCGGATTGAATCAGCGCCTGCAGGAACTGGCCGAGTCGATTGACGAGCTCTACCAGGATCTGGAAAGAGCCCGTGGCCAAGGTACTCACCGGCGTGCCACAGATGTGGAAGAAAGCGAAAGCGAGCTGCCAGCGGCGTTCGAGAAGCTGTCGCCACGCCAGCTGGAAGTGGCGCGCCTGGTGAGCAAGGGCAAGACCAACTACCAGATCGCCTGTGAGCTGGGCATTACCGAGAACACCGTGAAACTGTATGTGTCGCAGGTGCTGCGCCTGACCCACATGCACAACCGCACCCAGCTGGCACTGGCGCTGACGCCCAGCTCTTCGCCGATGCATCAGCGATTTACCACCCATTGAGTGCCTTGCAGCCAATCACGACACCTGTGGGAGCGGGCGCGCCCGCGAACACCGGCACAGCCGGTGCCGTGCACCGCGTTGGACTCTTCGCGGGCATGCCCGCGCCCACAGCGCCCCCTTACAACTGAACGCCAACAGTCAGAGTCAGCCGCGGCCTACGGTCCAGGCTATCCAATGCCACATCCGCCAGAGGCTTGGCCACCTCCAGCGCCACATTGAACAAGCGCCCATCGCCCAACCGCACACCAAGCGCCGCCGAGGCCAGATGGGCGTCCTCCACCGGCCCGCGGTTGTGCCAGGCCTGCGCCGTATCCAACACCACATAGGGCTGCACCAGCGCCAGCCAGCTATCACGAACGCTGTAGTTCAACTCGTAAGCCACACCCCAGCCCTTGTCCCCGTCCGCCTGGTCACGCGGGTAGCCACGGCCGAAGTTCTGCCCGCCAAACCCCGCACGCTCGCTGTCGGGCAAGCGGTCATCACTCCAGTACAACGCCCCGGACACCACTCCCTGCCAGCTATCGAGCAACGCATCACTCTGCAACCCTGAAAGCCGCAACCGCAGAAAATCCAGATCGTAGCCGGCGTCGCTGCGCGCCCCCAGGTAATCCAGCCCCTGATAGACCCCGACACTGGCGATACGCAAACGCCCCGCTTCCACCTTGCGCCAGTCGCCCTCGAATGACAGCGCACGCACATAGGTGTCGTAGTCCCGGGCCAATGGCAACCCATCCACCCGGTCTTCGAAGTGCTCACTGACCGAATACACCTGCCCCTGCACCACCATCCGTTCATCCGGCCTGACGATCACCGGCTGGCGCAGGCCGATCGCATAGCGGTCGCTGTCGCGCTTACGGGTGATATCGCGGCCATCGTCCAGACGAATACGCGTGCCGGGTTCGCTGCGGTAGCGCGAAGCCGACAGCAGCAACTGGCTGCCGCCCGCGTCCAGATACTGGCTGTAGGCCAGACGCTGGTAATGCACCTGGTCATCCCCCGGTGGCAGCAACAGGCTGGCCTCGATCTGTTCGGCAAAGCGGGTCTGGGCGTGGCTGGTTGCCGTCAACAGCGCCTGCGCGTCGTCGCGGTTGCCATCGACCACGGTAACCGCAGCGCTGAACGGCTTGCGCCGCGCATGCACGGTCAACCGAGCGGCGCCATCAGCGGTTTGCGCCACCGCCAGCTGCGGCTCTATCGTCACCCCCGGCAGGCGCTCGGCCAGGCCCAGGTAGCGCTCCAGCGTTTCCCGGGTCAGCGGTCGCTCGGCGGCAAGCCGCTCCAGCAACTGGTGCAGATAGGTACTGGCCGGGCCAATATCGCCATCCACGCGGTAATCACGGATATAGCCTTCGACCAGCACCACATTGACCCGGCCATCGGCCACCTCCTGCGGCGGCAGGTAGGCGTACGACAACAGGTAGCCTTCCTGCCGATAGCGCTGGGTCAGGCGCGCGGTGTATTGCTGCAGTTCGCCCAACGTGGTCTGACGCCCGATCAGCGGCTGATAGTGTTCGCGCAGGTCGCTCAAGGGGAACACCGTGCCACCTTCGAAGCGCACTTTATGCAGCACCAACGGGGTATTCGCAGGCGCCCACGTGGGGCTGTCGCCATCCGCCACGCCCAGCTGCAGGTGAGCGCTGACCGGGCGGTAGGCATCTATCGGCAGGTTGGCGCCGGGCAGGCGACGTTCGTACTCATGGCTGTCGAGAAAACCCGGCAAAGGTTCGGCATGGGCCGCAAGCGCCCAAGGCAGCAACAACAGGGGCACGGCCAGAGGACGCATAGGGCGCTCCATGTTCCCTTGGGTTGCGGGGCGCCAGCCGGTCACACCCGTTACCTGCAAGCGTAGGTGCTGCCTCGGTCCTCGTCGAACGGCTACTCGCTGACCTGGAACGCCACGCGCGCCGTCTCGCCGCTTTCATCCAGCGCGCTGATTTCAGCCTGGCCTACCTGCTGGAAACGCACCAGCAGGCTGTCCTGACCTTGGGTTTCGCCCAATGGCTGACCGTTGAGGAACCACCAGCGCCGCCCTCCACCACCCAGCGCCGACACATGCAGTTGCAACGGTTCGCTGCTGGTGGCCGGGCGGCGCAGGTTGTCGCCCGGGCGCACGCCCACGATCGACAGCGGTGGCGCGCTGGCCGACAGCTGCGGCGGACAGGCCGGGTCGATGGCCGGCAGGCGCGCCACACGCCGCTCGACGCGTGGCAGCCAAGGCTCCAGCGGGGCCGGCCAGAGGGCGATGTCGCGGGCCTTGGCGCCCGGGCAACTGCCATCGACGCGCAGCCCCTGGTCGTTGACCCACACGCTTTCGCGCAGGCCCAGGCCGAGTGGCTGGTCGGCGGCCTGCAGGGTTGGCGGCGTGGTGCCATCCAGGGTCCAGGCGAAACGCTGACGCCGGCAGTTGGGATCCTGCTTGTTCATCGGCTGGCCCAGCGGCCAACAGATTGCCGCCACGCCGACATTCGCCGGCACCCGCTCCACCGGCACGCTGATGCCACGCTGGCTGTCACGGTTGCTCAACAGGTCGTGCACCTGCAGCATCAGCGGCGCTGCCGAAGCCAGCCCGAATTGCCCGGGGACCGGCGTGCCGTCGGGGCGGCCGATCCATACGCCGATCAGGTAGCGCGGGCCCACACCAATCGACCAGGCATCGCGAAAGCCATAGCTGGTGCCGGTTTTCCAGGCCAGTTGCGGGCGCTGCACCAGTTCGGCATGCGGGTCGCGGTCGGGACGTGCCTGGCCGCTGAGGATGCGCCGGATGATCCACGCCGCCCCCGGTGACAGCAGGCGCCGTTCCAGTAACGGGTCCTGCGGTTGCAGGCGCACTCGCGCACTGTTGCCACCCCGCGCCAGCGCAGCGTAGCCACCCACCAAGTCCTCCAGGCGACTGCCCGCGCCCCCCAGGATCAACGACAGGTTGGGCTCGGCCAGGGGCGGCAGTATCAACGGCATGCCCGCCATGCGCAGTTGCGCGGCAAAGCGTTTCGGGCCGTAGGCCTCCAGCAGCTGCACCGCCGGCAGGTTGAGTGACAGCGCCAGCGCCGAACTGGCCGATACCGGCCCGCTGAAGCCCATGGAGAAGTTACCGGGGCGGTAGTCGCCATAGCGTCGCGGCACATCCTGCAGCAGCGACTCGGAATGGATCAGGCCGTCATCCAGCGCCATGCCGTAGAGGAACGGCTTGAGCGTGGAGCCGGGCGAGCGCAACGAACGCACCATGTCGACATGCCCGAAGCGGCGCTCGTCGGCCAGGTCGATCGAGCCCAGGTAGGCACGCACCGCCATGGTTTGCGCCTCGACCACCAGGATGGCGGCGGAGGTGCGCTCCGGCAGCCGTGCGCGCCAGCCCAGCAGCAGGTCTTCGAGGCGCCGCTGCAGCGCGGCGTCGAGCGTGGTGCGGATCAGCGGCGGGCTGTCGCTGCTGTTCAGGCGCCGGGCCAGCAGCGGCGCCAGGGCCGGTTCCTGACGTGGCGCCAGCAGCAGCGGTTCTTCGGCTGCCTCACGGATTTGCTGTGCCGGCCACACCTGGTATTCGGCCAGGCGTTGCAGCACCTTGTCCCGGGCGCGCTGGGCACGTTCGGGGTGGCGGTCCGGACGCAGGCGGCTGGGCGCCTGGGGCAGTACGGCCAGCAGCGCCGCTTCGGCCGGGGTCAGGTGCATGGGCGACTTGCCCAGGTAGGCCCAGCTGGCGGCTGCCACGCCCTGCAGGGTGCCGCCGAAGGGCGCGCGGTCCAGGTAGATCTGCAGGATTTCGCGCTTGGAAAAATGCCACTCCAGCTGCGCCGTGCGCCACAGCTGGCGCAGTTTGCCGGCCAGGGTGCGCTCATGCGGGTCGAGCAGGCGCGCGACCTGCATCGACAGCGTGCTGCCGCCCGACACCACACGCCCGCCGTGCAGGTTCAGCCAGGCAGCGCGGGCCAGGGCCAGCGGGTTGACCCCGGGGTGGCTGTAGAACCAGCGGTCCTCGTAGGTCAGCAGTGCCTGCAGATACAGCGGCGAAACCTCGTCGGGGCTGACCGGGTAGCGCCAAACGCCATCGGCATCGGCAAAGCGCCACAACGGCGTGCCGTCCTCGGCCAGCACCACCCGGGCCAGGTCGTCGCCGGGCATGGGCAGCGGCCAGAGGCGGTCGGCCAGCCACAACAAGCCGAACAACACGAGCATGCCGATCATAGTGGCACGCAACAGCCTGCCCGCACGGGTACGCGGCCGCGTTAAGCTTGGCATCGGGAACCGACCTGGCCAGGTGATGGCCAAAGGCTTGGGAACGGCAACCTCGCCGATTCGTTCATCAGGAAGCAACTATGCATGTAGAAGGTTTTTTCGAGTGGCTGGGCCAGGCGCTGGGGTCGTTGATCCGCTTCATCGTCGACGCATTGAGCGGGCTGTTCAACCTGCTGGCCAGTGCCGGTGGCAATTTCATCGATGGCCTGGCGCGCACGTTGGGCATGGAAACCTCGCTGCTCAGCATCCTCGCCCTGATCATCGGGCTGGTGCTGCTGTACTCGGCAATCCGCGCGTTCATGCGTGCCTCGATCATCCTCGGGATCATCTGGCTGCTGCTGGGGTTGTGGGTGATGAGCTGGGTAATACACTGACATTGAACTGCCCGGCGCGGACCTGTGGGAGCGGCCTTGTGTCGCGAAAGGGCTGCGCAGCAGCCCCAGATTTTCAGCTCCGCCGCTTGAGTTGCCGGGGCCGCTTTGCGGCCCTTGCGCGACACAAGGCCGCTCCCACATAGCCCGCGCCTGACAGGCGCTTAGCGGGCTCTTACGGTCATCTCCCCTTGCCCATCCCCCACGGCCTGCAGGTTCGGCCGGTACATCGATTCGACTTGCGGCGGCGGCACGCGGTAGGTGCCCGGGGTCACCGCCCGCGCCAGGTACAGCAGGTGGGTGGTGCCGTAGCTGTCCAGCTTGAGCGCGGCGACGTAACGGTCATCGCGGTACTCCTGGTGCACCACACTGGCGTTCTGCATCGACTCGCGCCATTCCTTCACCGCACTGCTGGCGTTGTCCAGGCTGGCGGCACTCTGCGCCAGGTTCTGGTTTTCCAGCTCCAGACCTGCCGGTAGCAAATCCACCACCAGCGCATCCGGCACCCGGTCTTCAGCCTTGAGCGCCAGGTGCACCAGCACCAGGTCGCCACTGCGCAGGTTGTGCAGGTCCAGCGGCTGGCCATTCATGCCCAGGTACTCACGGCGGATCTGCATGCCGTTGCCACCGGCCGCAGGCGCCTGGCGAGGGTAACCCGACAGGGTCAGTTGCTGGTACAGCGTCTCGCTGCCCTGGTTCTGCACACTCAGCGGCGAGGCCAGCAACGGGCCTTCGAGCTTCATGCCGGACTCGGCATTGTTGAACTCGCGCACTTCGCCCGCGCTGTCCAGGCGCGCCTGCCACTGGCCTTCCGGCTTGCCCAACAGGCCACGGCCGGCCAGGAACAGCGCATTGCGCTCCTGGGTCGACAGCCAGCGATTGGCCGCCAGCTCATCCGCCAGGGCGAACAGACGCTGGTCGACCTGGCGGCTGGCCAGGTTGCTTTCCTGCAGCAGCGCCAGGATCAGTGCCTGGTCGCGCAGGGCGCTGCCATAGTCGGCCATCCAGCCTTTACCGCGGCTGATGCCCAGGCCCGCCTGCAGGGCCTGCTCGGCACGCGGCTTGTCGCCCATCTTGTCCAGCGCCACCGCCAGTTGTACCAGCGGCAGGCCAGAGCGGGCGTCGGCGCGGCGTTCGAACAGGCCACGCAGGGCACCCAGCGGCGCCTGCTGGCTGCGCGACAGTACCAACGCCGCGTAGGCCTGCACGGCGAAGCGGGTGTGTTCGGCGTTCTCGCTGTAGTCGACCTCGATCAGGTTGCGCTCCTGCAGGTAGCGCAGCAGGCGTTCGCTGGCCTTCTTCAGCGCTTCGGCCGGCACACCATAGCCTTGGTCACGAGCACGCAGCAGGAAGTCGGTAACATAAGCGGTCAGCCAGTACTCTTCTTCGCTGTCCGAGCTCCACAGGCCGAAGCTGCCGTTGTAGCGCTGCATGCCCAGCAGGTGCTCGATGCCCATCTCGATCTTGCGCTTGCGTACATCGGCCGGCTCGCCCTTGATGCCCAGGCGCTTGAGGCTGTCGGCATCGGCGTACAGCGACGGGTAGAGGCCGCTGGTGGTCTGTTCCAGGCAACCGTAGGGGTAGGCTTCGAGGGCACGGATCTGCTCGGCCAGGTTCAGCGGTGGCCGGCTCGACAAGGCCAGGCTGGCTTCCAGGCCAGCGGGTTCAAAGGCGGCCAGGTCTGCTTCAGGCAGGGTCCAAGGCTGGTCCTTCAAGGCCACGCGGTAATGCTTGAGCATCGCCGGGTAGGCCGGGCGCACGCCCAGCGTCCACTCACGCTCGAACGCGCCGGTCGGCTCGTTCGGCAGCTGCAGACCAGTGACCCGCACATGCACCTTGCCCTGCCCCAGGCCACCCTGGGCCTGTACCGGGATCATCAGCGTCGAGCGCTGACCTTCAGCCAGGGCAACGTTCTGCACGGCGTTGGCCGCCAGGCTCAGCTGCCCTTCGGTGCTGATTTCAACGTTCAGCTGCTGGGCACGGCCCGACAGGTTGGCCAGGTCCAGCGCCAGGCTGGTGCGGTCGCCACCGGCCAGGAAGCGCGGCGCCGAGAGCTCGGCAATCAACGGCGCAGCGACCACGGTCTTGCCTTCGGCCATGCCGAAGTGTTCCTCGGTCCAGGCCTGGGCCATCAGCCGCAGTTCGCCATTGAAGTCGGGGATATCGACCGTGGCCTGGCCCTCGCCCTTGTCGTCCAGGGTCACCGGCAGGCTTTGCTGGGCGACGATGGTCACCGTGGTATTGGGGCGCTTGCCACCCTTGGCCATCGCCGCGTCACCGCCGAACGCCAGGCTGGCCAGGCGGCCCTGGCCGGCTTCGATCAACTGGCCGTAGATATCCAGCTGGTCAGCACCGTAGGCCTTGCGCCCGAACAGGCTGGCGAACGGATCGGGGGTCTTGAAGTCGGTAATGTTGAGGATGCCCACGTCCACCGCCGACAACAACACATGCACCTGCTTGGGCACGCTGCCATCGGCATTTGCAGCCTTGACCTTCACGGTCAGCGGCTGTTTCGGGCGCATTTTCTCCGGCGCCTGCAGGCTCACCGCCAGCTTGCGCTCGGCGCGGTCCAGCGGCAGGTGCAGTACGCCCACCGCACGTTTCGGCGTGGCGTTGGCCTTGCGCTCGCCGGGGCGGATCACCAGCGCGCTGATGTACAGGTCGTGGCGCGCCCACTGCTTGTCCAGCTGCACGTCGAACGTCTTGCCCTCGGCGGGCACGTCGATCTCCTGCCACCACAGCGGGCCATCGCTGGACTCGATCATCAGGTAGCCACTGCCGGCTGCGGGCGGGGTGACGGTGACCTTGGCGGTAGCGCCGTCGGCGTAGGCCGGTTTGTCCAGCGCCAGCTTGACCTGGTCCGGCCGCACCGCACCGCCTTCGGCGTTGTCCTGGGCGCGGTAGCCGGCCCAGAAGCGCGCGCTGGACACCAGGCCAGTCTGTGGGTCTTCCACCTCGACACGGTACGGGCCCCATTCCACCTGGAAGCTCAGCTTGGCGGTGGAGCCGGCCTTGACGCTGACAGTCTCCTCGCTCTGGGTGAGGAACTTCTCGTTGTAGGCGTAGCTCCAGCCATCGCTCTGCGAGTAGTTCCAGTAGTAGTCGCGACGTTCGCGTACCAGGCGCACCTTGAGGTCGTTGGCCGCCAGCTTGTTGCCATCGCGGTCGGCCACCAGGAACTCGAACTCCACCGGCCCGTCACTGTCGGTTTCCTCACCGTCGAACAGGCCGCGCAGGCCTGGCAGGCGCTCGGCCGGCCAGATGGGTTGTTCCAGGCGCCGGGTGATCGGCCGGCCACCGGACTCCTGCAGGCTGGCCTGTACGGTCAGTTGCAGCGGCGAGCGGGCTTCGGCCCAGCGGCTTTCGATATCGACCACGGCCTTGCCGGCCTGGTCCAGGGTGACTTCGTCCAGCTCCAGGTCCTGGTTCAGCTCGGTTTCGGTGACCGAGCCGAACTGGTAGCCCGGCAGCGCCGGCACCGCCTCGCGCAGCGGGCGAACATAGGCCTGGCCGCTCAGGCGGTTGCCGGCAGCCGGGGCGCCGTAGAGGTAACGGCCATTGACCTGGATGCGCGCATCCTGATCCGGAGCCAACGGTTTGCTGCTGCCCTTGAGTTCCAGCGCCAGGCGCTCGGGCAGGAAGTCTTCGACGAGGAATTCATACACCTGCTTGCGCCCGCCGCCCAGGTCGAGCAGCAGTTGCCAGCGGCCGGTCGGGGCCTCGCTGGCCAGCTGCAGCTGGTACTGGTACAGGCCGTTGCTGTCGGCTTCCCAGACGAACTTGCGGTTGACCTGCTCATCCGGGCGGCGCACTTCCACGCTCACCGGCTGAGCCTTGACCGGCTTGCCGTCCTGGTCGCGCAGCAGGCCGTTGAGCAACACCGTTTCGCCTGGGCGATACAGGTCACGCGGGCCGAAGATGAAGAACTGCAGTGGGTTGGCCTGCGGGCCGGTGATGTCGAACTCGGCCAGGTCCAGTGCCGCGCTGCTCAGGCGCAGCAAGGTGGTGTGCACACCCTGGGTGGCGATCAGGGTGTCGGCCTTGGGCGTGATCGGCAGCTGGGCGTGGCCATCGCTATCGGTGCTGGCCTGGGCCAGCAGCTTGCCCTTGTCGTCATGGATTTCCAGGTTGACGCCGTTCATCGCCTTGCCGCCCTCCAGGGCCTGGGCGAACACATCCAGGCGGTCGCGGTAGCGATGCGCGGACACACCGATGTCGCTGAGGGTGAACAGGGTCGCTGGCTGCGAGTAATCGTAGGTGCCCGAGGCACGCATCACTGCCAGGTACACGCCTGGCTCCTGCAGCGGCTTGATGCCGGCGATTGGCAGCAGCACGGTTTCGCGGGTATTGCGTGCGGGGTTGAGATCGAAGCGGCCGCTGTAGACCAGCTCGG
This sequence comes from Pseudomonas sp. SF2, assembly GCF_036858055.1. Classification (NCBI taxonomy): domain Bacteria; kingdom Pseudomonadati; phylum Pseudomonadota; class Gammaproteobacteria; order Pseudomonadales; family Pseudomonadaceae; genus Pseudomonas; species Pseudomonas sp. SF2. Next base: position 23,346 of record NZ_JAMBDI010000049.1, on the reverse strand, counting down.
CCATCTCCAGGGTTTCCTTGGACTGGTAGTAGTACAGGCTGCTGTTGCGCCCCCAGTTGACCAGGAAGGTCGAGAGCATGTCCGGCTTCACGCGGAAGAACTCGACATCGACCTTGTCGACGTTGAGGGCAATCACCGGCAGGCCCTCGGCCAGGCGCGTGGGCAACAGCGATCCACGGCTGGCGAAGCCGATGGTCGGCTGCATGTCGCGGGTTTCCAGGCGGCTGACCGACTCGCTGTCCAGCTGCTTGCCGTTGACTGCCTGCAGGCCCTTGTCGACGGTCAGTACCAGCTTGCGCTGCGGCTCCAGATGGCGCAGGCGCAGCTCCATCTGGTTGTCGGAGAGTTCCCAGGCGCCGTCGAGCTTGCCTTTGACCGTGTCGACCAGGTGCACTTTGCTGGCGAAGTCCTGCTTGGCATCCAGCGGTGCGGAGAAGCTGATCGACAGCGTTGCAGCGCCATCGAGCTGCACTTCGGAAACATCCAGCACGGTGAGCTCGCGGCCCTCGTAGCGCTTGGCGAGTACGGCCGGGTCTTCGCGCTCGGGCGCCGGGGTGGCGGCGGGCGCAGTGGCCGCCGGCTTTTCGGCTGGCGCCGGTTTGTCCGGCGTCGAAGAGTCACAGGCACTGAGCAAAGCCAGCGCGCAGGCCAGCAACAATCCTTTGTTGAACATGGAGTAGGAACTCTTTGGCAGCGTGTACGTGAGGGCAGCAACTATAGCGCAATGGCGGGTGCAATACCCGGCGTTGCGCGCATTGGTTGCCAGGCCGTTACACTGTGCCATTCGTTAAAAGGAGGGGCGCGCAGCGGCCCCAGGGTCCCATGGAATGCAAATGTCCCAACTCTCCACCGACTGGCAGCACCGCCCCACCCACCACAAGGTCTGGGCCCTGGCCGCGCCGATGATCCTGTCCAACATCTCCGTGCCGCTGGTAGCCCTGGTCGACAGCACCGTCATCGGCCACCTCCCCCACGCCCACCAGCTTGGCGCCGTGGCCGTGGGGGCCACGCTGTTCACCTTCATGGTCGGCCTGATGGGTTTCCTGCGCATGGGTTCCACCGGCTTCGCCGCCCAGGCCGCCGGCCGTGGCGATGGTGCTGCGTTGCGCCAGGTGCTGGTGCAAGGGCTGCTGCTGGCGGTCGGTTTCGCCCTGCTGATCGGCCTGCTGGCCCTGCCCTTCAGCCAGTTGGCGCTGCACGTGATGCAACCCAGCACGGCCCTGCAGCAAGCCACCGAAGACTTCTTCCACACCCGCCTGCTCGGCCTGCCTGCGGCACTGGCCAGCTACGCGCTGGTCGGCTGGTTCCTCGGCACGCAGAACGCCAGGGCGCCACTGGCCATCCTGCTGACCACCAACCTGCTGAACATCGCCTTGAACCTGTGGTTCGTGCTTGGCCTGAACTGGGGCGTGCTGGGTTCGGCGCGGGCGTCGGTGATTGCCGAATGGAGCGCCGCCCTGCTCGGCCTGGCCCTTACCCGCCCGGCCTTGCGCGCCTACCCGGGGCAGATCGTGTGGGCGGCGCTCAAGCGCTGGCAGGCCTGGCGGCCGCTGCTGGCGGTGAACCGCGACATCTTCCTGCGCAGCCTGGCGCTGCAACTGGTGTTCCTGCTGATTACCGTGCAAGGCGCACGCCTGGGCGAAGCCACCGTGGCGGCCAATGCCCTGCTGCTCAACGGCCTGCTGCTGACCGCTTATGCGCTTGACGGGTTGGCACATGCGGTGGAGGCCCTGTGCGGCCATGCCATTGGCGCCCGCGACCGCGACACATTGCGCCGCTCGCTGGTGGTGGCCTGTGGCTGGTCGCTGATCACCAGCCTGGGGTTTGCCGGCTTGTTCCTGCTGGGAGGGCACCTGTTCATCGATTTGCAGACCGACATCGAGAGTGTGCGGGCAGCGGCTTATCCGTACCTGCCGTACCTGGCATTGCTGCCGTTGATTGCGGTGTGGAGTTACTTGCTGGATGGGCTGTTCATTGGTGCGACCCGGGCGCGGGAGATGCGCAATGCGATGTTGCTGTCGGTGCTGATTGCGCTGCCCCTTGGGGTGGTCATGAGCGGATTTGGCAACCATGGGTTGTGGTTGGCCTTTCTCGGATTCATGGCGTTACGGGTGGTGACGTTGGGGTGGGTGGGGTGGCGGTTGCAGGAGAAAGGTGAGTGGATTCAGTAATGCCGCGGCCGCTTTGCGGCCCATCGCGACGCAAGGCCGCTCCCACATTGATCGGCGGACGCAGGACTTTGTGGGAGCGGCCTTGTGTCGCGAAATGAGGGCGAAGCCCTCACCTGCTGACTCACAGCCACACACAATCCCAATGTGGATACTCGCCAGCCCGCTTTACCAGGCCAGCCCGAATCGGGTTTGCAATGATGTAGCGGGCGACGGCCCTCACATCCTCCTCGCGGCGCAAAGCCCGGTCATGAAAGCTGGTCTGCCAGATATGCCGCCTGTCGGCCCCTACCTTGTACAGCGCACAACTGCTTCTGGACTTGAACTCGCACATCAGCCTACTCAGGCTCGACGGCCCAAGCTCAACAAGCCAGTGAAGATGATCCGGCATCAAGACCCACGCCAGAGATCGACACGCCTTGCACTCTTCGCTGAGCCGTAATTGCTGGATAACTGTTCTGGCGAACAAAAAGTCTTTGAACAACGGTGTTCGGTTGCGAGTGGTTGTGGTGAGCAGGTAGAGACGCCCTGGTTCGGACACTCGGCCACTACGTAAACGATGGGAGCCGGGACTTTCCATGTCATCCTCCTTTGAACATTGCATTCAAAGGTAGCGGCGCTGATGTGACAGGCGAGGACTGGACCATTACCAGGTATGACGCGGTGAGGGCTTCGCCCTCATATCGCGACGCAAGGCCGCTCCCACAAAAAAGGCAGGAGCGGCCTGGCGGTTACGACGACAGGTACGAAGACCGGGTCAACCCCAGGCGCAAGGCATCCAGATACTGGGTCCGCTCACGCGCAGTGATCTTGGCGCTGGCCACCTTGTCACGGTAGTGGGTCATCAACTCCTCCGGCGACAGGTGCACGTAGCGCAGCATGTCTTCGATGGTGTCGTGGGTCTCGATACCGGCGTGGTACACGCTACCGTCGGCGTTCTGGTAGATGTTCACCGAATCGGTGTCACCGAACAGGTTGTGCATGTCACCGAGGATTTCCTGGTAGGCACCGACCAGGAACACACCCAGCAGGTAGTCCTCGCCCTCCTTCACCGCATGCACCGGCATGCTGGTCTCGATGCTCTGCTCGTCGACGTACTGGTTGATCTTGCCGTCGGAGTCGCAGGTCAGGTCCTGCAGCACGGCACGACGCATCGGCTCTTCGTCCAGGCGGTGCAACGGAATGATCGGCAGTACCTGGCCGATGGCCCAGGTATCCGGCAGGCTCTGGAACACCGAGAAGTTGCAGATGTACTTGTCGGCCAGCTTGTCGTTCAGCTCGTCCAGCACCTGACGGTGCGAGCGCTGGCGGGCTTTCAGCGAGTTGTGCAGGCGGCGGCACACGGCGAAGTAGCACTGTTCGGCCAGGGCCTTCTCGGCCAGGCTGATCTTGCCATCGGCATACTGCGCAGCCACGTCACCCAGGTAGTGGGTAGCGCGCCAGTAGGTCTCGGTGACCATCTCGATGTCGGTCGGGCCGAGCAGGTCGACCAGCCACTGCACGGTCTCGGGCAGGGCTTCCTTGTTCTCGATGGTCGGCACGTCGTCGTTGTGCTTCTCGACGTCGGTCACCTGGATCACCAGCATGGCGTGGTGCGCGGTCAGCGAACGGCCACTCTCGGAGAAAATGTGCGGGTGCGGCAGGCCCTGCGCGTCGCAGAACTCCTTGAGCATGCCCACCACCACGCCGGCGTAGTCGTCCATGTCGTAGTTGATCGAGCTGGCATTGCGCGAGTGGGTACCGTCGTAGTCCACACCCAGGCCACCGCCAACGTCGATGTGGTCGACCGGCAGGCCCAGCGCACGCAGCTCACCGTAGTAACGGATGGCTTCCTTGAAGCCGTGCTGGTAGTCGGCCAGGTTGGCGATCTGCGAGCCCATGTGGAAGTGCAGCAGGCGGATACCCTGGTCCAGGCCGGCATCGCGGAAGCGCTGCACCACCGAGATCAGCTGGGCGGCAGACAAGCCGAACTTGGACTTTTCGCCACCGGTGTCGGCCCACTTGCTCGAGGCCAGCGACGACAGGCGCACGCGCAGGCCGACCTGCGGCTTGACCTTGAGCTCGGCAGCCTCGTCGATCACCAGGGCCACTTCCGACTCTTTCTCGATGACGATGAACACATTGTGGCCGAGCTTCTGGCCCATCAGCGCCAGGCGGATGAACTCGCGGTCCTTGTAGCCGTTGCAGACGATGGTGCCGCCTTTCGGCGCCAGCGCCAGCACTGCCAGCAGCTCAGGCTTGGAGCCGGCTTCCAGGCCAATGGAGACGTTCTGCGTGGCGATGATGTTCTCCACCACCGCTTCCTGCTGGTTGACCTTGATCGGGTACAGCGCGGTGTACTTGCTCTGGTATTCCAGGCGCGCGATGTTGGCGTCGAAGGCGCCGGTCAGTTGGCGCACGCGGTCCTGCAGAATGTCGGGGAAGCGCACCAGCAATGGCAGCGACAGGCCGCTCTGGCGCAGTTCGTCGACCTGTTCGAACAGGTCGATCGGTGCGCTTTTCGGGCCGTTGGGGCGTACTTCGACGCGCCCGGCTTCATTGATGGCGAAATAACCAGCGCCCCAATGGCGGATGCCATAAACACTGCGGCTGTCGGCCACGGTCCATTGGCTACCATCGTCTTTGCGTGTGCGTCGTACGGACATTCAAGTCCCCTATAGATAAGTCGAAGACACTGCCCCGCAAGGAGGCGGGCGCAGTGTAAAAGCCAAAAATGACGATTCGTCCGTGCCCTGGGATAGACCCTGGTCACGGCAACGAGTTTAGAAAGCACTGGGCAAAAAATCGCGTGGCCGCATCAGCCGCCGGACTTTTTCGCCTTGAAACCCTGCTTGGTCAGCTCACCGATCAGCAGCTCGACATGGTCGCCCTGGATTTCGATGACCCCATCCTTCAGGGCGCCACCGGTACCGCAGCGGCGCTTGAGGGTAGAGGCCAGCTCCTTGAGCTGGTCGAGCGGCAGCGGCACGCCGGTGACGGTGGTCACGGTCTTGCCGCCGCGCCCTTTGCTTTCGCGGCGCACACGGGCAATGCCATCGCCTTCGGGGATGATTTGCTGCTTGCAGGTACAGGCATCCACCGGCTGGCCACAGTCGGGGCAGTGCCGACCAGCGTCGGTGGAGTAAACGAGACCGCCAAGGGCGGCGAAGGAAGAAGCTTTCTTGGCCACTTTTGTTCCTCTGTGCTGAGGACAAAAACTGGTCGGCCCCAGGGGGTTGAGCCCGACCGCGAAGCCCCACTCTGGCAGGGGCGGCGCTACCACCGCAAGACCTGCGGCAGCCCGAAAAGGGCGCGCAGTTTAACGATAAATCCGGCCGTTGCTAAGTACTGGATTGCGGCATTTTGCGAATGTTTTGCGACCCCTTCGCGGGTAAACCCGCTCCCACAGGTACTGCGCAGGTTTCACGGCCTGTGAAATCCCTGTGGGAGCGGGTTTACCCGCGAAGGGGCCGGCATGGCCCACGCATCTATTTGAGGCTTGCTTTATAGCGCTGCAACGCCGCCAACGAGTCCGGGCAATACGGCTTCGTCAGGCTCTCCTCTTCAGCCTGTTCCAGGCCAATGAAGCGCGCCTCGATCACCTCTTCCGGCTGCAGCCGCAACGGCGCATCCGAAACCGCCGAATACACCGCACACCACAAGCGGTTATCCGGCTGGTCGAAGTAGAACCGCTCATGAAAGCGCAGCTCCACACCGTCGATCCCCAGCTCCTCGGCCAGCTCCCGCGCCGCCGAATCGGCATACGCCTCCCCGGCCGTCACCATGCCGCCTGCCGCCACATCCCAGTACCCCGGGTACAGCGCCTTGCTCAGGGTGCGCCGGTGCACGCACAGCTCACCGGCGCTGTTGAACAGCAAAATGAACGTGCAACGCCCGATCAGGCCGCGCTCGCGCAGTTCGGCGCGAGGCAAGGCCCCCAGCACCTGGTCGGCTTCGTCCACCCAGGTGACCAGCTCACGGTCGGAAGCCGCCCGGTGGGCGGCCTCGTTTGGGCTGATAGCCATCATCAACCCTGCGACAGCAGCTGACGCAGGTCGATGACCGCGGCGTTGGCCCGGGAAATGTAGTTGGCCATGACCAGCGAGTGGTTGGCCCACATGCCGAAGCCGCTGCCGTTGAGCACCATCGGGCTCCACAGCGCTTCTTGCGAGGCTTCCAGCTCACGGATGATCTGGCGCACGCTGACCGTGGCGTTCTTCTTCGCCAGCACGTCGGCAAAGTCCACCTCGATGGCGCGCAGCAGATGCGACAGTGCCCAGGCCTGGCCACGGGCTTCGTAGAACACGTTATCGATCTGCAGCCACGGGGTTTCCACCAGCTCCTCGTCCACCTGCGGCGCCTGGCCGGCGACCACCGACTCGGTCTTCAGCGTGGTGTTGAGCTTGACCCGGCCAACGCTGGCCGACAGCCGCTGCGACAGCGAGCCCAGGCGGGTGGCCACGTCACCCAGCCAGTTGTTCAGGTTGTCGGCACGGGTGTAGAAGATCGCGCCCTTGTCGCCGGCAGCCAGACGGGTCTGGTAGCGGGTCAGCGACTTGATGCCCTCTTCGAACTCCGACTCGCTCGACGGCAAGATCCAGCTCTTGTTGTCGAAGTTGAAACGCGGCTCGGCCTTGGCCAGGTCGGCGTCTTCGGTGGACTGCGACTGCGAACGGGCGAAGTCCTTGCGCAGGGCACGGGACAGGTCGCGCACCTGGACCAGCACGCCATATTCCCAACTCGGCATGTTGTCCATCCACAGCCCCGGCGGGAAGCGGTCGTTGGAAATGTAGCCACCCGGCTTGTTCAGCAAGGTGCCGGCCACGGTCTTGAGGGTTTCGATAGTGGTGTAACCCACCACCATCTGCTGGCCAGTGCGCTCGGCGGCGGCCTGGGCGTTCTGCTGCACCGGGAACAGGTCCGGCTCCTGGCTCCAGTACCAGCCCAGGCCGATACACACCAGCAGGTACAACCCGATCAGGGTCCCCAGGGCACGGCTCCAGAGGCCGCCAAGGTAGCTACGGGCGGCGGCGCCACGGCCGTCGACACGCTCGCGGGGCTCGGCTTTGGCCTCGCGGTTTTTCCAGTCCAGCATGGCTTTGTCCTTATCAGTCACGACGGTTCAGGGGCTTGGACCACAGGCCTGCGCCAGGGTGCCACGGCAAGCCCGCGTGGCAGCACTATAAAGCAGACACCGCCTTACGCATAAGCGACCAATCAGTCAGCAACTGAATATTCGTTCTACCCGCTTTGTTGATGCAGGGCACTCACGCATCCGGCAAGAGCTGCTAGCATAGAGCCATCATTGCCCCTGCACATCCCAACCTAAAGTAGCCAGGACATGAGCCAAGCAGTCGAGCCGAGCCCGCAGTGCCCCGCCCAACAGCAGACGCGTAGCGGCCTGCGCAAGGACGACCCGCTCGATCAGGTGCTGCTGCCGCCCCTGCGCAAGCCGGTGTACATCCTGCTGCAGGACCACGAACGTGCCCAGCGCCTGGCCCAGCAACTGGAGTTCTTTGGCCTGGTGGTGCAGGCGCTGGCCAGCCCTGCGGCGTTTCACGCCTCGATCGACGAATACCCGCCTTCGGCCATCATCATGGATGTCGACTTCAGCGGCACCGGCCAAGGCCTGCTGCTGGCTGCCCAGGTGCAGCAGGGGCTGGCCCGACACATCCCGCTGCTGTTCTTCAGCCACCACGAAACCGACACCCCGACCCGCCTGGCCGCCGTGCGCGCCGGTGGCCAGGACTTCCTCACCGGCACCCTGGAAGCCTCCAGCCTGCTGGAAAAGGTCGAACTGCTGACCAATGCCGCCCAGCACGACCCGTTGCGCGTGCTGATCATCGACGACTCGCGCACCCAGGCCCTGTACACCGAACGTGTGCTGGCCAGCGCCGGCATGATCACCCGCAGCCTGACCGACCCGATCCGCACCATGGCCGAGCTGGCCGAGTTCCAGCCCGACCTGATCATCCTCGACCTGTACATGCCGGCCTGCACCGGCCCTGAGCTGGCCAAGGTGATCCGCCACAGCGACCGTTATGTGAGTGTGCCGATCATCTACCTGTCTGCCGAGGACGACCTGGACAAGCAGCTGGATGCCATGAGCGAAGGCGGTGATGACTTCCTGACCAAACCGTTTCGCTCACGCCACCTGATCACCACCGTGCGCAACCGCGCCGCCCGTGCCCGGCACCTGAAGGCGCGCATGGTGCGCGACAGCCTGACCGGGTTGTACAACCACACCCACATCCTGCAACTGCTGGAAGACTGCAGCTTCCGCGCCCGTCGCGAGCAGCAGCCGTTGAGCTTTGCCATGCTCGACATCGACCACTTCAAGAAGATCAACGACCGCCACGGCCACCCCATGGGCGACCGGGTGATCAAGAGCCTGGCGCTGTTTCTCAAGCAGCGCTTGCGCAAGACCGATTTCATTGGCCGTTATGGTGGCGAAGAGTTCGCCGTTGTCATGCCCAATACCGCGCTGGACGCGGCGCACAAGGTGCTGGACGAGATCCGCCGGCGCTTTGCCGAGATTCTCTACCCGGCGCAGCCTCGGGACTTGCAGTGCACCTTCAGTGCAGGCGTGGTGCAGCTGGATGAGGGGCTGGATGCGCTGACCATGGCCAGTGCGGCGGACGAGGCGCTGTACCGGGCCAAGCATGCGGGGCGTAATTGCGTGGTGCGTGTAGAGCCCTGAGTTCTTCATCGCCTGTACCGGCCTCTTCGCGGGCTTGCCCGCTCCCACAGGGATTGCGCTGCATTCAGGTCTGGTAGATATCCTGTGGGAGCGGGCAAGCCCGCGAAGAGGCCAGTACAGGCAATGCAAATACAGGCACTGTGCCACTTTTTTATGACGCCAACCGCCTGTCGTCATCACCCCGTCACAAAATCGCAATAACTTCAGCCACCGACCTCTCCCCTCCCCGCAGGAAGCTCGCGGCTATGCGCCTGAAGTGGCTGACCAATTTCAACACCCTGTTGCTGGTAACCGTGTGTATTGCCCTGGGCGCCACCTTGTGGTGGTCGCAGCGTGCCCTGGAGCGCCCCTACCAGTTGATGGAGCGCTACCTGGGCCTGTCCCAGCAGTTCCAGAACCAGGCGGCCCGCAACATCCAGGCCTACCTGGGCAGCGGCGATGCCCTGCGCCATGCCGCAGCCATGGAGGCCAACCAGAAACTGCAGGCCGCGCTGGCCGAGTGGCCTGGCGCACTGGCCGACAAACTGCGCCCCAGCCTGGACAGCCTGCAGGCCTTTACCGCCGAGGAGCTGCTGGCCGCCGGCAAGCTGGCTGGCGACCCGCAAGCCCTGCTGCTGCAGGGCGAGCGGGAACTGGGAGCCAACTTCGAACAACTGGCCGGCTACGCCCGTGACAGCGGCAGCGCCGACGCCAACCGCTACCTGGTGCCATTGCTCGACGCCACCGTGCACCTCGGCCGCCTGTCGCTGGCCCGGGACAAGCTGGTCAGCAGCGGCCGCCCGGAACTGGCCGACGAAGTGGAGCGCGAGCTGCAACTGATCCGCGCCCAGGCCCAGGCGATCGACGCCTTGCCCTTGCTGGGCGTAACCCGTACCGCCGAATCCGGTGCCGACGACTTCGCCGCGATGATGGGCCTGGAAACCCAGGCCAGCGCCCAGCAGGAAGACATTGCCGTTGGCCTCAAACGCGAACTGCAGAGCCTGCTCAGCCGCTACCCGGCCGAACTGCAGCGCACCCGCGAACAGATCGAGCGCCGCGTCGCCCTGGCCGCCAGCACCAGCCAGCGCCTGGAGGCCGTACAGCAGGCCATCGCGGCGCTGGAGCCCGAGGTACGCGGCCAGCACGCGAAAATTGCCGCCGAAGTGCGCATCATCCAGGGCCTGATGATCGGCCTGATCCTGCTTATCGCCCTGCTGATCGACACCTTGCAACGGCGCCTGGCGCGCACCCTGACCGGCCTGGCCCCGGCCCTGTCACGCTGGGCCGAGGGCGACTTCGCCAAGGCCATCGCCCTGGGCAAGACCAACCGCGAACTGCGCGACATCCAGGAATCGCTCAACCGCCTGCGCCAGTACCTGGTGGAGCTGGTCGGCACCATCCGCCACAACGCCGAGCAGGTGGCTGGCAGCAGCCACGCCCTGGCCGGCATGAGCGCCGCCCTGCATGACGGCGCCGAGCGCCAGGCCGGCGACACCGGGCAGATCCGCGATGCCCTGGGCGAACTGGAAGCGACCATCCAGCAAGTGGCCGGCGACGCCAGCGCCGCCGCCGACGCCAGCCGCGATGCCGGGCGTGCAGTGGAGCAAGGCCAGGCGGTGATTGGCCAGAGCCTGTCGGGCTTGCGTGAGCTGGTCGATGAAGTGCAGGGCAACGCCCGCATGATCGAACAACTGGCGGAAGAGTCGGCCACCATCGGCGGCGTGCTGACAGTGATCCGCTCGATTGCCGAGCAGACCAACCTGCTGGCGCTGAATGCCGCGATCGAAGCGGCCCGGGCCGGTGAGATGGGCCGTGGATTTGCCGTGGTGGCCGATGAGGTGCGTTCGCTGGCGCAGCGCACCACCGGGGCTACCGGCGAGATTCAGGCCTTGATCGACCGCTTGCAGCAGGCAGCCAGAAGTTCGGTGGCCGGGATGCGCGCGCAGCTCGAACATGCCGAGGCCACGGCCAACCAGGCCCAGGCGGCGGATGGGGCGCTGGACGAGATTGTCTGTGCCATTCGCACCATTTCGGACACTGCGGTGCGGATTGCCGATGTCACGGCGCAGCAGAGCGGTGCCGTGAGCGAGATTCGCGACCACAGCGAGCGGATACATGAGTTGGGTGAGGACAACCTGCAGCGCATTGGCGAGGGGCGTGAGCAAGGCGAGCAGTTGCTGAGTTTGGGGGGTGAACTGAACCGGGCGGTGCGGGCCTTCAGAGTCTAGGTTGGCCTGTACTGGCCTCTTCGCGGGTAAACCCGCTCCCACAGGGATAGCCTATGCGCTCGAGGTGAGAGCGGGTTTACCCGCGAAGAGGCCGGCACAGGCAGCACATGAGCCAGCGGCCATGTGTCGCCCCTTCCGCCAGCATGGCCCCAACCTGCACCAACTCCGCTATCATGCCCAGCACGTTCCACCTCGCGAGTCCGCCATGCGCCGCCTGTTTTTCCTGCTGTTCCTGCTGCTGGCCAGCCCTGCCTTCGCCACAGGCCTGCTCGACAACCGCCCCAGTGCCACCCTCGGCGCCGCGTCACTGGCCAACAACGCCGACTTCCTGCCGGTACACGAGGCCTTCAAGCTCAACCTGGTGCAGGCCGATGCGCAAACCATCAAGCTGCGCTTCGTCGCCACCGATGGCTACTACCTCTACCGCCACCGCTTCCAGTTCCGCACCGAACCGGCCGACATTGCCCTGGGCACACCGAACATCCCCAAGGGCGAGGCCAAGCACGATGAATTCTTCGGCGATGTCGAGGTGTACCACGGCGTGCTCGATATCGAGCTGCCGCGCAACGATCCGCGTGCCTTCACCCTGCTGGTGGGCTACCAGGGCTGCGCCGACAAAGGCCTGTGCTACCCACCGGAAACCGCACGCCTGAGCATCGATGGCGAAGGCGGCGCAAGCACCCCGGCCACCGCTGAACACGCCTGGACCTGGAAGTCGCTGCTGCTGTTCTTCCTCGCCGGGGTCGGCCTGACCTTCACCCCCTGCGTGCTGCCGATGCTGCCGATCCTCTCCGGCGTGGTGCTGCGAGGCCAGGCCGGTGGCCTGCGCGGGCTGGCGCTGTCGCTGGCCTACGTGCTGCCGATGGCGGCCAGCTTCGCGGTACTCGGTGCCCTCATGGGGCTGTTCGGCGCCGGCCTGAACCTGCAGGCACGCCTGCAGTCGGCCTGGGTGCTGGTGCCTTTCGCGCTGTTCTTCGTGGTATTTGCCCTGGCCATGTTCGGCCTGTTCGAGCTGAAACTGCCGCAGGCCTTGAGCAACCGTCTGAACAATGTCGCCAGCCACACCCGGGGCGGCTCGCTGCTGGGCGCGGCAATACTCGGCGTGCTCTCCAGCCTGCTGGTTTCGCCATGTGTGTCGGCGCCCCTGGCCGGTGCGTTGCTGTACATCAGCGCCAGCGGCGATGCCCTGGGTGGCGCACTCAAGCTGTTCGCCCTGGGCCTGGGCATGGGCGCACCCTTGCTGCTGGTGGCCACCGGTGGCGCGGCCTGGCTGCCGAAAAGCGGCCCTTGGCTGAACACGGTGAAAAACGCCATCGGCGTCCTGCTGCTGGGCCTGGCCATCGGCTTGCTCAGCCGTGTGTTGCCGGGCCCGATGACCTTGCTGCTGGTCGGGTTCCTCGCCGCTGGCGTGGCACTGTTCCTCGGCGCCCTCGAGTTCGTCGTCAAGACCGCACGCCAGCGCTTGGCCCAACTGCTTGGCCTGGCCTTGCTGGTGTACGCCCTGGCCTGCTGGTACGGCGCCCTCAGCGGCCAGGGCGACCCGCTGCGCCCGCTACCGCCGGCAACCCTTGTGGCCACCGGCAACAGCCCGGCGGTGCAGGCGGATAGCTGGCAGACCATCACTACCCCCGCCGCACTGGACGCCGCACTGGCCCAGGCCAAGGCGGCCGGCCAGCCGGTACTGCTGGACTGGTACGCCGACTGGTGCATCAGCTGCAAGGTGATCGAACGCGAGGTGTTGACCGCGCCGCAGGTGCAAGCACAGCTGGCCGGCTTCAAACTGCTGCGTTTCGACATCACCGAAAGCAATGCCGACCAACGCAGCCTGCTCGACCGCTACCAGCTGTTCGGCCCTCCTGCCCTGTTGTTCTTTGCCGCGAACGGTAGCGAAATAACCGCTGATCGGGTCATTGGCGAGATAAATGCCGGTGAATTTGCGCAAATTCTGACACGCGTACGCGACAAAGTCGGTCTATAACTTCCCCCGAGCTGTGAAAAATCCTGAAATCAGTGACCAAACCTAATCATTTGGTCACATACTTCGCGCGAACCTCGGACATCGTGCTGGCTATTGCCGGGAACTGGACACTTGCCGTCGCTTTACGGCACACTCGCCGCGCTGTGTCGAATTGCCCTACAAATCCAAGGAATCCGCAGATGGCAACGCTACTGGTGCTTCACGGCCCCAACCTCAACCTGCTCGGTACCCGCGAGCCTGGCCACTACGGCGCCGTGACCCTGGCCCAGATCAACCAGGACCTGGAGCAACGTGCCCGCGCCGCAGGCCACCATCTGCAGTACCTGCAGAGCAATGCTGAATACGAACTGATCGACCGCATTCACGCCGCACGCAACGAGGGTGTGGACTTCATCCTGATCAATCCGGCTGCTTTCACCCACACAAGCGTCGCATTACGTGACGCATTGCTTGCGGTGAGCATCCCATTCATCGAAGTGCACCTGTCCAACGTGCACAAACGCGAACCGTTCCGCCACCACTCCTACTTTTCCGATGTTGCCGTAGGGGTGATCTGCGGCCTGGGCGCCAGCGGTTATCGCCTGGCCCTGGAGTCCGCGCTGGAACAACTGGCTGCCAACGCACAGCCCAAATGATGAAAACCCTGGCCTCAGTGGGCCAGGGTTCGAGAGAAACGTTTCAGATACGTTTTTTTGTATTTCGCCCCCTGACCGAACCTTTGGGAGTTGATGATTAATGGATATCCGTAAAGTCAAGAAACTGATCGAGCTGCTGGAAGAGTCTGGCATCGACGAACTGGAGATCAAGGAAGGCGAAGAGTCGGTCCGTATCAGCCGTCACAGCAAGACCCCAGCTGCCCAGCAGTACTTCGCACCGGCTCCGGTAGCCGCTGCCCCTGTTGCTGCCCCGGTCGCCGCCGCTGCCGCTCCGGCCGCTGAAGCCGCTGCCGCCGCCCCGGCCCTGAAAGGCACCGTGATCCGCTCGCCGATGGTAGGTACCTTCTACCGCAAGCCTTCGCCGACCTCGCCGAACTTCGCTGAAGTTGGCCAGACCGTGAAGAAAGGCGACACCCTGTGCATCGTTGAAGCCATGAAGATGATGAACCACATCGAAGCCGATGTTGGCGGTGTCATCGACGCCATCCTGGTAGAAGACGGCCAGCCGGTTGAATTCGACCAGCCGCTGTTCACCATCGTTTGAATCGCGGAGAGCCAACGATGTCTGGGAAGCTCGAAAAAGTCCTGATCGCCAACCGCGGGGAAATTGCCCTGCGGATCCTGCGTGCCTGCAAAGAGCTGGGTATCAAGACCGTCGCCGTGCACTCCACCGCCGACCGTGAACTGATGCACCTGGGCCTGGCAGACGAGTCGGTCTGCATCGGCCCTGCATCGTCCAAGGATTCCTACCTGCATATCCCGGCGATCATCGCTGCCGCCGAAGTGACCGGCGCCACCGCGATCCACCCGGGCTACGGCTTCCTGGCGGAAAACGCCGACTTCGCCGAGCAGGTGGAAAAATCCGGTTTCGCCTTCATCGGCCCGAAAGCCGACACCATTCGCCTGATGGGCGACAAGGTTTCGGCCAAGGACGCGATGATCAAGTCGGGCGTACCGACCGTGCCGGGCTCCGATGGCCCGCTGCCGGAAGACGAAGAGGTCGCCCTGGCGATCGCTCGTGACGTCGGCTACCCGGTGATCATCAAGGCCGCCGGTGGCGGTGGTGGTCGCGGCATGCGCGTGGTGCACAAGGAAGAGGACCTGATTGCCTCGGCCAAGCTCACCCGTACCGAAGCCGGTGCCGCCTTCGGCAACCCGATGGTCTATCTGGAGAAGTTCCTGACCAACCCACGCCACGTGGAAGTACAGGTACTGTCCGACGGCCAGGGCAACGCCATCCACCTGGGTGACCGTGACTGCTCGCTGCAGCGCCGCCACCAGAAGGTGCTGGAAGAAGCGCCAGCCCCGGGCATCGATGAAAAAGCCCGTCAGGAAGTGTTCAAGCGCTGCGTCGATGCGTGCATCGAGATCGGCTACCGTGGTGCGGGTACTTTCGAGTTCCTGTACGAGAACGGCCGCTTCTACTTCATCGAGATGAACACCCGCGTGCAGGTTGAGCACCCGGTTTCGGAGATGGTCACTGGTATCGACATCGTCAAGGAGATGCTGAGCATCGCCGCTGGCAACAAGCTGTCGTTCCGCCAGGAAGACGTGGTGATCCGTGGCCATGCGCTGGAATGCCGTATCAACGCCGAAGACCCGAAGAAGTTCATCCCGAGCCCAGGCAAGGTGAAGCACTTCCACGCCCCGGGCGGCAACGGCGTGCGTGTGGACTCGCACCTGTACAGCGGTTACTCGGTTCCGCCGAACTACGACTCGCTGATCGGCAAGCTGATCACCTACGGCAAGGACCGCGACGAAGCCATGGCGCGCATGCGCAATGCCCTGGACGAGATCGTCGTCGACGGCATCAAGACCAACATCCCGCTGCACCGCGACCTGGTGCGTGATGAAGGTTTCTGCAAAGGCGGCGTCAACATTCACTACCTCGAGCACAAACTGGCTAGCCAGGAGTGATCGCGTAGTGTGATGTACCGAAACCCCGGACTTGTGCCGGGGTTTTTTATTGCCTGGGAGATCCTGGGGCCGCTTTGCGGCCCNNCAAGGCCGCTCCCACAGGGTTTCGCAAGGTCTCAAGGTTGACGCTGTACCTGTGGGAGCGGCCTTGTGTCGCGAAAGGGGCGCAACGCGCCCCCAGGACCCTACCCCTTCATCCGCGGCATCTCGATGTGATGCTCATGAACCCGCCGGTACAAGGTCGCCCGCGATATCCCCAGGGCCCGCGCCGCATCGGCCGGCTTCCAGCGATGGCGGATCAGCGCATCCAGCAACAACTGCCGCGCCGGGCACGACACCCCGCTTTCAGCCGAGCCAACCGCTTCACCCCGCACCTCCTGCGGCAGGTCCTGCAACTGCACCCGCCCGCCCTCACTCACCGCACAGGCATAGCGCAACACCTGACGCAGCTGGCGCAAATTCCCCGGCCAGCGGTAAACCAGCAGCGCCTGCAGCGCATCATCCGCCAGCACCACCTCAACCCCACAGGCCTCGGCCTCCTCGGCCAGCAACTGGTGAATCAGCCCCAGGCGGTCCTCACGCTCGCGCAGCGGCGGCAACTCGAACCGGGCATTGGCCAGGCGGAAGTACAAATCCTCACGAAAACGCCCCTCCTCCACCATCGCCGCCAAATCACGATGGGTCGCGCAAATCACCTGGATATCCACCCGCTCCCGCCGCGCCGCGCCCAGCGGCGCCACTTCACCCTCGGCCAGCACGCGCAGCAACCGGGTTTGCAGGTTCAGCGGCATGTCACCGATTTCGTCGAGGAACAGCGTGCCGCCATCGGCCTGCTGCAAAAGCCCCTGCATGCCTTTGCTGGAAGCACCGGTGAAAGCCCCGGCCACATAGCCGAACAGCTCGCTCTCGATCAGGCTTTCCGGAATGGCCGCGCAGTTCAGGGTGACGAACGGGCCATCGCGACGCAGGCTTTGCTGGTGCAGCTGGCGGGCGAACACCTCTTTGCCAGCCCCGGTCTCGCCTTGCACCAGCACCGCCAGGTTGCAGTCCTTGACCCGTGTGGCCAACCGCAGGTGCTGCTCGATGCGGGCGTCCTGGGCCTGACGCAACGGCTGCGCAGGCTGGCGCTGGCGGGGTGCGCTGACCCGGCCGTAGAGCCCGCCCAGGCCCGGCAGGCGTTGAGCGGACGATGCGTTCACACGGCGCAGCTGGTCCATGTCGAACAGCTCGCCAATGTGCTCGGGCAAACGCCCCAGGTGCGCCACCAGCCGCTGACGCGCCAGGCTGTTGATCGCCTGCAGGCGGCCATCGGCATCCCAGGCCAACAAGTAGTCGGGCTGGCTTTCCACATAGCCCGGCGTGCCATGGGCGCGCATCACCCAATGGCCCTGGGCGCTGTGCATGAAGAAGGCATTTTCGATCTCGCGGGCGGTCTGCTCGACCAGTTGGCGGATCAGGTGCTGGCTGCGGCGGTCGTCCGGCGACTGCAGGGCCGAGACATCCACGACGCCCAGCAACTCGCCCAGCGGGTCGAACACCGGCGCCGCCGTACAGGTCAGGCCAATGAACGCAGCGCGGAAGTGGTCGCGCTTGTGCACCGTGACCGGGGCCTTGCTGGTCAACACCGCCGCCACGCCGCAGGTGCCCTCCTCGCCCTCCGACCAGCAGGTGCCCAGGTACAGCCCGGCCTTGCGGCAGTCGTTGCGGATGGCCGACTCGACCCGGTAATCGATGGTGCGCCCCAGGGCATCGGTGAGCAACACGCAGTAGTCGGCACCGCGTACCCGCTCATGCAAGCGGGCCACGGCATCGCTGGCAATGCGCAGGAACAGTTCGGCGCGTTCGCGGCATTCGTTGAGCAGGCTTTGGGACAGGATGCGCGGCCCCTGCTGGGACCCGGGATCGAGGCGGTACAGCTCCATGGAGCGGCGCCATGAATCGAGAATCAGCGGTGGCACCGGCGCCTGCGGCAGGCGGTCGGCATTCTTCAACACCCTGCTGACGCAGTCGACATGGGCTCGGGAGTTCGCGGCAAGCATTCAGGCCCTCCGGTTCTCGTTGCTGTTTTTATCGTTGTCCGGCCATTAAGCGCTTCCGGGCATGCCCCGACAAGCACTGCGTGATTACCGGGCGGCTTGAGACGCAGCGTCTCAGCGTCTCGGCAAGGTCGGCCCAGCGCTGGCACCGGGCGTCTCGCCAGCAGAACCATCAGCACCTGACGGGGCGCAATGAAACCGCTCTATTGCAGGCACTTCAGCCAATTCAAAAGAAGCTGGCACCGCGCTTGCTCCTGCCCTGACAAACAAGAATACGAGGTGCGCCATGCCGCTACCCGCCCCGACCGTCGGGATCATTGCCAACCCTGCCTCTGGCCGCGACCTGCGCCGCCTGACCGCCAACGCCGGGCTCTATTCGAGCACCGACAAGGCCTCGGCAATCCAGCGCCTGCTCGCTGCCTTTGGTGCCACCGGCATCGGCCAGGTGTTGTTGCCCAGCGACATGACCGGCATCGCCGCCGCCGTGCTCAAGGCCAGCCAGGGCCCGGCAGCCCGTGACCAGCACTGGCCGGCCCTCGAAATACTCGACCTGCCGCTGACCCAGACCGTTGCCGATACCCGCCTGGCCACCCGCCGCATGGTCGAGCGAGGCGTGGCGATGATCGCCGTGCTCGGCGGCGACGGCACCCACAAGGCAGTGGCCGCCGAGGCCGGTGACGTACCGCTGCTGACCTTGTCCACCGGCACCAACAATGCTTTCCCCGAACTGCGCGAGGCCACCAGCGCCGGCCTGGCCGGCGGCCTGCTTGCCAGCGGCCGGGTACCGGCCAGCATCGGCCTGCGCCGCAACAAGCGCCTGCTGGTGAAGGTGCCCGAGCA
This sequence comes from Pseudomonas sp. SF2, assembly GCF_036858055.1. NCBI lineage: Bacteria > Pseudomonadati > Pseudomonadota > Gammaproteobacteria > Pseudomonadales > Pseudomonadaceae > Pseudomonas > Pseudomonas sp. SF2. The sequence continues at coordinate 4,865 of NZ_JAMBDI010000049.1, read as the reverse complement.
GCAGCTTGCCGAATGGGCCCTGGTGGAGGTGGCGGTGTCGCCCCAGCGTTTCATCGGCGCTCGGGCACTGAGCCGCAGCGAGGACCTTTGCGAAGTCTTCGCCTGTTTCGCCGAACCCCATGCCATCGGCCTCTCGGCCCTGTGCGGCCTGTGGTGCCCGGTCTCGCGCCAGGACCCGCACGGCGCCTGGGTACGCCTGAACCCCGGCGCCGAACAAGCGCTGCTCGCGCCGCTGGCACCCGGCCTGCTGCAAGGCTGCGGCATCACCGCCAGCGGCCCACTGACGCCCGGCGTCGCCCACCGCCTGAGCCTGGCCAGCGGCACGCTGGCGCTGGACGGCGAACGCGAAATCGAATTCGCCGAGCGCGATACCCCCACTATCACCCTCGACCACCAAGGCCCATTGAGCGTGGACGTCGAGGCCGTGCTGGCGCATGCCGCCCGCCATCACCTGCTGGCCGTACCGCGCGGCCACCGGTTGCACCCTGCAAACCCGTGTTGAGACAACCCTGGAGAACAACAAGATGTCCAATCAACTCAGTACCGAACAATTGCTGCATGCCTATGAAGTGATGCGCACCATCCGCGCCTTCGAGGAGCGCCTGCACGTGGAGTTCGCCACCGGCGAGATCCCCGGCTTCGTCCATCTGTATGCCGGCGAAGAGGCTTCCGCTGCCGGGGTCATGGCCCACCTGCGCGACAGCGACTGCATCGCCTCGACCCACCGCGGCCATGGCCACTGCATCGCCAAGGGGGTCGACGTGTACGGCATGATGGCCGAGATCTACGGCAAGAAGACCGGCGTTTGCGGCGGTAAAGGCGGCTCGATGCATATCGCCGACCTGGAAAAAGGCATGCTCGGCGCCAACGGCATCGTCGGTGCCGGTGCCCCCTTGGTGGCCGGCGCCGCGTTGGCGGCCAAGATCAAGGGCAACGACGATGTGTCGGTGGCATTCTTCGGCGATGGCGCTTCCAACGAAGGTGCCGTATTCGAGGCCATGAACATGGCATCGATCATGAACCTGCCGTGCATCTTCGTGGCCGAGAACAACGGCTACGCCGAAGCCACCGCCTCGACCTGGTCGGTGGCCTGCGACCACATCGCCGACCGCGCTGCCGGTTTCGGCATGCCCGGCGTCACCATCGACGGTTTCGACTTCTTTGCCGTGTACGAGGCCGCCGGTGCTGCCATCGAGCGCGCACGTTCCGGGCAAGGCCCATCGCTGATCGAGGTCAAGCTCAGCCGCTACTACGGCCATTTCGAAGGCGATGCACAAACCTACCGCGCCCCCGATGAAGTGAAGAACCTGCGCGAATCCCGCGACTGCCTCATGCAGTTCCGCAACAAGACCACCCGCGCCGGCCTGCTCACGGCTGCGCAACTGGACGCCATCGACGCCCGCGTCGAAGACCTGATCGAAGACGCTGTGCGCCGCGCCAAGTCCGATCCCAAGCCACAGCCCGCCGACCTGCTCACCGACGTCTACGTCGCCTACCCCTGAGCCGCGGATTACAAGAACAACAGGAGAATCACCATGGCAAGAAAGATCAGCTACCAGCAGGCCATCAACGAAGCCCTGGCCCAGGAAATGCGCCGCGACAACACGGTGTTCATCATTGGCGAAGACGTCGCCGGCGGCGCCGGTGCCCCCGGCGAGGATGACGCCTGGGGTGGCGTGCTGGGCGTGACCAAGGGCCTGTACCACCAGTTCCCGGGGCGCGTGCTCGACGCGCCGCTGTCGGAAATCGGCTACGTCGGCGCCGCCGTCGGTGCCGCCACCCAGGGCCTGCGCCCGGTGTGCGAGCTGATGTTCGTCGACTTCGCCGGCTGCTGCCTGGACCAGATCCTCAACCAGGCCGCCAAGTTCCGCTACATGTTCGGCGGCAAGGCGGTCACCCCGCTGGTGATGCGCACCATGTACGGCGCCGGCCTGCGCGCAGCGGCCCAGCACTCGCAGATGCTCACCTCGCTATGGACGCATATCCCCGGCCTGAAGGTGGTCTGCCCGTCCTCGCCGTACGATGCCAAGGGCCTGTTGATACAGGCGATCCGCGACAACGACCCGGTGATCTTCTGCGAGCACAAGCTGCTGTACAGCATGCAAGGCGAGGTGCCGGAAGAGGTCTACACCGTGCCGTTCGGCGAAGCCAACTTCCTGCGTGATGGCGACGATGTGACCCTGGTGACCTACGGCCGCATGGTGCATGTGGCGCTGGAGGCCGCCAACAACCTGGCCCGCCAGGGTATCGACTGCGAGGTGCTGGACCTGCGCACCACCAGCCCGCTGGACGAAGACAGCATTCTGGAAAGCGTGGAAAAGACCGGCCGCCTGGTGGTGATCGACGAAGCCAACCCACGCTGCTCCATGGCCACCGACATCAGCGCACTGGTGGCGCAGAAGGCCTTCGGCGCGCTCAAGGGCCCGATCGAGATGGTCACCGCCCCGCATACTCCTGTGCCGTTCTCCGATGCACTGGAAGACCTGTACATCCCTGACGCGGCGAAGATCGAGGCTGCGGTACGCAAAGTGATCGAAGCCGCAAGGAGTGCCGCATGAGCCAGATCCATACCCTGACCATGCCCAAGTGGGGCCTGTCGATGACCGAGGGCCGGGTGGACACCTGGCTGAAGCAGGAAGGTGATGAAATCAACAAGGGCGACGAGGTGCTGGACGTCGAGACCGACAAGATCAGCAGCAGCGTCGAAGCCCCGTTCAGCGGCGTACTGCGTCGCCAGGTGGCCAGGCCGGATGAAACCCTGCCGGTCGGTGCGCTGCTGGCAGTGGTGGTGGAAGGGGAAGCCGAAGAGGCTGAAATCGATGCCGTGGTGCAGCGCTTCCAGGCCGAGTTCGTCGCCGAAGGTGGCGCTGACCAGGCCCAGGGGCCAGTGCCACAGAAGGCGGAAGTGGGCGGTCGCCTGCTGCGCTGGTTCGAGCTGGGCGATGGCGGCACGCCGCTGGTGCTGGTGCACGGCTTTGGCGGCGACCTCAACAACTGGCTGTTCAACCACCCGGCGCTGGCAGCCGAGCGGCGGGTGATCGCCCTCGACCTGCCGGGGCATGGTGAGTCGGGCAAGGCCCTGCAACGCGGCGACCTGGATGAACTGAGCGAAACCGTGCTGGCCCTGCTCGACCACCTGGACATCACCAAGGCCCACCTGGCCGGCCACTCCATGGGCGGCGCAGTCAGCCTGAACGTGGCGCGCCTGGCACCGCAGCGGGTGGCCAGCCTGAGCCTGGTGGCCAGCGCCGGGCTGGGCGAGGCGATCAACGGGCAGTACCTGCAAGGCTTCGTCGCTGCCGCCAACCGCAATGCCCTCAAGCCGCAGATGGTGCAGCTGTTTGCCGACCCGGCACTGGTCACCCGGCAGATGCTGGAGGACATGCTCAAGTTCAAGCGCCTGGAAGGGGTGGACGACGCGTTGCGCCTGCTGGCATCGGACATCGCCGACGGCGACCGGCAGCGCCACGACCTGCGCGGGGTGCTGGGGCAACACCCGGCCCTGGTGGTGTGGGGCGGCAAGGACGCGATCATCCCGGCCAGCCATGCCGAAGGGCTGGAGGCTGAAGTGCTGGTGCTGCCTGAGGCTGGGCACATGGTGCAGATGGAAGCGGCCGAACAGGTCAACCAGCAACTGCTCGCATTCCTGCGCAAGCACTAAGCCCTTTCCGTGAGCCTGGAGAAAACCCATGAACGACCTGAGCCACACCCACATGCGCGCCGCCGTCTGGCATGGCCGCAATGACATTCGCGTCGAACAGGTGCCCCTGCCGGCCGACCCTGCGCCCGGATGGGTGCAGATCAAGGTGGACTGGTGCGGCATCTGCGGCTCCGACCTGCACGAATACGTCGCCGGCCCGGTATTCATCCCGGTGGAGGCACCGCACCCGCTGACCGGCATCCAGGGCCAGTGCATCCTCGGCCACGAGTTCTGCGGCCAGATTGCCAAGCTGGGTCAAGGCGTGGAAGGTTTTGCCGTCGGCGACCCGGTGGCTGCGGACGCCTGTCAGCATTGCGGCACCTGCTATTACTGCACCCATGGCCTGTACAACATCTGCGAGCGTCTGGCCTTCACCGGCCTGATGAACAACGGCGCCTTTGCCGAGCTTGTCAACGTGCCCGCCAACCTGCTGTATCGGCTACCGCAGGGCTTCCCGTCGGAGGCCGGGGCGCTGATCGAGCCGCTGGCGGTGGGCATGCATGCGGTGAAAAAGGCCGGTAGCCTGCTGGGCCAGACCGTGGTGGTGGTCGGCGCCGGCACCATCGGCCTGTGCACCATCATGTGTGCCAAGGCAGCGGGGGCGGCGCAGGTGATCGCCCTGGAAATGTCCTCGGCGCGCAAGGCCAAGGCTAAAGAAGTTGGCGCCAGCGTAGTGCTGGACCCCAGCCAGTGCGACGCCTTGGCGGAAATCCGCAAGCTGACTGCCGGGCTGGGAGCGGATGTGAGTTTTGAATGCATCGGCAACAAGCACACGGCCAAGCTGGCCATCGACACCATCCGCAAGGCGGGCAAGTGCGTGTTGGTGGGGATATTCGAGGAGCCGAGCGAGTTCAACTTCTTCGAACTGGTGTCCACTGAAAAGCAGGTGCTGGGGGCGTTGGCCTATAACGGCGAGTTTGCCGATGTGATTGCCTTCATCGCTGACGGCAGGCTGGATATTCGCCCGCTGGTGACCGGGCGGATCGGACTGGAGCAGATTGTCGAGCTGGGCTTCGAGGAGTTGGTCAACAACAAGGAGGAGAACGTGAAAATCATCGTTTCGCCGGGCGTGCGCTGATTGCACCTCAAAGGCTAAACGGAACCTGTGGGAGCGGGCATGCCCGCGAAGCAGGCGACGCGGTGCATGGCACCGGCTTCGCCGGTG